>NZ_JAPUEW010000055.1:0-10170 GCF_027492335.1 Klebsiella sp. | reverse complement strand
TTTGCGCCCACCGGAGACGGACTGCTAAAAGGCTCCGGTCGGTCGATTCAGGGGCTGCACATGCGCGATGCGCTGGAGCGTCTGGATACGCTCTATCCTGGCATGATTCTGAAGTTCGGCGGCCATGCAATGGCGGCAGGGCTCTCGCTGGAAGAGGCGCGCTTTGATGAGTTTCAGCAGCGCTTTGGCGAGCTGGTTACCGAGTGGCTCGACCCCGCGCTATTGCAAGGGGAAGTGGTCTCTGACGGTCCTCTGGCGGCGGCTGAAATGAGCATGGAAGTTGCTCAAATGCTGCGTGACGCGGGCCCCTGGGGGCAAATGTTCCCCGAACCGCTGTTCGATGGCCGTTTTCGCATTTTACAGCAGCGCCTGGTCGGCGAGCGTCACCTGAAGGTCATGGTTGAACCCGTTGGCGGCGGCCCGCTGCTGGACGGTATTGCGTTTAATGTCGATACTGCCATTTGGCCGGATCCCGGCGTTCGCGAAGTTCAGCTTGCCTATAAGCTTGATATCAATGAGTTCCGCGGGAACCGCAGCCTGCAGTTGATCATTGACCACCTCTGGCCAAATTGACAACAGTGTATTAATGAGGGCGCGAATCCGGTAGAATTCCGCTCTTATCACCGCATTTTGACGAATCCATTAAAAGAAACCGATCATGTTTGAAATAAATCCGGTAAAAAACCGCATTCAGGACCTCACGGAGCGCTCCGACGTTCTCAGGGGGTATCTTTGACTATGATGCTAAGAAAGAGCGTCTCGAAGAAGTAAACGCCGAGCTGGAGCAGCCGGACGTCTGGAACGAACCCGAGCGCGCACAGGCGCTGGGCAAAGAACGTTCCTCTCTGGAAGCCATCGTGGAAACGCTTGATCAGATGTCCCAGGGCCTGGAAGACGTTTCCGGTCTGCTGGAGCTGGCCGTTGAAGCCGATGACGAAGAGACTTTCAACGAAGCCGTTGCCGAACTTGACGTGCTGGAAGAGAAGTTGGCGCAACTGGAGTTTCGCCGCATGTTCTCCGGTGAATATGACAGCGCCGATTGTTACCTTGATATCCAGGCCGGTTCCGGTGGTACAGAAGCGCAGGATTGGGCCAGCATGCTGACGCGTATGTATCTGCGCTGGGCTGAAGCGCGTGGCTTCAAAACCGAAATTATTGAAGAATCTGAAGGCGAAGTGGCGGGCATTAAGTCCGTGACTATCAAGATTATCGGCGATTACGCCTACGGCTGGTTGCGTACCGAAACCGGCGTGCATCGCCTGGTGCGTAAGAGCCCGTTCGATTCGGGCGGCCGCCGCCACACTTCTTTCAGCTCTGCGTTTGTTTACCCGGAAGTGGATGACGATATTGATATCGAAATCAACCCGGCGGATCTGCGTATCGACGTTTACCGCGCATCCGGCGCGGGCGGTCAGCACGTTAACCGTACGGAATCCGCAGTGCGTATCACCCACATTCCGACCGGCTTAGTGACGCAGTGCCAGAACGACCGTTCACAGCACAAGAACAAAGACCAGGCCATGAAGCAGATGAAAGCGAAGCTTTATGAGCTGGAAATGCAGAAGAAAAATGCCGAGAAGCAGGCGATGGAAGATACCAAGTCCGACATCGGCTGGGGCAGCCAGATCCGCTCTTACGTGCTGGATGACTCCCGCATTAAAGATCTGCGCACCGGGGTGGAAACCCGCAACACTCAGGCGGTGCTGGACGGCAGCCTGGATCAATTTATCGAAGCAAGTTTGAAAGCAGGGTTATGAGGAACCAACATGTCTGAACAACAAGCACAGGGCGCTGACGCGGCAATTGACCTTAATAATGAACTGAAAGCCCGTCGTGAAAAGCTGGCTGCACTGCGTGAGCAGGGTATCCCGTTCCCGAATGATTTCCGTCGTGACCACACCTCTGACCAACTGCACGCTGACTTCGATGCGAAAGAAAACGAAGAGCTGGAAGCGCTGAATGTTGAAGTCGCCGTTGCTGGCCGCATGATGACCCGTCGTATTATGGGTAAAGCTTCCTTCGTTACGCTGCAGGACGTTGGCGGCCGCATTCAGCTGTACGTTGCGCGTGACGATCTGGCGGAAGGCGTCTACAACGAGCAGTTCAAGAAATGGGACCTCGGGGACATCATCGCTGCACGCGGTAAGTTGTTCAAAACCAAGACCGGTGAACTCTCTATCCACTGCACCGAGCTGCGTCTGCTGACCAAAGCCCTGCGCCCGCTTCCGGACAAATTCCACGGCCTGCAGGATCAGGAAGCGCGTTATCGTCAGCGCTATCTGGACCTGATCTCCAATGATGAATCTCGCAACACCTTTAAAGTTCGTTCGCAGATCCTGGCTGGCATTCGTCAGTTCATGGTCGGCCGCGGCTTTATGGAAGTTGAAACCCCGATGATGCAGGTGATCCCTGGCGGCGCTTCCGCCCGTCCATTTATCACCCATCACAACGCACTAGACCTCGACATGTACCTGCGTATCGCGCCGGAACTGTACCTGAAACGTCTGGTGGTTGGTGGTTTTGAGCGTGTGTTCGAAATCAACCGTAACTTCCGTAACGAAGGCATCTCCGTTCGCCATAACCCAGAGTTCACCATGATGGAACTCTATATGGCGTATGCGGATTATAAAGATCTGATTGAGCTGACCGAATCTCTGTTCCGCACTCTGGCACAGGACGTTCTGGGCCACACTGAAGTGCCTTACGGCGATCAGACCTTCGACTTCGGCAAGCCGTTTGAAAAACTGACCATGCGCGAAGCGATTAAGAAATATCGTCCGGAAACCGAGATGGCGGACCTGGATAACTTCGATTCCGCGAAAGCCATTGCTGAATCTATCGGCGTTCACGTTGAGAAGAGCTGGGGCCTGGGCCGTATCGTGACCGAGATCTTCGAAGAAGTGGCGGAAGCGCACTTGATTCAGCCGACTTTCATTACTGAATATCCGGCAGAAGTCTCTCCGCTGGCGCGTCGTAACGACGAGAACCCGGAAATCACCGACCGCTTTGAGTTCTTCATCGGCGGGCGCGAAATCGGTAACGGTTTCAGCGAGCTGAACGATGCCGAAGACCAGGCGCAGCGCTTCCTGGATCAGGTAAACGCGAAAGCCGCCGGTGATGACGAAGCGATGTTCTATGACGAAGACTACGTGACCGCGCTGGAGCACGGCCTGCCGCCGACCGCAGGTCTCGGTATCGGTATTGACCGTATGGTCATGCTGTTTACCAACAGCCACACCATCCGCGACGTGATCCTGTTCCCGGCGATGCGTCCGGTAAAATAAGCATTACCGTAATAAACGAAACCCCAGCAGAGCTGGGGTTTTTTATGCCTGACGGCTAAAATTTATCAATGCGTTACGCGCATTATCGTCCGAAGCCTGCATCACCATCCACGGGCTGAAAGCCCACGGCGTGGCACGGATCCCGCTGAAAACATCTTCAAGATTGCACCACTGGAAATCCATCACTTCATCAGGATTTATCTGTAGCGGGCTGGCTCTTCGGGCGGCATACACCGGGCAGACTTCATTTTCGACAATACCGTTTGGCGCTACGGCCCGATAACGAAATTCAGGATAAACAGGCGTTATGTTGTGGATATCGACGCCCAGCTCAAAGCGGCAGCGGCGCGCAACGGCCTGCTCAAACGTTTCGCCCGTTTGCGGGTGCCCGCAAACCGAGTTAGTCCACACTCCGGGCCAGGCTTTTTTGCCAAGCGAACGTCGGGTGACCAACAGTTGGTTTTTTTCATTGAACAACCAACAGGAAAACGCGAGGTGCAGTGGGGTGTCGAGGGTGTGAGCGGTATACTTCTCCAGCATACCTGAAGGCTTATCTTGCTCATCCAGCAAGATGACATGTTCCTGTCGCATAGTGTCCACCAAGAATCTTAAGCACTCGCTATTATAAGCCTTAATGCGACGGAATAATTAACACTTCGGACTATTTAACCGATAGGGGGAAGCAGTCCCGTAACAGAAACGGAACTGCTTGAAGTGAGATGCTTAAAAAAGCAGCAGAAAGTGAAACCGGCTTTCAATGCCTAACGCAATACCGTCAGAAACGGCAGGGATCGCCATCAGCATCAGTAAGAAAAGGCTAATAATACAGCGCAGTAAGATATTCATATCACTCCTCCCGCTGGCTCTTTTTTAGCTTTCGCAGCAGCAACCACATGCGTACCGTGCGGACTTTTCTACCCGAGGATGCCGTTTCTTGTGCCAGTTCGGTATGGTGGCGATAACCATTAAAGAAGAGGTTAAGCACCACGGCGCTTATGGTGGCCAGCATAATACCGCTATGCAGCAGCGGCTGTAGCACTGCGGGCAGTTTAGAAAAGAAATCGTGCGACAACGTTGGCGTCATCCCAACGCCGAGACTGATCGCCACAATATAGAGGTTGTAGCGATTGGTGGTGTAGTTGCAGCGTGACAGAATACGAATCCCCGTGGCCAGCACCATGCCAAACATCACCAGGCCGGCTCCGCCCAGTACAAACTGGGGGATCGATGCCACCAGCACCGCCATTTTTGGCACCATGCCAAACAGAATCAAAATAACCCCAGAGGCAATACACACCCAGCGGCTGTATACCCGGCTCACGCTGACCAGTCCGACGTTTTGCGAAAATGACGTATGGGGAAAGCTGTTAAATAAGCCGCCAATCAAGGAGCCCACACCATCAACGCGCAGTCCGCGGATAATATCCTGCGAAGACAGTTTGCGACCGACAATCTCCCCGAGGGCGAGGAACATGCCCATCGATTCGATAAAGACGATGATCAACACCGCTGTCATGGTCAGAATCGATACCGGATCAAACACCGGCATGCCGAAGGCCATTGGCGTGACGATGGCAAACCACGAGGCGTCCTGTAGACCGGAGAGGTTAACCTCATTCATCATCCACGACAGCGCAAAGCCGAAAATAATGCCTAATAATACGGCGACGTTAGACAGAAAGCCTTTGGCAAAGCGGGTGATTAATAAGATAAAAACGAGCACGGCAAATGAAATACCCAAATAAACCGGGTCGCCGTACTGCGGATTCCCTTTTCCGCCTGCGGCCCAGTCGATGCCGACCTGGATAATGCTCAGGCCGATAGAGGTAATCACCACACCGGTAACCAGCGGAGGAAACAGCGGAATTAAGCGCCCGATAAGCGGTGCCAGTAAGGTGGTGATGATGCCTGCGGCAATGGTCGCGCCAAAAATCCCCAGCAGGCCAATATTCGGATTCATCCCGATGGCGATCATCGGCGTCACGGCAGCAAACGTCACCGACATAATCACCGGCAGACGAATGCCCATAAAGCGACCGATCCCAATGCATTGCAGTAGCGTAACCACGCCGCAGCAAAACAGATCGGAGCTAATCAGCAGCGCGACGGCCTCTTTATTCAGCCCGAGCCGGTCGCCGATCATCAGCGGCACCGCCACTGCGCCCGCGTACATCACCAGCACATGCTGTAGCCCGAGGACGACCAGCTTTCCCGGCGATAAGATGCGGTCAACCTCGTCGATCGTGCCGCCGGGTTCGGCGGGAGGTGGAAGTTGAGAATCTATGGCGCTCATGCGTCTTTCTCCTTGAACCCGGCACGCGCCAAATCGGTTACCGGGTAGTAAAATGGTGAACCTTCGCACATCACATCTGGCGCTTAAATCGCCCATCCTCCGGCATAGAATGCCACCAGGGCGAGGGTGATAATTACGGTGCCGATATTCAGCTTTTGCCACTCGCGAGCGAAGACGCGCCCGACAACCAGGGTGACAAAACCCAACATAATGCCGGTGACGATATTGCAGGTCAGTACGATAAACACCGCGCAGACCAGCCCGGACATCGCATCAATAAAGTCATCAAAATCAAGCTTCGAGACGTTACTTAGCATCAATAACCCCACGTACATCAGCGCGGGCGCGGTGGCGTAGCCGGGGATCAAATACGACAGCGGCGATAAAAACAGAATTAACAGGAACAGGAGGCCAACGATGGTCGCCGTCAGGCCGGTTTTCCCTCCGGCGGCGGTTCCTGCGGCGGATTCGATATATACCGCTGCAGGGGCGGCACCGACCAGGCCGGAAAATACGGAGCTAATGGAGTCGCTGGTCAGCGCTTTGCCGCCGTTGATAATCTGGTTGTCTTTATCCAGCAGATTTGCCTGCCCGGCCACGGCGCGGATAGTGCCGGTGGCGTCGAATACGGCGGTCATTACCAGAGCCAGAACGCTGGGAAGTACGGTGGGCTGTAGCGCCCCCATGATATCGAGACTAAAAATCAGTGATTTGCCATCTTCGCCGCTCAGGCTGGGCATCGCGACCAGGCCGTGATACTGAACGGCGGGATCGAAAATCAGGCCGATAATTGAAATGGCAATAATGACCAGCAGGATCCCGCCGGGGATGCGATTTTTTTCCAGACCAAAAATCACCGCCAGACCCAACAGACTCATGATCACTGGAAAGGAAGTAAACGAACCGAGCGCGACCGGCAGCCCTTCCAGTGGATTTTTTATCACCATGCCGACACCGTTCGCTGCAATGAGCAGCAGAAACAGCCCAATACCGATGCCGGTACCGTGAGCGATACCCATCGGCAAGTTACGCAAGATCCAGGTGCGCACCCCGGTGACCGAAATGGCGGTGAAAATCACCCCCATCAAAAAGACCGCGCCCAATGCGACAGGAATACTGATGTGCTGCCCCAGCACCAGGCTAAAGGCGGTAAAGGCGGTCAGGGAAATGGCGCAGCCGATGGCCATTGGCAGGTTTGCCCACAACCCCATCAGCAGTGAACCGAAACCCGCAACCAGGCAGGTGGCGACAAACACGGCGGCAGGTGGGAAACCCGCTTTTCCCAACATGCCGGGCACCACAATGACCGAATAGACCATTGCCAGAAAGGTGGTGAGTCCCGCCAGTACTTCCTGGCGAACCGTACTACCGCGAGCCGAAATTTTGAAATAAGCGTCCAGCGCACCGCGGGGCTGCGATGCATCCGGAGTAGGCAGAGTATCTCCAGACATAGTCATGTCCTCAGCAGAATAGAAGGGTTTCGTCAGGTGCGCTCATACACCAGGCGGCCGTCAATATAGGTACGATAAATAGAACGATCGTCACCCAGCGTCATCATCACGAACAGTTTGTCGACCAGGGACACCGAGTTGTCGTAGCGCAACTGCTGCAACGGCGTCGCCGTCGGCTCCAGCACCACAAAGTCGGCCTCTTTGCCCGGTGTGAAATTACCAATCAGGTGGTCAAGCCCCAGCGCTTTCGCGCCGCCGAGAGTCGCCAGGTAGAACGCCTCATAGGCCGAGAGCCGATAGCCTTGCAACTGCACCACTTTGTAGGCTTCGTTTAGCGTTTGCAGCATGTTGAAGGTGGTGCCTGCGCCGATGTCGGTGCCCAGCCCGACCTTGATTTTCTTCCGCCAGGCTTTTTGCAAATTGAACAGCCCGCTGCCGAGGTACAGGTTCGAGGTGGGACAAAAAGCGATGCTGGAGTCGGTTTCGCTCAGGCGATCCCACTCTTTCTCTTCCAGATGTACGCAGTGGGCGAAAACGCAGTTTTTACCGGTCAAACCATACTGGTGATAGACGTCAAGGTAGCCATCATGATCGGGATAGAGCTCTTTGACCCAGGCAATTTCATCTTTGTTTTCACACAGATGCGTATGTACCCAGGTGTCGGGATACTCCTGGCGCAGACGTTGCGCCATCGCCAGCTGTTGCGGCGTTGAGGTTGGGGCGAAGCGCGGGGTGATGGCATACAGCAGGCGACCATTTTTGTGCCAGCGTTCAATCAGCGCTTTGCTTTGCTGGTAGCTGCTTTCGGCATCATCCAGCAGATACTCTGGCGCGTTGCGATCCATCATCACTTTGCCCGCAATCATGCGCATGTTGATATGGCTGGCGGCTTCAAACAGGGCGTCTACTGATTGCGGATGCACAGTGCCGAAGACCAGCGCGGTGGTGGTGCCGTTACGCAACAGCTGCTTGAGGAAAAAAGAGGACATCTCGCGCGCATATTCCAGGTCCTGATAGCGCCGCTCGGTGGGGAAGGTGTGCTTATTCAGCCACTCCAACAGCTGCTCGCCATAGGCGCCAACCATCTCGCTCTGCGGGTAGTGAATATGGGTATCAACAAATCCCGGAATCACCAGCTTGCCGCGATAATCTCGGACCCGAATGGCCTCTGGAACCCGATGTTTTCCCTTTTCCCATTCGCCAAACCATTCGACTTTGCCCTCGCGAATCAACAGCAATCCATCCTCGATAAACCGCAGCGCCGATTCGAGCTCCTCGGGATGTTCGATGGTGCGCGTGATATCGATAAAGCTACCACGCACGGCTTTTAGCGTGTGTTCTCCTGACATGTGAACTCCTTACAGTTAATCAGCTTCTTCCAATGAATCGGCTGCGGGCAAGACGTCCTCTTGCCGATAGCCGCCCGGAAGAATGATATTCAACAGGATTGCGGTCAGTCCGCCTGCGCAGATGGGGTTTTCCACCAGCACATAAATTGAGGCGGGTAAGATTTTGAAGATTTCCGGATCGTAAGAGACGCCAAGCCCCAGCCCGAGAGAGGTGGCGACGATCAGCGTTTCACGGCGCTTCAGGCCGTTGGAAATAATGATGCGGATCCCGGCGATAGCGATCATCGAGAACATCAGCGTCATCGCACCGCCCAGTACCGCCGAGGGGATGGTGGTGAAGAAGCCGCCGATGGTCGGGAACAGGCCGAGGATCACCAGCATGACGGCGATGGTGCGCCCGATATAGCGCGAGGCGACGCCGGTCATCTGGATAACCCCGTTGTTTTGCGCAAAAGTGGTGAGCGGCAGGGAGCCAAGCGCGGAGGCGATGACCGAGACCAGTCCGTCCGCCAGCACGCCGCCTTTCAGGCGCGACTGGTACTCATCACCCTGGATGGGGCGTCTCGACACCATCGCCGTAGCGGTGATATCGCCAACCGCTTCCAGCACGCTCAGCAGGTAAATGGTGCCGACGACCAGAAAGTGATGCAGGCTGAAATGAAAACCGTATTTAAAGGGGATCGGGATAGTCACCAGCGGCAGGTTTTTCATGCCGCTGAAATCGACCATTCCCAGACACAGCGACACTACGTAGCCCACGCCCAGGCCGATGGCGATCCCGCCCATGCGCAGCAGCGGGCTACGACAACAGTTGAAGCCAATCACCACCATCAACACCAATAAACCCACGCCGAGGTTCTCGTAATTACCGTAGGTGCCACTGCTCTTTGCCGCGAAGCCGCCGCCAAAATCAATAATGCCGACTTTAATCAGGCTCAGGCCAATCATCAGCACCACAATACCGCTGACGGTAGGTGTAATGACCCGGCGCAGATAGGGGAGGATAAAAGAGGAGCCGACCACCAGAAACGCGCCGACAAACGACACGCCGAGCAGCGAGGACATTATCAGCTCTTCATGAAAACCGTCGCTTTTCATACTGCTGCCAAGCGCGATCATCACGGTGACAAACGAGAAATTCACCGACTGTATCGACAGTAATCCGGAGCCGACGATGCCGTAGCGGTTCACCTGTAGCCAGGTGCCGATCCCGGAGGCGATCATCGCCATCGAAACCAGATAGGCGGTGGTTTCCGCAGAGAGTTGTAGCGTTGCCCCTACGATCAGGGCGGGGGTGACCATGGGAACGAAAATGGCCAACAGATGGGTAATCGCTCCCACAATCGTCTGGTGAAAAGGAGGACGATCCTCCAGTTCATAAATCAGATCGGAACCTGTGCGGTTTATATCAGACATCCCTTTACTCCCTCTATTTGGGTATAAGCAAATTTGATCATCTGAATCAGTGAAATTAAATTCTGCGAATTTTGGGCACAGGAGGCCCTGAGAAAGACGGTTCTCAATCCACAGATGGCATTTAATAATGATTGAATCACTTAGCCAGGCCGTCTCCCCGAAATGAGGAACCGGCCGGTTTTCTCCCTCAGAGAGGGGCGTTTCTTTCCCGGCTCGCGCTACAGGCCTGTGCGGTTTTGGTAGCCCGGGCAAGGCGCTTTGCGCCGCCCCCGGGAGGAAGACCACAGAATCTTCCCGGAGGCGATGCTGCGCATCTGTCCGGGCTACAAGCCTTCAGTCGTCTGCGTTTCCGTAGCCCGGGCAAGGCGCTTTGCGCC
>NZ_JAPUEW010000054.1:0-60557 GCF_027492335.1 Klebsiella sp. | reverse complement strand
TGCCTGTCACGCAGGGGGTCGCGGGTTCGAGTCCCGTCCGTTCCGCCACTTATTAGAAAATTAAGCCTGCTAATCTAGCAGGCTTAATGATAAGAAAATTTAGGGGCGTAGCTCAGTTGGTAGAGCACCGGTCTCCAAAACCGGGTGTCGCGAGTTCGAGTCTCTCCGCCCCTGCCATATAATAATCCTTTGCTTAGGCAAAGGATTTTTTTTGTCTTTAATTTTCCTCGTTATTATTCCTCATATCCCCCATCCATGGAGGATTGATCTTATCCTAAAATACTGCTTTTCAGGATCTCGCGAATCTGCGTCTGCTTATCGCTGTTTTGTAGCCAAATTGCATACAGAGGGCGTGAAAGCGTCACGCTATCCTTAACCGCATACAAGCCGCTTTTGTCCTGTGCCCAACGTACTGGCAGCCATGTGCATCCCTTAAGCGCACTGAGCTGTTGGTAGGCTAATTCTGCAGAACTGGTCGTTAGCAGAGGTATATCGTCATTACCGATCAATCCTACTTCATTTTGTTGAAAATCAGGTCCCCATTCCAGGCGTAGATAATTCAATTCATTTTTGTTTTTAGTCGGCGATGTGCAATAAAGCGCGAGTGTAAAGTTGCCAAGTAACTGGCTGCTTAGTTCATCCATCTTCGGCGATTCTGTCGTGATCAGCAGATCAAGCTGACGCTCGTGCAGCTGTTTGACCAGCGATTGCCTCTGTGCAATCCGCGCCTCAAACTGCAGGTTATAGGGCTCAGTGTAGAGCTTCCCTAGCCATTCATTGAGTAGGCACTCCCAAAGAGAAGCACTGGCACCTATCGAAAATTCATTGTGCCGGGAAGAATTTGCGACCTCCTTACGCGCGGCCTGCCAGGTATTCATCAGGGTTTCAGCATAGGGCAGCAGTTTTTCTCCAGCTGGAGTCAGGCGGATGTTGTTACGATGACGGGTGAAAAGATTCACGCCCAGCTGGTTCTCCAACTGACGAATACGAAAGCTAACTGCCGACTGTGTCAGATAAAGCGCCTCCGCAGCCCGACCAAAGTGACGAGTTCTGCTCACCTCAAGGAAAGTCTTGAGCAATTCCGTATCCACACTCTTCTCCACAAAATTATTTGTCGTGATGATTTAAATGTTTTGTTTGACGCTCTGTCAAGCGTAACTAATACTCCGCGCCATAAATAGCTCGGCCAAAGAATCAGGAGCGTGTAGGATGGCGGAAAGCTTTACGACAACTAATCGTTTTTTCGACAATAAAAATTATCCGCGCGGGTTTTCCCGTCATGGAGATTTCACCATCAAAGAGGCGCAACTGCTGGAACGTCATGGTTATGCCTTTAATGAACTCGAATTGGGTAAACGCGAGCCCGTTACCGAAGATGAAAAACAGTTTGTTTCGGTATGTCGCGGCGAACGTGAGCCAGCAACTGAGATAGAACGCGTCTGGATTAAGTATATGGCGCGTATTAAGCGTCCAAAACGTTTTCATACTCTGTCCGGCGGGAAACCGCAGGTGGAAGGTACGGAAGATTACACAGAAAGCGATGATTAAGAAAAAAGGGCGTAAGCCCTTTTTTTATGCCATTAGCTTTTGTAGATGGATCAACATCCGGTCTATAGCTCGATAGCCGAGGGCTTCCTGCAAATGATAGCGTTTGATGTGTTCCACCTGCTCAAGATCGGCAATGGTTCGGGCAACTTTGAGTAGGCGCTGCCAGGCTCGTATCGAGAGTCCAAGTTGCGACAAGGTCTGCTCCAGCCACATAGCATCGTCTTTATGTAGCTGACACCAGACTTTCATTTCGTTATTCCCCAGGTGCGCATTAAGTTTCTTCTGTCGGGATAACTGCCTTTCGCGTGCCGCCAAAACCCGCAGCCGTACGCTGGCGCTGTCCTCTTCTTCGCTTACACCCTGACTTAATACCCCCGGTGGCGGGAGTGGGATTTCCAGAGAGAGATCAAAGCGGTCAAGAAAGGGGCCGGATAAACGCCCCAGGTAACGCAGAATCTGTTCTGGAGATGTACGATTATGCTGGCCTTGATAATGCCCTGTCGGGCTAGGGTTCATTGCGGCGATGAGTTGGAAACGCGCTGGATAATCGATTTTTGCGCGGGTACGAGAAATATGAATTATCCCTGACTCAATCGGCTCTCGCAATGCATCCAGTACCCTACGTTCAAACTCGGGTAGCTCATCAAGGAACAGAATCCCATTATGGGCAAGGGAAATCTCCCCTGGCGCGGGGATTGACCCTCCGCCCACCATGGCGGCAAGAGATGCGCTGTGATGTGGGGCGCGGAACGGCCTACGACGCCACTGTTTCGTTGCATGGCTGGAATTGACCAGACTGAGTATCGCTGCGCTTTCCAGCGCCTCCTGGTTACTCAGCGGTGGTAGCAGACCCGGTAGACGACTGGCGAGCATAGTTTTACCAGTGCCTGGCGGGCCTATCATCAGCAAGTTATGGCCACCTGCAGCGATGACTTCCAGCGCACGCTTCCCTTGCTGTTGACCAATGACATCACGAAGGTCCGCTAATGCCTCATTCGAACATTCTCCTTCCTGGATAGGAAAATTCAGAGGGTTTATTCCTTCGAGAAAAGCACAGACCTCCTGTAGATGTCCGGAAATAAGGCAGTCGCTACCGCCGATTAAGCCAACTTCCGTAGCATTCTCGTCAGAGACAATTATTTTTCGACCCGCCTTTATTGCTTCCATCGCGCTGGATATAGCCCCAGGAACGCCACGTAGGGCGCCTGTAAGCGCCAATTCACCGACAAACTCATATTGATTCAACTTGGTAGCATTTAACTGCTCTGATGCCACCAGAAGCGCGAGAGCGATAGGTAAATCGTATCGCCCCCCTTCTTTTGGCAAATCGGCTGGCGCCAGATTGATGGTGATTTTCTTTGCAGGCCAGGTGTAGCCGCTGTTAATAATTGCACTACGCACTCGGTCACGGGCTTCTCTAACCGTTGTTTCGGGAAGTCCCACCATCGTCAGGCCAGGGAGTCCGTTGCTGATATGCACTTCAATCGTGATAAGCGGAGCACCGATCCCGAGAGCAGCGCGTGTGTAAACTATGGCAAGTGACATAAAACCTCCTGGTAGCTGGAATTATGTCGGGGATTTTTTGCTGAGTAATCCAGCAATATTGAATTTTAGATGCCTCATTCCAGTCGATTCACTGCCAGTTGTTACGTTTCAGGCATTTTTGGAAACTGACTCGCAGGAGGCAGCCGTGGGTCAGCGGTATGAGAAAGTGCTGTGGTATGCTCCACAAATTGAAATATTTTCATTTCATATTTTTCTTATTAAAAACAATTATCTTCTCAGAAATGGTTAGCAGGGTAATAAACTCAGCCATAAAAAAATCTTGTGTTTAATGTGATGTCTGTGGTACCTCTTTAGGTATTCCTTCGAACATGAAGCCAGAAAGAACATAAAATGACAGCCCTTCTACGAGTGATTAGCCTGGTCGTGATTAGCGTGGTGGTGATTATTATCCCACCGTGCGGGGCTGCACTTGGACGAGGAAAGGCTTAGAAAACAAGCCTTAACGAACTAAGACCCCCGCACCGAAAGGTCCGGGGGTTTTTTTATAACTTAAAAACAGAAGTGAGGAGCAGATGATGATGAGTAGCATAATGTTCTGTTTCTCTCGATCTATGACGGGGAAGTAACTATGAATGGAGCACGGTGGGTTGTACATGCTTTGCGAGCGCAGGGAGTCGACACGGTATTTGGCTATCCAGGTGGCGCAATTATGCCGGTTTACGATGCGTTGTATGACGGCGGCGTGGAACACTTACTGTGCCGACATGAACAAGGGGCTGCGATGGCGGCCATCGGCTATGCTCGTGCTACCGGAAAAACTGGGGTGTGTATCGCCACCTCTGGTCCCGGCGCCACAAACTTGATAACCGGCCTTGCAGACGCACTGCTCGATTCTGTTCCTATTGTTGCAATCACCGGACAGGTTTCTGCTCCGTTCATTGGTACGGACGCATTTCAGGAAGTGGATGTTCTTGGCTTATCACTGGCTTGCACTAAACACAGTTTCCTGGTGCAGTCGCTGGAAGAACTGCCGCGGGTAATCGCTGAAGCTTTCTATGTAGCAAACTCAGGGCGTCCAGGTCCGGTATTGGTCGATATTCCAAAAGATATCCAATTGGCTCAGGGTGACCTTGACCCACATTTCTCCATGGTAGCCGATGATGTTGACTTCCCATATGCGGATATTGAATACGCTTTGCAGATGCTGGCTCAGTCCCAGAAACCTATGTTATACGTTGGCGGCGGCGTGGGTATGGCGCTGGCGGTGCCCGCGTTACGTGAATTTCTAGCCGTGACGCAAATGCCAGCGACCAGTACCCTGAAAGGTTTGGGTGTTGTGGACGCCGACTATCCGTACTATTTGGGTATGCTGGGAATGCACGGTACTAAAGCGGCTAACCTGGCGGTACAGGAGTGCGATCTGCTGATCGCTGTGGGCGCGCGCTTTGACGATCGTGTAACCGGTAAGCTGAATACCTTTGCGCCGAATGCCAAAGTTATCCATATGGATATCGACCCGGCTGAATTGAACAAGCTTCGTCAGGTGCATATTGGCCTGACGGGCGATCTGAATGCGATGCTGCCAGCACTGCAGCAACCGCTGTCTATCGATGCCTGGCGTCAACGTAATGCTGATTTGCGTGCTGAGCATGCCTGGCGCTACGACCATCCTGGTGATGCTATCTACGCTCCTTTGTTGTTAAAGCAGCTTTCCGATCGCAAGCCAGCGAATTGCGTAGTCACCACCGATGTGGGTCAGCATCAGATGTGGTCAGCGCAGCATATGTCCTACACGCGCCCTGAAAACTTCATTACCTCCAGCGGGTTGGGTACGATGGGCTTCGGCTTACCTGCTGCGGTTGGTGCGCAGGTGGCTCGTCCGGATGATACGATTATCTGCATCTCCGGTGACGGCTCTTTCATGATGAACGTACAGGAGCTGGGCACCGTAAAACGTAAACAGTTACCGCTGAAGATTGTGCTGCTGGACAACCAGCGTTTGGGGATGGTTCGCCAATGGCAGCAGCTGTTTTTCCAGGAACGTTATAGCGAAACCACTCTGACTGATAACCCCGATTTCCTTACTCTGGCCAGCGCCTTCGGCATCCCTGGTCAACACATCACCCGTAAAGACCAGGTTGAAGCGGCACTCGACACCATGCTTTCGAGCCAGGGGCCTTACCTGCTTCATGTCTCAATCGACGAACTTGAGAACGTCTGGCCGTTGGTGCCACCCGGTGCCAGTAACGCAGAAATGCTGGAGAAATTATCATGATGCAACATCAAGTCGCTTTACAGGCTCGCTCTAACCCAGAAACTTTAGAACGTGTGCTGCGCGTAGTGCGCCATCGCGGATTCCAGATTTGCGCCATGAATATGGAAACGGCTGCCGACGCCCGGAATATTAATATCGAGTTGACCGTTGCCAGCCAGCGGCCAGTCGAATTACTGTTTAGTCAATTAAGCAAACTGATCGACGTTGCCTGCGTCGAGATCCAGCAACCTACATCACAACAAATTCGCGCCTGAGCGCAAAAGGAAAAGAAATGACGACGAAAAAAGCGGACTACATCTGGTTTAACGGTGAGATGGTACGTTGGGAAGAGGCGAAGGTACACGTCATGTCTCACGCGCTGCATTACGGTACTTCCGTATTCGAAGGTATCCGCTGCTACGATTCTCACAAAGGTCCGGTTGTCTTCCGTCACCGTGAGCACATGCAGCGTCTGCGTGACTCCGCCAAAATTTATCGTTTCCCGGTTTCTCAGAGCGTTGATGAACTGATGGAAGCCTGCCGTGAAGTACTGCGTAAAAACAACCTGACCAGCGCCTATATCCGTCCACTGGTATTTGTTGGCGACGTCGGCATGGGGGTTAACCCGCCAGACGGCTACACCACTGACGTGATCATCGCGGCGTTCCCGTGGGGTGCCTATCTGGGTGCCGAAGCGTTAGATCAGGGGATCGATGCGATGGTTTCTTCCTGGAATCGTGCTGCGCCGAATACCATTCCAACCGCGGCTAAAGCAGGCGGTAACTACCTCTCTTCTCTGCTGGTCGGTAGCGAAGCGCGCCGTCATGGTTATCAGGAAGGTATTGCACTCGACGTTAACGGCTATATCTCTGAAGGTGCGGGTGAAAACCTGTTTGAAGTGAAAGATGGCGTGTTGTTTACTCCGCCGTTCACCTCTTCCGCTCTGCCGGGCATCACTCGCGACGCTATCATCAAGCTGGCGAAAGATCTGGGTCTGGAAGTGCGTGAGCAGGTATTGTCCCGCGAGTCTCTGTATCTGGCAGACGAAGTCTTTATGTCTGGTACTGCTGCAGAAATTACGCCGGTACGTAGCGTCGATGGTATTCAGGTCGGCGAAGGCCGCTGCGGCCCGATCACCAAACGTATTCAGCAAGCATTCTTTGGCCTCTTCACCGGTGAAACCGAGGATAAATGGGGCTGGTTGGATCAGGTTAATAACTAAGTATAAAAAGATGGGGCGGCACGCAACGCCCCATTTAACAGACACTGGGAGTAACTAAAGCATGCCTAAGTACCGTTCCGCCACAACCACTCACGGCCGCAATATGGCAGGTGCCCGCGCGCTGTGGCGCGCCACTGGAATGACCGACGCTGATTTCGGCAAGCCGATTATCGCCGTCGTTAACTCCTTCACCCAGTTCGTGCCGGGTCACGTTCACCTGCGCGATCTCGGTAAGCTGGTTGCGGAGCAAATTGAAGCCTCTGGCGGCGTCGCCAAAGAATTTAACACCATCGCTGTGGATGATGGGATCGCCATGGGCCACGGGGGTATGCTTTATTCACTACCATCCCGCGAGCTTATCGCCGACTCGGTGGAGTACATGGTTAACGCACACTGCGCCGACGCGATGGTCTGTATCTCCAACTGCGATAAAATCACCCCAGGGATGCTAATGGCGTCTCTGCGCCTGAATATTCCAGTGATTTTTGTTTCCGGCGGCCCGATGGAAGCCGGGAAAACCAAACTTTCCGATCAGATCATTAAACTCGATCTGGTTGATGCGATGATTCAGGGCGCTGATCCGAAAGTCTCTGACGATCAGAGCAATCAGGTTGAACGCTCCGCCTGCCCGACCTGCGGCTCTTGCTCGGGGATGTTCACGGCCAACTCCATGAACTGCCTGACCGAAGCGCTGGGCCTGTCGCAGCCGGGCAACGGTTCGCTGTTGGCGACCCACGCCGATCGTAAGCAGTTGTTCCTGAATGCGGGTTCACGCATCGTTGAGCTGACCAAGCGTTACTACGAGCAGGATGACGACTCCGCGCTGCCGCGCAATATTGCCTGCAAATCAGCGTTCGAAAACGCCATGACGCTGGATATCGCCATGGGCGGTTCCACCAATACCGTACTGCACCTGCTGGCGGCGGCGCAGGAAGCGGAAATTGACTTCACCATGAGTGATATCGATAAGCTTTCCCGCAAAGTACCGCAGCTGTGTAAGGTCGCGCCAAGTACGCAGAAATATCATATGGAAGATGTTCACCGCGCAGGCGGCGTGTTGGGTATTTTAGGCGAGCTGGATCGCGCCGGGCTGTTGAACCGCGACGTGAAAAACGTGCTTGGTTTAACCCTGCCGCAGACGCTGGAGCAGTACGACATCACCGTCACGCAGGACGAAGCGGTGAAAAAGATGTTCCGCGCTGGCCCTGCGGGTATCCGCACGACTCAGGCCTTCTCTCAGGATTGTCGCTGGGATTCGCTGGATGACGATCGCGCTGAAGGCTGCATCCGTTCGCTGGAGCACGCTTACAGCAAGGACGGCGGCCTGGCAGTTCTGTACGGTAACTTCGCGGAAAATGGCTGTATCGTTAAAACCGCCGGCGTGGACGACAGCATCCTGAAATTTACCGGTCCAGCTAAAGTGTATGAGAGCCAGGACGACGCGGTCGAAGCGATTCTTGGCGGTAAAGTGGTGGCTGGCGACGTGGTGGTGATTCGCTATGAAGGGCCGAAAGGCGGGCCAGGCATGCAGGAAATGCTCTATCCGACGACCTTCCTGAAATCAATGGGGCTGGGCAAAGCCTGCGCACTTATCACCGACGGTCGTTTCTCCGGCGGTACCTCCGGCCTCTCTATTGGCCACGTTTCACCGGAAGCGGCCAGTGGCGGCAATATCGCCATTATTGAAGATGGCGACATGATTGCTATCGACATCCCGAATCGTGGCATTCAGCTGCAACTGAGCGATGCTGAGATTGCAGCACGCCGTGAAGCGCAGGAAGCCCGCGGCGATAAAGCCTGGACACCGAAAGCTCGCGAGCGTCAGGTTTCCTTCGCTCTTCGCGCCTATGCCAGCCTGGCAACCAGTGCTGACAAAGGCGCAGTGCGTGATAAATCAAAACTTGGGGGTTAATGATGGCCGAGTCACAACCCCTATCCGCCGCCCCTGAGGGGGCGGAATATCTCAGAGCGGTGCTACGCGCACCGGTCTATGAAGCGGTGCAGGTTACGCCGCTGCAAAAAATGGACAAGCTGTCGTCGCGCCTCGATAACGTGATTCTGGTGAAGCGCGAAGACCGTCAGCCGGTACATAGCTTCAAGTTGCGTGGCGCTTACGCGATGATGGCGGGGCTGACTGAAGAGCAAAAATCTCATGGCGTAATTACCGCTTCGGCGGGCAACCATGCTCAGGGCGTCGCTTTCTCAGCTTCTCGTCTGGGGGTGAAGGCGCTGATCGTCATGCCAACCGCAACCGCGGATATCAAAGTCGATGCCGTTCGCGGTTTCGGCGGAGAAGTGCTGTTGCACGGTGCTAACTTCGATGAAGCGAAAGCCAAAGCTATTGAGCTGTCGCAGCAGCAGGGGTTCACCTGGGTACCGCCGTTCGATCATCCGATGGTGATCGCCGGGCAGGGGACGTTGGCGCTGGAGCTGCTACAGCAAGATGCCCATATTGACCGCGTGTTTGTGCCGGTCGGCGGCGGCGGTCTGGCTGCTGGCGTGGCGGTGCTGATTAAACAGCTGATGCCGCAGATCAAAGTCATTGCGGTTGAGGCTGAGGATTCCGCCTGCCTGAAAGCCGCGCTGGATGCTGGCCATCCGGTGGATTTACCCCGCGTCGGTTTATTTGCCGAAGGCGTGGCGGTTAAGCGCATCGGTGATGAAACCTTCCGTCTGTGCCAGGAGTATCTGGATGATATCGTCACCGTTGACAGCGATGCTATCTGTGCGGCGATGAAAGATCTGTTTGAAGACGTGCGTGCGGTGGCTGAGCCTTCCGGCGCGCTGGCGCTGGCGGGCATGAAAAAATACATCGCTCAGCTCAATATTCGCGGCGAACGCCTGGCGCACGTGCTTTCCGGTGCGAACGTTAACTTCCACGGTCTGCGCTATGTTTCCGAACGCTGCGAGCTGGGTGAACAACGTGAAGCGCTGCTGGCAGTAACTATTCCGGAAGAGAAGGGCAGTTTCCTCAAGTTCTGCCAGCTGCTGGGGGGGCGTTCGGTCACCGAGTTCAACTACCGCTTCGCCGATGCAAAAAACGCCTGCATATTTGTCGGTGTGCGTCTGAGCCGCGGTCTGGAAGAACGTAAAGAAATCCTCAATCTGCTGCACGAGGGTGGCTATAGTGTGGTGGATCTCTCCGACGATGAAATGGCCAAGCTTCACGTGCGCTACATGGTCGGCGGACGTCCATCGCAGCCATTGCAGGAGCGTTTGTTCAGCTTCGAGTTTCCGGAATCGCCCGGTGCTTTGCTGAAGTTCCTGCATACGCTGGGTACCCACTGGAATATTTCTCTGTTCCACTATCGCAGCCATGGTACCGATTATGGTCGCGTGCTGGCGGCATTCGAACTGGGCGATCACGAGCCTGATTTCGAAACCCGTCTGCATGAGCTGGGCTACGACTGTCATGATGAAAGTAATAATCCGGCATTCCGATTTTTTCTCGCGGGTTAATGATTATGATGACCGGAAGAGAGGGTGATCTCTTCCGGTCATCTACCAGTATCGTATAGACAGTGGATCTGCAGGTGCGATAATGCATTAACAACCTCCTCGAAAAAGGGCAAGCAGATGGCGGGACGCTTTCAGGGCTTTGCACAAGAAGGGCTTAATTTTCTGCAGCAGGTATGTATCGAGAACGATAAAACCTGGTTTGAAGAGCACCGTTTTATTTATGATCGCAGCATACTCACGCCGTTTCGCGCGCTGGTGGATGATTTAGCACCCGCGATGTTGGAGATCGACCCACAGCTGGAGACCCGCTCCGCTATCGGCAAAACCTTATCGCGCATTCATCGCGATACCCGTTTTTCGCACGACAAATCCCTTTATCGCAGCCGGATGTGGCTGACCTTTAAGCGTTCAGCTAAAAACTGGACGGATGCCCCGGCATATTTCTTTGAAATCAGTCCGGATACGTTGCGTTACGGGTTGGGCTACTACAGCGCCAGTAAACCGACGATGGATCTGTTTCGCCACACGTTGAAACGGCGTCCGGAGCAGTTTCTGGAAGTTGCTAGCTGCTGTCGGGCACCGTTTGAACTGGTGGGGGAGAGCTATAAGCGGCCGTTGGTCAAAGACCTCGAACCGACTATTTCAGACTGGTATCACCGTAAATCTTTCGCGGCGATGGCGACGGATAACGACGTGGAAAAACTCTTCCACGCCGATCTGGTCACGCTGCTGGCGGATGGATTCCGCCAACTGGAGCCGCTGTATCAATGGTTAATGACGGTAGAAACGATGAAGCAAATTGACTCGGCTGATCTATAGCGTTCACTTGCCTTCTTCGATTTTTCTCTCCAGCACAATCTTCCAGAAGGCATCAATTAGCGGCTCATGCAGCCGCTTTTTGGGCGCGCAGACGCCCAGCTCAAACGGCGTTTTCTCATCGCTGCGCTCTAAAATCATCACGCGGTTGCGTACCGGTTCCGGGCTGTTTTCCAGCACCACCTCAGGCAGCAGCGCCACGCCGCAGCCCAGCGCCACCATCGACACCATCGCCTCGTGACCACCGACCGTGGCATAAATTGACGGATTGCTGATTTTATTACGGCGAAACCACAGCTCAATGCGGCGGCGTACTGGCCCCTGGTCGGCCATGATAAACGGCACCGTTGACCAGTCGGGTTCGTCGGCGGAGACCTGATTGCGCACCGGGCAGGGTAACGCCGGGGCGATCAGTACCACCGCCAGATTTTCCAGCATGGAGAACGCCACCGCGCCGGGCAGCGTCTCCGGTTTCCCTGCTATCGCCAGGTCAGCTTCTCCGGTGACCACTTTTTCCATTGCGTCAGCGGCATCGCCGGTGGTGAGCTTAATCTCCACCGACGGGTGTTCGGCGCGAAAACGGTCGAGAATGGGCGGCAGATGGCTGTAGGCGGCGGTCACCGAGCAGAAAATATGTAGCTCGCCCGACAGCGACGGTCCTTGCTGATCGATGGTGTGGCGTAATTGCTGATATTGCAACAGCGTCTGTTGGGCAAAGACGCGTAGCTCTTCGCCCGCTTCGGTGAGCGTTACCGTACGGTTATCGCGAATAAACAGCGCCTGACCGAGATCCTCTTCCAGCCGTTGAATTTGCCGGGAAAGCGTAGAGGGGCTGACGTGCATCGCCCGCGCGCTGCGGCCAAAGTGGCGGCTATCCGCCAGATGCAGGAAGGTTTTTAGATCGCGTAAATCCACGGCTCGTACTCCACGTTTTTACATTGCATAAATTGCAACGTGATGTTGTGAATATATCAATTTCCGCAATAAATTTCCTGTCATATAGTGGGTTCATTCTCGCATAAGCGAACCGAACAATAAGCACGACACACAACATCACGGAGTACACCATCATGGCTAACTACTTTAATACACTGAACCTGCGCCAGCAGCTGGCACAGCTGGGTAAATGTCGCTTTATGGGCCGCGACGAATTCGCCGACGGCGCGAGCTACCTTCAGGGTAAAAAAGTGGTCATCGTCGGCTGTGGCGCTCAGGGTCTGAACCAGGGCCTGAACATGCGTGACTCCGGTCTGGATATCTCTTACGCCTTGCGTAAAGAAGCGATTGCCGAGAAGCGCGCTTCCTGGCGTAAAGCGACTGAAAACGGCTTTAAAGTCGGTACCTACGAAGAGCTGGTTCCGCAGGCAGATCTGGTGGTTAACCTGACTCCAGATAAACAGCACTCCGACGTTGTGCGTTCTGTGCAGCCGCTGATGAAAGACGGCGCAGCGCTGGGTTACTCCCACGGTTTCAACGTTGTGGAAGTGGGCGAGCAGATCCGTAAAGACATCACCGTAGTGATGGTTGCTCCGAAGTGCCCGGGTACCGAAGTACGTGAAGAGTACAAACGTGGTTTTGGTGTGCCGACGCTGATCGCGGTTCACCCGGAAAACGACCCGAAAGGCGAAGGTATGGCGATCGCTAAAGCCTGGGCCGCGGCAACCGGTGGTCACCGTGCTGGCGTACTGGAATCCTCCTTCGTTGCAGAAGTGAAATCTGACCTGATGGGCGAGCAGACTATCCTGTGCGGTATGCTGCAGGCAGGTTCTCTGCTGTGCTTTGACAAGCTGGTGGCTGAAGGCACCGACGCTGCTTACGCAGAAAAACTGATTCAGTTCGGCTGGGAAACTATCACCGAAGCGCTGAAGCAGGGCGGCATCACCCTGATGATGGACCGTCTGTCCAACCCGGCTAAGCTGCGTGCTTACGCGCTGTCTGAACAGCTGAAAGAGATTATGGCGCCGCTGTTCCAGAAACACATGGACGACATCATCTCCGGTGAATTTTCCTCTGGTATGATGGCTGACTGGGCCAACGACGATAAGAAACTGCTGACCTGGCGTGAAGAGACCGGTAAAACCGCATTCGAAACCGCACCGCAGTTTGAAGGTAAAATCGGCGAGCAAGAGTACTTCGATAAAGGCGTTCTGATGATCGCGATGGTGAAAGCGGGCGTTGAGCTGGCGTTCGAAACCATGGTTGATTCTGGCATCATCGAAGAGTCTGCTTACTACGAATCACTGCATGAACTGCCGCTGATCGCCAACACCATCGCCCGTAAGCGTCTGTACGAAATGAACGTGGTTATCTCCGATACCGCAGAATACGGTAACTACCTGTTCTCTTACGCTTGCGTACCGCTGCTGAAAGAGTTCATGACTACCCTGCAGACCGGCGACCTGGGCAAAGCGATTGCTGAAGGCGCGGTAGATAACGCCCAGCTGCGCGATGTGAACGAAGCGGTTCGCGGCCACGCTATCGAGCAGGTTGGTAAGAAACTGCGCGGCTACATGACCGACATGAAACGCATTGCCGTCGCTGGCTAATAAAACCTCATTATCATCCGGCCCGGTCAGCGTCTCGCTGCCGGGCTGTTTTTTTATCCGCGTTTGGCGGGATCTCTGAATCCACACTCTCATCATATAAATTCATCTGGTTATCATGTAGATAGCTTTTATTTGTACCGATTATCCTTTCTGGGATTGCTCACACCTATCTTATGTAATATTGTAAGTTACATGAAAATAAACAACTCATTCTCAGCCACGCTGCACATCTTGCTTCACCTGGAGCAGATGGATAAGCCCCTGACGTCGGAACAGATGGCCTCTTTTATTGACGGCAATCCGGCGTTCATCCGCAAATTGCTTGCCGGGCTCAGGGAAAACAGTATCGTCTGTGCCACTAAGGGGCACCACGGCGGCTGGCGGCTCTGCCGACCGGTCAGTGACATTACGCTTTACGACATCTATATGGCGCTCGGCGAACCGGCGCTGTTTGCGCTTGGCAACCGCAGCGAAAACCCGCAGTGCCTGGTGGAGCAGGGGGTAAACCGGGTGATGTCAGAGACGCTCGCCGACGCGCAGACGCTAATCCTCGATCGCTTTAAGCGCCTGACGTTGCAGGATATTGGCAGCGAATTTATCAGCTACTTCAACGACAAAGGCCACGACCATGACTGAAACCTTAACCACCTGCCTGATGATTGCGATGGCGGCGAGCAGTATTTCGATGACGGTGACGCAGACGGAGTTGTTTGCTGTGTTTCGAGAATGGACGGCGAAGAAGAACGCGCTGATGGGCCACTTGTTCCAGTGCTTCTACTGCTTAAGTCACTGGGTCGTTTTTGGCGGGATGGCGGTATATCGCCCGGCGCTACTGAACAGCGGCTTTGCGCTGATTGACTGGGTAATGACGGCGTTTATCGTGATTACCCTCACCACGCTAATTAACGGCCTGATGTTTAAAGTTTTCCAGGCCGCCGTCAGTACCCATGTGATGAAATACGAAGCGCAGAAGCTTCTTCAGCCGCATAAATAAGGTTTTATTACCAATAAATACCGCGTTCGGTCAATCTGTTCGCGGTATTAGCCGAATTGTCCCCAATACGCGCCTTTTTCTGGAAGGATGTGTTCCTGTAATGCCTGGAGCGCTTTTTCCGCATCCGCATCCTGGATGGCCTGAATGATTGCGACATGTTGTTGATGAGAGCGGTGCATATGCTCGTCATTACTGCCAAGGTAATTACGAATTGTCGCCATCTGTGCGGAAATAAGGACGTAGGATTGCTGTAAATAGGCATTGCCGCAATAGGTGAATAAAGCCTCGTGGAACAGATTATCGAGGCGAATATATTCATGCGTGGAGTTATTTTCCAGACAAAACGTCATGTGATCGAGATAGGAAGATAATGCTTGTACTAGCTGGCGCTGATTGCGATGCAGGGACAGCCTCAGCGCTTTTGCCTCAACAAAATAACGAAACTCCAGCAATCCATTGAACTCAATATCGCTCAGATTGAAAACAAAGGTCCCGCTTTTTGGGCGGATATGTACCAGCCCCTCGCTTTGCAGACGTCTCAAGGCGTCGCGTACTGGCGCTTTAGTGGAAGATAAACGCGTCGCGAGGGCTGATTCTGATATTTTGCAGCCCATCGGTAATGTGCCGTTAATGATCATATCTCTGATACGACGATAAATAACGTCTTTGAGTAAGTCCGTTGTCATATTGATTGAAAATTCCGGCATGTTAACTCGGTGAGCGGCCGTTTAGGACCAGCAATAGAGGTGACTGTATAACAGATTTACGGGAATGGGAAAATGATATATGGCAACAAGTTGCCGCTGGTGTACCGTGAGAAAATGTGCCGCGCTGGCAGGCGCGGCGGAGATTACTGTGATTGAGTTTGCTGGATCAATACTTCAACTTGTGGCTGGCGAGGAATAGGCGCGACGGCACCATAACCGGTTGTCGTGAGCGCAGCGGCGGCATTGGCGTAGCACAGCGCATCTTCCGGCGAATCGCCTTTGATAATGCGATAAAGGAAAGCGCCTGAGAAACAGTCCCCGGCTCCGGTTGCATCGACGGTGGCGACTTTATGGCCAGAATAGATGACCCGCCGGTTCTCATTGGCAAACATCGCGCCTTCCGCACCCATTTTTAACACTACATTCTTTGCCCCAAGCTGGAGATAGAAATCCGTAATTTCATCTGCATGGTGTTTCCCAGTGAGCAGACGGGCTTCATCAAGGCTGGGCATGCAGTAATCTACATGACGGATCGTTTCATGAATGATGGCGCGGGCGCGGGCTAATGGCCACAGTTTGAGCCGCAGATTGGTGTCGAAGGAAATCAGCGTTTGGTGTTTTTTGCATAATTCAATGGCGTGAAAAAGCGCATCACTGACGTTATTGCCAATGGCGTGCGTGATAGCTGAGCTGTGAAATAAGCGTGCGGCCGCAATCGCGGACTCATTGATATCATCGACAGTCATCGTTGAGGCCGCAGAGCCTTTACGATAAAAGGTAAAGTGATGGCCTTGTTCATTGTGCGAAATAAAATAGATACCCGTCGGGGCTGTTTTATGCGCACCAACCCATTGATGATCGACCTTTTCTTCATCCCATAATGATCTGAAATTCTGCCCAAATACGTCGTCACCGAGGCGGGTTAACATGGCAACCTGAGCACCTTGTCGCGCCGCGCTGATGGCGAAATTTGACGTATCACCGCCAAATCCGCTGAGGTAATGCTGCTCAGAATGCTCCGTGGGAAGCTGATTGAATTCGAAAAGGGGTTCACCAAATGAAAGAATATCGAACTGCTTCATTGCGTTCTCCATATGATAGTCCAGGCTCGCCATCAGCCGGTTTGGCTGATGGCGTCTGGGTTAATTAGATTCGGCCGTATTTCGCCAGGCCTTCACGCAGAGAACCGGACTGAATAATCAGTTTGGCCTGTTCCAGCTCGCGGCTATCAATGGATTGCGCAAGCGCTAAGACTTCGGCAGCGACCGCCTGCGGTATGCACACCACGCCGTCGATATCCCCAACAATCAAATCCCCTGGATTCACCGTGACATCGCCGATGGTGACGGGCTGGTTGGCTGAAATGGTCTTGAAACGACCAAGCGTAGTGCCTGGGGTTACGGTCTTGGCGTAAACCGGGAAATCATAATCGCGGCGGATCTCCGCCAGGTCACGGACGCCGCCGTTCAACACTGCGGCCTCATGTTTATTGGCAACGGCCCCGGCGGTCATTAGCCCGCCCCAGACGGCAACGGTTTCCAGCGACGGGTTGCCGGTAATGACGATGACCGAACCGCTGGCGGATTCGTCAATCGCGTCCAGCGCATGCTGCGGTGGCAGTTTTTCGTCAGTGACGTCTTCATAAATAGTGACGGCCGGACCAACGATTTTTTTGTCGTTGATGCGGTTTTTGATTTCAAAAGGCAGGAACATGGTCTTGCCGAGGATCTGATCGCAGGCATCAGCGACAGAAGCGGTCGAAAAAATAGCGCGAAAACCGTCGATAATATCTTTGCTGTACATAACACTTCCTCTTTTTATAGCGAATACGGATCTATGGGTTAACCCAGTTAAGCGGTTGTTGGCCTTCAAATGCCCGACGTACTTCATGTGCGGCTTTACTTTGCAGTTCGATCACCGACTCTTCGGTAAACCAGGCAGTGTGGTCCGTGCATAAGGTGTTCTCCATTTGCAGTAATGGGCTTTTTGCACTGAGGGGTTCGGATTCAAAAACATCGAGTCCGGCGGCGAAAATACGTTGTTGCAGCAAGGCGTTGATCAGCGCCTGTTCATCGATAAGCCCGCCGCGCGAGGTATTGACCAGAATGGCGCTGGGCTTCATTTTCGCCAGTTCGGCCTCACCAATAAGGTGATGGGTGTCCGGGGTTAATGGGGCGTGAAGGGAGATGAAATCCGCTTCATGGCACAGCGTGTCGAGACTGACCCGGGTTACGCCTGCCAGTAACGCCTGCTCATCGGTAAGCAACGGATCGACAACCAGAATGCGCTTAAAGCCGATCCCGGATGCTTTTTGCACGAAGCAGCGGGAGATACGGCCAAATCCGACGACTCCAAGCGTTTTTCCTGCCAGACGGAACATGGGTTCGCGTTGACCAATCCCCCACTGTCCATCGCGAACGTCGCGATTGCGGGTGGCGATGCGGCGCGTTGCGGCCAGGAGCAGCGCCAGAGCGTGCTCAGCAACATCTTCCGAGCCGTAGTCCGGTACGTTAGCGACGTAAATGCCTTTTTCCCTGGCGGCCTGGCTATCGATATTGTCTACACCGACGCCGTAGCGCACGATGATGCGGCACTGAAGCATTGCTTCAATCATGGGGCGACTGACGGTTGCTTCGCGGACCATGACGGCATCAGCATCACTTACCTGGCGCAACTTCTCTTCCAGAGAGGCATTTGCCGGAACGACAACAAACTTCGGGTCCCACTCGCGTAAAATACTTTCTTCTGCAGAGTAATTTAAATATCCGGGTTCAATAACGACTATCTTTTTCATAATATCTACCATACTTAATTATAAAATTAAGGATTAAATTTTTATGGCTGTAGTTCGCCGCATCCTGAAAACAGGATGTGAAACTAATGGGTTTTTATTCGGGTTTTATAAAATTACTGTGTAACCGTTTGAGTGTCCTTGATAGCAATATTCTTTAACCAGCGAATAATTAAGATTGTGACAACACCGCCGATAAGCATAACTGCGCTTAAATATAGCATTGGTGCTGAGTCGCTTTTTTCTAAATCGCGTACCAAAGGAATGGTGTTTTGCGCGAAGAATCCACCCAGGTTTGCCAGTGAGTTAATAATAGCAATACCTGCTGCCGCCGTTGCGCCTGAAAGAAACTTAGTTAAATTCCAGAAGCAAGGTTGAATCGCAAATACTGATAATACAACACCGCAAATACAGAGGAAGCTAATAATCGGCTGTGAGAATGTCCAGACCGAGAGCAGCAGGCATATTGCGGCGGTGAACATAGGTAATGCGACATTAATATAAGGGTTCTCGGTACGTTCTGGCTTACTGGTTATCCAGCGCAACATGATGATAACCATCGCCCATGGGATCATATTGACCAGGCCATTCATCATATCCGAAGCACCGAAGGTTTTAACGATAGTCGGCATCCAGTAGCTGATACCGTAGGCGCCAAAGCAGATGAATCCGTATACCAGCGCGAGGGCCAGAACACGCCAGTCGGTTAGTGACTTACCTAAGCTATTGACCGATTTATCGGTGTTGGCATCCTGTTCGGCCGCCAGTTTTTTAATTAACCAGCTTTTCTCTTCTTTGTTTAAGAAGCGAGCCTGTTCCGGGCCTTGCGGGAACCATAGCAGCACTGGGGCAATCAGCAGAAGTGCGAGCACTCCAGTTGCCAGAAATAACCATTGCCATCCCTCCAGTCCCATAAAACCATGCATACTAAGCAGAGAGCCATTAATTGGGGCGCCAATCATATTTGCGACCATACTTGCCGTGACTAAATAACCGACAATACGTGGTCGATACTTTAAAGGGAACCATTTAGTGGAGTAGTAAATTAACCCAGGATAAAAGCTGGCTTCGGCAACGCCAAGAATGAAACGTAAGGCGTAAAACGTTGACATTTTTTCGGTCCACGCCAGCGCCATGGTAATGACTCCCCATGACAATAAGCTAATAGTGAACCAGCGCTTAGCACCTACTTTTGATAATATTAAATTTCCGGGAACGCTGAAAACTAAATAACCGATGAAAAAAAGCGATGCGCCGAGTCCAAAAGCCGCTTCACTCCATCCGAGGCTATCTACCATTTGTAATTTAGCAAAACTAATATTCTGACGATCTATATACGCCACGATGTACATCAATACCATCAGTGGAACAAGTTTCCTGGTCGTTTTTGTTACGATGATTTTTTCGAAATCATTTTTCGCATCCAGGGACTGTTGTTGTATTGAATGACTCATAACACGTGTTTCCTGAATAAAGTCATAAGGTCTGGTGCGCGTCTCCACACCATGGCATGGAGTCCTGGGTTTGTCTTCATAGAGACGCCGCTGTTTTAGTCAGTTGAGACATTACCACTCAATCTGACATGTCACATAAGATATCACTCATTTTTTATATGACGACAGAGAGCGTAATAAATTGAAGTTTAGATCACGAAAAATGGCGATATAAATGCTTTTCAGTGTGACATTTATCACAAAAAAATGGAGTAAATGAATGTTTTTGACATGTCAGATTTGAGATTTTGATGTGGGCTGGTTCTGTTATTGCAGGAAACGTCAGTATTCATTATGAGTTATGGGAATTTTTTCGTATAACTAACATGTCAGATACTGGCCCTTTACGAAAGAAAAGGGCCAAACTGGTTATTTGCGGTACAGCACTTTGATGATGTGATAGCCGAACTGGGTGTGCAGCGGGCCGGTAGGTTCCAGCTCCGGGCAGGAGAACACGACTTTATCAAACGCAGGAACCATCTGGCCCTGTTTGAATTCACCTAAGTGGCCGCCTTTTTTGCCTGAAGGGCAAGTAGAGTGTTTCTTCGCCAGTTTCTCGAAATCGCCGCCGTTTTTAATCTGCTCCAGCAGGTCGAGGGCCAGTTTCTCTTCTTTAACCAGGATGTGCATTGCTGCCGCTGTTTTAGCCATGATTGCGCCTTGATTGAATGGGGATGAATTAGGGCGCAATAGTAGCATGGGCTAGCGGCGATATAGCACCTTAATGATATGGTAGCCGAACTTGGTTTTGACCGGCCCGTAAGGCTTTAGCAGCGGGCAACTGAAGGCGGCTTTATCAAACGGCCCGACCATTACCCCTTGATTAAATTCACCAAGATCGCCGCCGTTGCGGCCGGATGGGCACTTTGAATAGCGCTTTGCCAGGTGATCAAAACTCACGCCGCGATCCAGCTTCGTAAGGATCTCCTGTGCCAGCTTTTCGTCTTTTACCAGGATGTGCAGGGCTGCTGCGCTCTTTGCCATTATTTTGTTCTCACTTCTCAAAGATGTGCCGTTACTTTACCACCCGTCCTGGTCCTGGACATATACTCTTTGCCATCCCAGGACAGATGTCCCGCCTGGTTAATGGAAGCGGGAGATGAGCGACATTTTTACCCGGTGTATTCCTTCTTGCCCAGGACAGTCGTCCTGTCCTTCCCGTCGTGGAGAGAGATAACATGGATGCAATGAAAAAAGCTGAATTTTCAGTCGCCTGGCTTGCCGGGCTTAGCGAGATTGTTGGCGATCCGCAGTTGTATGAATTACTGAAATATTGCCCACTGGAAATTATGCAGCGTTGGCGCTTTGAAGAAATTCCGCGCGGCGATTTTATCTGCCGACAAGGGGAAGTGTGTCAGCGTTTTTCACTGATTATTGCCGGTGAGGTCGATGTTTTCTATGAAGCCGAAGATGGGCGTCGTTACCGTCAGGCCCGCTACCGTAAAGGCGACATGCTGGGCGAGCTCGAGATCTTTGAGTCGCGTCATTACATCTGCTCGGTGGTAGCGGTAGGGCATGTGCAGCTTCTGAGTTTGTCGCAGGAACATTTCTGCCGCTGGCTGGCATTAGATAACCATTTTAACCAGCGGATGCTGCGTTTCTTTAGTCAGCAATATTACCAGCTGTCGAAAAAGGCCAGCAGCGACAATCTCTACTCGCTGCATCAGCGAGTGTGCCAGGCATTATGGCTGCGCTATCAACAGGATGGCGCGAATGAAATCTTGCTGAATAAGCAGAACCTTAGCCAGGAGTTTGCGGCGACGACCCGCAGTATTAATCGTATTTTGCATGACCTGAAAGCGTTACAGATTATTGATACCGATGGTGAACGCATTGTGTTGTTAGCCCCTGACAAATTAAAGCAGGAGGCTGATATCGGATAACCGTAAGAGTAAAGGAGGCGGGAGAATGGCGCTGCAACCCCATATCCAGTTAAGCCAGGAAATGACCAGCGCACGGTACGCGCTGTTACCGGGCGACCCGCAGCGGGTGGATCGCATTGTCAGTTTTCTTGATAACCCGGAGTTGCTGGGCCAGAACCGGGAGTTTCGCGCCGCACGCGGCTGGTATCAGGGCGTTGAAATCCTGGTGGTCTCCACCGGCATCGGCGGGCCATCCACGGCTATCGCCATTGAAGAGCTGCGCCAGATTGGCGTGACCACCCTAATTCGCATCGGTAGCTGCGGGGCATTGCAGGATAACCTTGCGCTTGGCGATGTGATTATCGCTTATGCTGCGGTTATGGATGATGGCACCAGTCGAACCTATGCGCCAGCGGGTTACCCGGCCTGCGCCGACCCACATCTTACCTGGGAACTCATGGCGCAGGTGCGTCAGATGAATATCCCTGCCGTCTGCGGTCTGGTGCGTAGCCATGACAGTTTTTATACCGACCGGGAAGCGGAACTGGATGCCGAATGGTCAGCTCGCGGCGTGCTTGGCGCGGACATGGAAAGCGCCGCTTTGATGACTATCGGTGCATTACGCGGACTACGAACTGCCTCATTACTCAACGTGGTTGTTGCCCACAACGGTTGCCTGGACAGCAGTATCAATGATTATGTCCAGCAGGAAACGCTGTGCCAACAGGGCGAAGAACGACAAATTACTTTGGCGCTGCGCGCCATTCATTCCGATAGCCAGCAAGGGGGTCAGTGATGGACTTTTTTAGCATTAACAATGTGATGGTCAACATTCCTCTCGGCGAAGGCGGCTATGCGCTATCGTGGATTGAAGCCATCGGTACCGTGTTTGGCCTGTTGTGCATCTGGTGCGCCAGCCGGGAAAAAATTATCAACTACCTGTTTGGCCTGATTAACGTCACGCTGTTTGCGGCGATTTTCTTTCAGATTCAGCTCTACGCCAGCCTGTTGCTGCAGGTGTTTTTCTTCGCCGCCAACATTTACGGCTGGTATGCATGGAGCCGACAAAACGAGGCGCAGGAAGCTGCGCTCAAGGTACGCTGGCTTTCCCGCCAGCAAACACTGGCATTAGCAGGCGTTTGCGCGGTGGCGATTGTTATGATGACGCTGTTTATCGACCCCGTGTTCTCGGCGCTCACCCGCATCATGATTGCCTTGCTGCAAACATTTGGTATGCAGGTCGCTATGCCTGACCTCCAGCCCGATGCCTTCCCGTTCTGGGATTCCACCATGCTGGTATTGTCGATTGCGGCTATGGTACTGATGACGCGCAAGTTCGTCGAAAACTGGCTGCTGTGGGTACTTATCGACGTGATTAGCGTGGTTATCTACGCGGTGCAGGGCGTTTACGCCATGTCGCTCGAATATGTCCTGCTGACGGCAATTGCGGTGATGGGATCCTACAGCTGGATCAAGAGCGCGCAGCGCAACGGCTATACGCCACTAGCCGCGACGGCTTCCTGATAGACTGATTTTCAGGCTACCCTCAGGGGTAGCCTGTTACGCCTTCTCCCCCTCTTTCTGCTACAATCCCCACCCCGTTCGAAGATTGAGCAAAATACTCCCATGCGTTTAAACCCTGGCCAACAACAAGCCGTCGAATTTGTTACCGGACCGTGCCTGGTGCTGGCGGGTGCCGGTTCCGGTAAGACCCGCGTTATAACTAATAAAATCGCCCATTTGATCCGCGGATGCGGCTATCAGGCGCGCCATATCGCGGCGGTGACTTTTACCAATAAGGCCGCGCGTGAGATGAAAGAGCGCGTCGGGCAAACGCTGGGACGCAAAGAAGCGCGCGGCCTGATGATCTCCACTTTCCATACGCTGGGGCTGGATATCATCAAACGTGAGTATGCCGCATTAGGCATGAAATCTAACTTCTCGCTGTTCGACGATACCGACCAGGTAGCGCTGTTAAAAGAGCTCACCGAAGGGCTTATTGAAGACGATAAAGTGATGCTTCAGCAGTTGATCTCCACGATCTCGAACTGGAAAAACGATCTGCAAACGCCTTCACAGGCTGCCGCTGGCGCGAAAGGAGAGCGGGATCGGATCTTTGCCCACTGCTATAGCTTGTACGACGCGCATATGAAAGCCTGCAACGTACTGGATTTTGACGATCTTATCCTGCTGCCAACGCTGTTGCTGCAGCGCAATGAAGAAGTGCGTGAACGCTGGCAGAACAAGATTCGCTATCTGCTGGTGGATGAATACCAGGACACCAACACCAGCCAGTATGAGCTGGTGAAACTGCTGGTGGGACAACGGGCGCGCTTTACCGTGGTGGGTGACGACGATCAGTCGATCTACTCCTGGCGCGGCGCGCGGCCGCAGAACCTGGTTCTGCTCAGTCAGGATTTTCCGGCGCTGCAGGTGATTAAGCTGGAGCAGAACTACCGCTCTTCCGGGCGTATCCTGAAGGCGGCCAACATCCTGATTGCCAATAACCCGCACGTCTTTGAGAAACGCCTGTTTTCCGAGCTGGGCTATGGTGTGGAACTGAAGGTACTTTCCGCCAATAATGAAGAACATGAAGCTGAGCGCGTCGCCGGTGAACTGATCGCCCATCACTTTATTAATAAAACCGAATATAAGGATTATGCGATCCTTTATCGCGGCAACCATCAGTCGCGGGTTTTTGAAAAGATGCTGATGCAAAACCGCATCCCGTACAAAATTTCCGGCGGCACGTCGTTTTTCTCTCGCCCGGAGATTAAAGACCTTCTGGCTTATCTACGCGTGTTGACCAATCCGGACGACGACAGCGCTTTCCTGCGTATCGTTAATACGCCAAAGCGTGAAATTGGCTCGGCGACCCTACAAAAGCTGGGCGAGTGGGCGATGGGGCGTAACAAAAGCATGTTTACCGCCAGCTTCGATATGGGACTGAACCAGACGCTAACCGGGCGTGGCTATGAGTCGCTGACCCGCTTCACCCACTGGCTGCGGGAGATCCAGCAGCTCTCAGAGCGTGAGCCGATTGTCGCCGTCCGTGACCTGATCCGCGGGGTGGATTATGAATCCTGGCTCTACGAGACCTCACCCAGCCCGAAAGCCGCCGAAATGCGGATGAAAAACGTCAATATGCTCTTCACCTGGATGACCGAAATGCTGGAAGGGAGCGAAATCGATGAGCCGATGACGCTCACTCAGGTTGTCACCCGCTTCACGCTGCGCGATATGATGGAACGAGGAGAGTCTGATGAAGAGACGGATCAGGTTCAGCTGATGACGCTTCATGCCTCAAAGGGCCTGGAGTTTCCGTATGTTTATCTGGTCGGCATGGAAGAGGGGTTGCTTCCCCATCAAAGCAGTATTGACGAAGACAACGTCGATGAAGAACGACGCCTTGCCTACGTAGGCATCACTCGGGCACAGAAAGAACTGACCTTTACGCTATGTCGGGAACGCCGACAGTACGGTGAGCTAGTGCGTCCGGAGCCGAGCCGCTTCCTGCTGGAGCTGCCGCAGGACGACCTGATTTGGGAGCAGGAGCGCAAGGTTATCTCGGCGGAAGAGAGGATGCATAAAGGCCAGGCGAACGTCGCCAACATCCGGGAGATGCTGGCGAAAGCGCGTAAATAGCGGTTAGCGGTCGTTTTCCTGCTGAAGCTGGAACTGGCGTAGCTCCTGGCGGGTCGGCGCACCGTCTGAGCCAGGCCTGCTGACGACGATAGCCGCCACCTCGTTGCCCAATTGCGTTGCCTGACGCAGACTCATCCCGCAGGCCAGCCCGGCAATTGTTCCTGCACAGTGGCTGTCTCCTGCGGCAATCGTATCGTGAACTACCACGCGGCATGCCGGGATATGCTGTGGCTCCGCGTTGGGTTCAACCACCCACGCGCCATCCTTATCAAACCGACAAATTGCCCGTAGCTGCCAGTCTCTGGCGAGCCGCGAGGCTGACTCAAGCGTAGCATTCTCCTGGTGATATAAACGTGTGCTTAGCGCGCTGAGTTCGTTGCGGTTCAGAGTGAGCACGGGACGTTTATGCAACAGCGCCTTAATAAAACCAATATCCAGATCGCACAGGCGGGGGCCAAAATCGACAAACAGCGTTTTATCTTCAGAAAGTGTGAGGATCCACTGACGCAGCGCTTCGCTGGCCAGCTCGTAGCCTGAGACGTAAATAATTGCGTCCTTCGGCTGTGGAATTTGCGCCAGTAGCTCAGTGCTCCAGTGCTGCTCGCAGCCCTCAACGGTGACAAACGTCCGCTCTTTGTTGGCCTCAACGAGGGCCAGACACCAGCCGTTATCGTGGGTAGGGTGGCGCAAGAGAACCGGTAAACTTTCCTGCGCCATTTTTTGCGCAACGGCTTGCCCCCAGTCGCCATTGCCCACCGGTATGGCGTTAACCGGGGCCAGGTTGAGACGCGCGAGCGCACGGGCGACGTTGAACGCGCAGCCGCCAATCTGCCGCCCGCCATCGCGGGCGGAGACATCGCTACCGCTTTGCGGCAGCGTATTGAGGTGGAGAATAAGGTCGCCAAAAGCAGCGCCAATAACCACTATTGGGCGCTGTGGTGATAGCAGGTCAGCTGTTATTGTCATGGCAAGCCCCCTTCCCGGCTCCAAAAGCGAGATACAGCACCAGGCCCAGAACAAAAGAGATGAATAATCCCAGGCTGGAGTCCGCGAAAATCCCGACCGCGAAAGGCCCGTCGATAAACCCGGTTTTGGATACCATCAATCCCGCCAACGCGCCGACAATCCAGCAGCCCAGCGCGGTTCGGTTCGCGCCGCTTTCCCTGAATAAGTCAGCTTCCGAGTATCCGACATGGCGGCGGATCCGGTAGAAGTCGACGATAAAAATGGCGGCCCAGGCGGCCAGAAATACGCCGCAGAAAATCAGAAACGCAATGAACGGTCCGAGAAAATCTTTCGACACAAACAGCACGTAGAGTGCGATCCCCAGCACCAGCACGGCGTCGATGGCCACGGCGGAACGCTGCTGTAGCTTAATCCCCATGCTTAATAGATTAAGGCTGGCGGAATAGAGGCTCAACACTGCGATGGTCACAACCCCGGCGGTAGCCGCCGCAAGATAGGGGATTGCCATCCACGAAGGCAGTAGTTTGCCGATCGCGGAAATTGGATTTTCGCTGGACGCCAAATCAGGGATTTGGGCGGTAAGCAGTATCCCGGTGAGCATCAGCAGCAGTAAGGGAAGGGCAGCGCCGCTAACAACGGCGAGAAAAATGCTCTTTTCACCGGAGTCAGGGCGCTGATCCCGACTATAGTCGGCACCGGCAATAGCCCAACTGATGCCGGTGCCTGCGGCGATAATAGAGACTGCCGGGAGAAAACCGGTCAGCCAACTGCCTGAAGGCAGGGCGAGGATGGCCTGCCAGTCCGCAGTGAACAGCAAATAAATCACTACCAGTAGCGTCATGGCACCAAAGATTCGGGTGATCCATTTTTGCATCATCAGCACGGCATTTTGGCCGAGTACGCTGACCAGCACGGTCAACCCGCCAAACAGGAAAAGCGATAGTGCAGTGGTCGTCAGGCTCTCTTCAAAACCCATGGCGGCAAACAGCGCGACGAGCGTGAGCGTGCCGGTAATGATATTGACCGATTCCCAGCCCATCAGGTTCACCCAGCAAAAGCTGGTGGGCGCGATATTACCGCGTTTGCCAAATATCACGCGGGAGAGCGTCAACGTTGTCGTTCGCCCGATTTTTCCGGCGATGCTGGTCACTCCGACCAGCGCAAAGGAGGCGACTCCCGCAACGGCGGCAAGAATTGACTGCCAGAATGAGAGACCGAACGACACAATAACTGCACCGTAAACAACCCCAAGAATGCCGATATTTGCGGCGCACCAGACGAAAAAGAGCTGTACCGGCTTTTGGTTTTGGTGAACCGGGGGAACCAGACCGATCCCCAACTCCGCCATTCCGGGATCCGCCGTTTGGATATTACCATCGTATGAAGCTTTGTTGTCCATATTGATGCCCTCTGTGAATTATGCGAAGCGGTAGCCTGCAAGCCGCTGTGCGTAAGGCGCGAAGTCGATGCCGTTGGCCTGATTAATCTGTTGTATATGTTCTTCAGGGAAAGCTTCTATGCCATGAAGCGCGCCGCAGATAGCCGTTGCCATCGCGCCGATGGTATCCGTGTCGCCGCCTAAATTTGCCGCCAGCATGGCGCATTTCATGGGCTGAGTTCCTGACAGTTCGACCAGCGCAATCGCTGCCGGGACGGATTCGATAATATCCATGCCGGCACCGATATCTTCGTAAATACGTTCAATGCCTGTCAGATGGTCAGTCTCTCTGGTCATCATATCTAACGCTAAGTGGATGCGATTCCCGAGAAGTGGACTAAAAGTGGACTCGTACTGGCGCTGGGTTTCATTGGCGAGTGATGCCAGCTCGGTTTTGATTAACGGCCACCCGGCACCTTCAATGGCGCGGCTGATAGCCCAGGCAATCACCACCGCGCCGGCAATCGCGATATCTGATTTGTGCGTCGGTAGACAGGATAGCCGTACTTGCGCAATGAAAAACGCCCTGTCTCGGGTTGGCAATAGGCAACCCATCGGCGCTACACGCATCGCCGCGCCGTTGGTCACGCCGTTAGCTGCGATCTCATCAAGCGCTTGCCCTTGCTCGAGTGCGAGCAGAGAGGCCTTCGAAGTCGGGCCGAGAATATTTTTCTCAAACGCCTGGCAGCGTCTGGCCCACAGCAGAATATGTTTGGCGATGACCAGTGGATCGGTTACACCGTTGGTTTCATTCAGTGCATCCATTAAAGCGATACACTGGTGCGTATCATCGGTGAACTCCGCAGCGCTAAATTCGCAGGCCGCGATATTCTCTTTCGGGCCGGGAAGAAAGCGTTCAATCCAGCCAAAATGGTTGATGACTCGACGTTTAGGCCATAGCTCGGAAGGCATACCCATTGCATCACCAATGGCTTGCCCATAAAGACAGCCAAGGATACGGCGTTCGGCGGTATAGGTAGGGCGAATATCAGACATCGACGACTCCCGGTAAGAGATGAATAAAAGTTGTACTAAAAATAGATCCAGATTAAGTCCAGTTAAAGTCCTTTATAATCACTCTGTGATCGACGGCGCATTCTGATAGCAAATTGGGATTCGGGAGAGTGCGGGGAGGGGTTATGATGAGGGTATAGATTCCAGTATGGATCCACTATGATAAATCCACTGGTGATTAATCCTTTAAGGCCACATGAATTATGTCGCAACCGCTGCTTGAGTATATAAAAGGTCGTCTGAATGCCGAGGCGCCTGCGCCGCTTTATATTCAATTAAAACAGGCTATTGAAGCTGCAATAGCGGATCGGTTACTGACTCATGGCAGTATTTTGCCCTCTGAACGCAAAATGTCCCAGGCTCTCGAGCTATCGCGCGTGACGGTGGTCAAGGCGCTGGAGGCGCTGCTGGAAGCCGGACTGGTTACCAAGCGTCACGGGAAAGGTACTGAGGTGAATCTGCCGGTAAGCTATAACCTTGCCAGCGGCGGATTTTCTGCCCAGCTACAAAATTCAGGGACGGTGTCTAATCGGTGGCTGGTGAGGGAAAAGCTGGTGGCGGATGATATTCTGGCTCGTGAGCTGGAGATCGCGGTTGGAGATCGGGTGGCAAAAATAAAACGTGTACGTTTAGTTGATGCCCTTCCTGTTTCCATCGAAACCATGTTTATCCCTGAACGTTTCTTGCCTCGCCCGGATTTGCTCGAAGGCTCGCTGTATGCCCACTGGGCTGAAAACAATATTTTTCCCGATCTTCAGGATTACTCCCTGACGGTGCATATCCCTTCGGGTGAGGAACTGAATTTGCTCGACTTACCGCATGGGGTGCCGTTGATGAAAATTACGCTGAAAAGCCGTAATGCTCATGGGGACGTGCTTGAGTATGGAACCGCGTTTTGCCTGAGTAATTACTTTAACTTTGATTTCAGAGTAAAGCTTCAGGCGTTGCGGGCATAGGGCACTGCAGGCACAGCCTGGAAAGATGAATAGTTGCCACGCGGCGGAGAAGGGCATTACCAGAATTAGCTATGGCAGCATATTTGCCGTAGGAAAAGCGTGAATTCCGCAGAGCCGAAAACCTGTCGCCAGCATGATGATGCCCCCGCAGGCCGTAAAATCGGCCACCATCGAGGGATTAATCATCGTCATGATAAAACTGGCGGCAAAAAAGAGAATAACGAAGACAATAAGCTGAGGCACAAAGATGATGGCGATAATGTAGCCGAGTGCGGAGGTAAAAATAACGGTGGTAAAGGAATCGAGAATGGATTTGGTAATTAATAATGAAAAGGGCCTGTGTCAGGCCCTTTTGTTACGACAGGAGGAAATTATTTGATATTGAATACGCGGTTGGCGTTGCCCCAGGCGATTTTATTTTTCAATTCAGTATCCATTTCCAGCGGATCGAACCAATCACAAGCCTGATGAATATCCTCATACGGATAATCGACGGAGAACATCACGCGATCCGGGCCCATAATATCAATCGCATTTTGCAGAGAATAAGTATTGAAGTGACCGCTGGTGGTGACGATAAAGTTATTCTGCAAATAGTGCATTAACGGTTTCTCTGCTTTGCCCAAACCGCAGCCGAAGCGTTGACGGTAGAGACGATGCTGAGTACGCGGCAGCATGTGTACCAGGCCTTCGCCTAAGTGGCCTAAAACCAGGTTCAGGTCAGGATAACGGTCAAACAGACCACTCATCATCAGGCGAATCGCATGGACCGCCGTTTCCTGAGCAAAGCCCCAGGCGGAACCGATCAGGCTTTCATAGCCGGTGTAGATACCGCGCGCTGGGCCTTCTAATGGTTCACGCGGGTGCAAATATACGGGGACGTTCAGCTCATTGACTTTATCCCAGAATACCAGCATGGATTCATCATCCAGGTACAGGCCATGTTCGCTATCCTGGACGTTGGTATAACCGTTAATCAGCGCGCCTTTCATGCCTAGTTTTTTGACTGCGCGATCCAGTTCTTCGGCTGCAGCCTCTGGATTTTGTAATGCCAGAGTCGCAAATGCGCTGAATTTATCCGGGTTTGGCTTAACATAATTTTCAACGATATAGTCGTTGGTTTCACGAGCGAAAGATACCGCAGCTGATTTATCTAAAATAGATTGTGCGCTAGGTGAAGTCAGAGAAAGAATCACGTGGTCGATATTACGTTGCGCCATTTCATCCAGCTGATAGCTGCGATCTAATAAACGGCGTTCAACGTCTTTCATATATTCTGAGCCATTTCTTGCCGCTTCGCCAGTTGAGTCCCAGAGGCTGTTATTTTTCGGTGTTGAAACGTGCTCTTCTAAAGCGATTTTTCCACGCATAATATATTCCTCGAATCTGTTTTTGTATGACCTGATGCGAGGAGAATAGAATTTTTTACGTACTTACGGCAATAAACAGAATCCAATACGGGTTATCAGAAAAACTAATACAGCATTATTTTTGAATGCTTAAAAGTTAATAGAGGTTTTTATTGTGGCTGGCTGTAGCAAAGTTGGCGATCAGCGTACGCAGCCAGATGTGCCCGGGATCGCGGTGCAGACGCTGATGCCAGACCTGACGAATCGCGATTTCCGGCAGCGAAAAGGGTAACGGCCAGCTGCAGCAGGGATAACGATGGGTAATATGGTGTGCCAATTGCTCGGGAACGACGGCGATCAGTTCACTGCCCGAAACCAGCTCACCTGCACCTAAAAAGCTGGGGAGGGTGAGGGAAATACGGCGTGGCATGCCGTACTCATTGAGCAGTCGATCGATATCGCCATGCCCGGTGCCGTTGACGTGAACGGCCAGATGTTTTTCCAGCCGCCAGTTCTCGGCGGTAAACGAGGAACGGATCCGCGGATGATTTTTTGCCGCCAGGCAAACATAGGATTGATTAAACAGGCGCTGCTGGTAAACGCTATCCGGTAGCTGCATCAGATAACCGATGGCTAAATCACACTTGCCTGATTCAAGCGCACCCAGCGTTTGATCGTCGATATTCAGCACTGAAAAAGTAATACCTTCAGCGTTTTGTTGCTGTAACCGTACCTGCAAGGGCGGTAACAATGTCATCTGGCTGATATCGGTCATGCCAATAGTGAAATTACGCGTACTGGTTTGGGGGATAAATTCAGGGTTGCCAGGAAGTTGATTATCGACCAATTGAAGAATGGTAAAAATGGTCTGGGCGATATCATCAGCGCGCGGCGTGGGCACCATGCGTTGCCCTATACGCACAAACAGAGGATCGTCAAAATGCTCGCGCAGTTTTTTCAACAGCAGGCTGCCGGTCGGCTGGCTGATATTGAGCGCTTCGGCGGCGGGAGAGACGTTCCCCAGGCGGAAGAGGGCGGAAAAAAAACGCAGCGATTTGAAATCCAGTTCTTCTCGCATGATATTTCCCTGGTTGAGCTATTTTGCTGCGCGCTCCTCGCTGAGCTGCAACGGCCAGTGAACGTAACTTTGCCACTGGCACTCTTGTTCTACCATCTCCCGGCCCAGCGGATGATTCTCCAGCCAGCCTTGCGGTAGCGTCAGCGTCAAATTTTCATCTTTGGCAGTCAGCGTAATCATCGGTAGCAGATCGTCGCGTCGGCGGCTGGCAAACAGAATAGCCAGACGCAGCAGGCGGCACATATGTTCCGCGACTCTCGGCGGCACCGCGTTTTGCTGATGAATCGAAGAGAGGTCGACGGCGTTGGTCTGGTTTAGCAACAGCGTCGCCAGCAGTTTTTTTTGCGCAGGTGTGAAGCCAGGCAGGTCGAGATTTCGAACGAGCCAGGCCGCGTGCAGAGGCGCTTGCTTATACTCTACGCTCAGGCCTATTTCATGCAGTTGACAGGCACTTTGCAGCAGATCGAAGCATAATGGCTCAATATCCCAACTATTTTCCACCTGACGAACAAAATGCGCGGACAGCTGTGCAACGCGCTGCGCCTGCTCGGTATCCACCAGAAACCGGCGCTGAATATTACGCAGCGTGCGGCTACGAATATCCTGATCGACCGACAGATGCAGCATGCCGTAGACAAGACCTTCACGCAGTGCCCCACCCGCGAGGGTCATGCACTGAATGTTCAGCTCGCTGAAAATGGCCATCAGTATTGCCAGACCGCTCGGGAAGACTAACGCCCGTTCGAGCGTCAAGCCTTCAATCTCCAGCTCTTCCAGACGACCGCACTGAATTGCGCGCTGTTTGAGCTGCTGCAGTTTGGCCAGGGTGATGCGTTCATCCATCCCCTGCGCCATCATGATTTCCTGCAAGGCCTGAACGGTACCGGATGCGCCGACACAGACCTTCCAGCCGTGATAGCGCAGAACATCGGCCACGGGACGCAGCACTTTGCGCGCGGCGGTTTCGGCAAGGTCGAAATTTTCTTTGGTGAGGCTGCGATCGGCGAAGTAGCGCTCCAGCCAGGTGACGCAACCCATCGACAGGCTGAAAAGCGAGGTGGTTTGCGCACCGGTTCCAGTAACCAGTTCAGTACTGGCTCCGCCGATATCCACGACCAGACGCTGATCTGCGCCGCCAGTGGTATGCGCAACGCCCTGATAAATCAGACGAGCTTCCTCTTCACCGCTGATGACCTGCACCGGGCAGCCGAGGATTTCCCGCGCTTTTTCCAGAAACTCTCCAGCGTTTACTGCCAGACGAAGCGTCGCGGTGGCGACCACGCGAATTTGCGCTGGAGGTATATCCTGCAGGCGCTCGGCAAACAGACGTAAACATTGCCAGCCGCGCTCCATTGCTTCTACAGAGAGCGTATTGTCGCCATTCAGACCGGCAGCCAAACGCACTTTGCGTTTAATACGACTGAGGGTCTGGATGCTCCCCGCCACCTCGCGTACAACCAACATATGAAAGCTATTAGAACCTAGATCGATAGCTGCATAGAGCGAGGTGGAGTTCATACACTTCATCCTTCAAATTGCCTCTGCGTTGGCTGCGTTCTCTTACCCGAATCACTTACCAGAGTAAGCTCATCGGGATTCGTTCTCTTGCCGCCTTGATGCAACTTGAATGATTTTGTGTATGGCATATAGCTTTAACCTGAACGACGACGGTTACGTGGCGGACCGTTACGGCGTGGACCGTTACCCGGACGCGGACGCGTCAGACGTAGAGCCCTGGGCAGATCGGTCATGAGCGCATCTGGATTGTATTTGCTCACCGGAATCGAATGTCCAATATAGGTTTCGATAGCCGGCAGATTCAACGCGTACTCTTCACAAGCCAGGCTGATTGAGTGACCGCTAGCGCCAGCGCGTCCAGTACGACCGATGCGGTGAACGTAGTCTTCACAATCGTCCGGTAGGTCGTAGTTAAAGACGTGAGTAACCGCTGGGATATGCAGGCCGCGGGCGGCAACGTCGGTGGCGACCAGAATATCGATATCGCCGCGAGTGAATTCGTCGAGAATGCGCAGGCGTTTTTTCTGTGCGACATCGCCGGTCAACAGACCAACGCGATGGCCGTCCGCCGCCAGGTGGCCCCAGACATCCTCACAGCGATGTTTGGTGTTGGCGAAGATAATGGCGCGATCCGGCCACTCTTCTTCCAGCAGCGTCTGCAGCAGGCGCATTTTTTCTTCGTTGGAAGGGTAGAACAGCTCTTCTTTAATTCGGTGACCTGTTTTCTGCTCCGGCTCGACTTCGACGTATTCGGCGTTGTTCATTTGCTCGAACGCCAGTTCACGCACGCGATAAGAAAGGGTGGCAGAAAACAGCATGTTCAGGCGCTGATTGGCCGGCGGCATACGACGGAACAGCCAGCGAATATCTTTAATAAAGCCGAGATCGTACATGCGATCGGCTTCGTCGAGGACAACAACCTGAATGGCGCTGAGGTTGATATGGTTCTGTTTGGCGTAGTCGATAAGGCGGCCGGTGGTTCCGATCAGAATATCAACGCCGCTTTCCAGTACTTTCAACTGCTTGTCGTAGCCGTCGCCGCCGTATGCGAGGCCGAGCTTCAGACCGGCAGTCTGTGCCAGCGGTTCTGCATCAGCGTGGATCTGCACTGCCAGTTCGCGGGTCGGAGCCATGATCAGTGCGCGCGGCTGGTTGACCTGGCGGTCAGCAATGGCCGGGTGAGTGAGAAGATAATGAAACGTTGACGTCAGAAACGCCATCGTTTTACCGGTACCGGTTTGCGCCTGCCCGGCAACATCACGACCTTCCAGCGTCAGCGGGAGAGCGAGTGCCTGGATGGGTGTGCAATTATGAAACCCTTTTTTTTCAAGGGCTTCAATCACTGCCGGGTGCAGGGCGAAGTCGGAAAACTTCTGTTCTGTTAAGTGTGTTTTGCTCATAGTGTGGTAGAATATCAGCTAACTATTGCATTAAGAAAGCGTATCCGGTGAAATAACGTCAACCTTTCGTTGGCTATGCATGAAATGACTCAAGGTGCGTCTGCGGCAACTGAACGAATCCTCGAAAGCTTAGACTACTTAAGCGAGCCGGGGTGACAAATCTGCGATAAGCCGGTTTGAATACAGATTGCTTTGACTCCTGAGCGGCGAGGTCCATGATGGGCCGTGTCGCGCAGGTGGCTTAAAGGGGCATCCTGAAAATAGCGTGCATAACGGAGCATCGACACGTCGTTGATGACTGCGACACCAACACACCAGGCTTATTCCTGTGGAGTTAAATATGAGCGATAAAATTATTCACCTGACTGACGACAGTTTTGACACGGACGTACTCAAGGCTGACGGGCTAACCCTCGTCGATTTCTGGGCAGAGTGGTGTGGTCCGTGCAAAATGATCGCCCCGATTCTGGATGAGATCGCTGAAGAGTATCAGGGCAAACTGACCATTGCGAAACTGAACATCGATCAGAATCCGGGTACTGCGCCGAAATACGGCATTCGCGGCATCCCGACTCTGCTGCTGTTCAAAAATGGCGAAGTTGCAGCAACCAAAGTTGGTGCGCTGTCTAAAGGCCAGTTGAAAGAGTTCCTCGACGCCAACCTGGCGTAAGCGATTTGCTATTCCGGCGTCCAGACTCCTATTTTTTGCGGATCTCTGGACGCCCGGCAAGAGTCGTGCTAAGTTAATTCCAGACTTCGTTTTAAACATACCTTTGTTTGAATCTTGTTTTACCCAAAGCGTCCCGCAGAAAATGCGCGTGAAGCTAATAATTCCGGGCTTATCACTCATTCCGTCTAGTCGTTTCAGTTCTGCGTTCTTTCCTGTGACCAGGCGACGTACAGACACGAGATGAAGGCCGTTAACAGGCATGGATGTTCCTGCCATACCATTCACAACATTAAGTTCGAGTTTTACCCCGAGTTTAAGAACCCACACCATTATGAATCTTACCGAATTAAAGAATACGCCGGTTTCTGAGCTGATTACTCTCGGCGAAAATATGGGTCTGGAAAACCAGGCACGTATGCGCAAGCAGGACATCATTTTTGCCATCCTGAAGCAGCACGCAAAGAGTGGCGAAGATATCTTTGGCGACGGTGTGCTGGAGATACTGCAGGATGGATTTGGTTTCCTCCGTTCTGGAGACAGCTCCTACCTCGCCGGTCCTGATGACATCTACGTATCCCCTAGCCAAATCCGCCGTTTCAACCTCCGCACTGGTGACACCATTTCCGGTAAGATTCGTCCTCCTAAAGAGGGTGAGCGTTACTTTGCATTGTTGAAAGTTAACGAAGTTAACTACGACAAGCCGGAAAACGCGCGTAATAAGATTCTGTTCGAGAACTTAACGCCGCTGCACGCAAACTCACGTCTGCGTATGGAGCGTGGTAATGGTTCTACGGAAGACTTAACTGCTCGTGTCCTGGATCTGGCATCGCCGATCGGTCGTGGTCAGCGTGGTCTGATTGTTGCACCGCCGAAAGCGGGTAAAACCATGCTGCTGCAGAATATTGCACAGAGCATTGCGTACAACCACCCTGATTGTGTGCTGATGGTACTGCTGATCGACGAACGTCCGGAAGAAGTGACAGAGATGCAGCGTCTGGTGAAAGGTGAGGTTATTGCTTCTACCTTTGATGAACCGGCATCCCGCCACGTTCAGGTTGCGGAAATGGTTATCGAGAAAGCGAAACGTCTGGTTGAACACAAGAAAGACGTTATCATCCTGCTCGACTCCATCACCCGTCTGGCTCGTGCCTACAACACCGTCGTACCGGCTTCCGGTAAAGTGTTGACCGGTGGTGTTGACGCCAACGCCCTGCATCGTCCGAAGCGTTTCTTCGGTGCTGCGCGTAACGTGGAAGAGGGCGGTAGCCTGACGATTATCGCCACAGCTCTGGTCGATACTGGCTCTAAAATGGATGAAGTTATCTATGAAGAGTTTAAAGGTACCGGCAACATGGAATTGCACCTCTCGCGTAAGATCGCTGAAAAACGCGTCTTCCCGGCGATCGATTACAACCGTTCCGGTACGCGTAAAGAAGAGCTGCTCACCACTCAGGAAGAGCTGCAGAAGATGTGGATCCTGCGCAAAATCATCCATCCTATGGGTGAAATTGACGCGATGGAGTTCCTCATCAATAAACTGGCGATGACCAAAACTAACGATGACTTCTTTGACATGATGAAGCGCTCGTAAGTTAAAAAAAGCCAGAAAACGCCACGCTATTGCGTGGCGTTTTGTTTTCTGGGTTTGTATGATCCAGAAAGGGAAAACAAAGCGGGTGTTATCGTATGATGTGTGCAGCACAATACCAGGCAGAGTGAACTTTAACAGACTAAAATCTATACAATAAATTTGTAATGTTCTGCTTTACCCCTTCAGGAGTTGAGACATCATCGTTATACTTCCCGGATTAACTATGCTGAGAGCACATGCGTTGTGAATTTACTCACTGCTATTACTGAATTAATCAGTATTTTCTTATTCACTACCCTATTTATATTTGTTGCTCGTAAGGCGGCAAAAAGAGTTGGGTTGGTGGATAAACCTAACTATCGCAAACGGCATCAGGGTTTGATTCCGTTAGTCGGTGGTATCTCAGTTTATGCAGGTATTTGTTTTACGTTTGCTATCGCAGATTATTATATCCCCCACGCGCGGTTATATCTGTCTTGCGCAGGGGTACTTGTGCTGGTTGGTGCACTGGACGACCGCTTTGATATCAGTGTAAAAATTCGCGCGGTTATTCAGGCCGCCATCGCCGTCATTATGATGACGGTCGGTAATCTTCATCTTAGTAGCCTGGGTTTTATTTTTGGTTCGTGGGAGCTGGTGCTCGGCCCTTTCGGATTCTTCCTCACGCTTTTTGCCGTTTGGGCTGCGATCAATGCCTTCAATATGGTTGATGGTATTGATGGTCTGCTTGGCGGTCTCTCCTCTGTCTCTTTCGCGGCGACGGGCATCATTCTGTGGTTTGATGGTCAATACAGCCTGGCGATGTGGTGTTTTGCGATGATCGCCGCCATTTTGCCCTATATTTTACTTAACCTCGGTGCGCTTGGTCGTCGCTACAAGGTCTTTATGGGTGATGCCGGCAGTACCATGATTGGCTTCACTATCATCTGGATCCTGCTGGAGACCACGCAAGGTAAAACGCACCCCATTAGCCCGGTTACCGCGCTGTGGATTATTGCCATTCCGTTGATGGATATGGTGGCGATTATGTATCGCCGCCTGCGTAAAGGGATGAGTCCGTTCTCCCCGGACCGTCAACATATTCATCATTTAATCATGCGTGCCGGGTTTACTTCCCGCCAGGCATTCGTGCTGATCACCCTGGCCGCCGCGTTGCTGGCGCTGGTAGGCGTGGTGGCGGAATACACCCGTATTGTTCCTGAATGGGTGATGTTGATACTGTTTTTGTTAGCCTTCTTCCTTTATGGCTACTGCATTAAACGCGCCTGGAAAGTGGCGCGTCTGGTTAAGCGCATTAGACGCAGAATACGGCGACACAGCAGCAATAATCCAAATTAACCAAGTAAGTCTGGGGATGTGATGACTCAACCATTACCGGGAGCACGAGCAGTGAACGTTGAGAATGAGCTGGATATTCGCGGGTTGTTTCGCGCCTTATGGGCAGGAAAAAGCTGGATAGTAGGTACGGCAGTGCTCTTTGCGCTGATTGTTCTGGTTTATACCTTTTTTGCTCGCCAGGAGTGGAGCGCAACGGCGATTACTGACCGGCCAACAGTGAATATGCTGGGCGGCTACTATTCGCAGCAGCAGTTCTTACGCAATCTCGACATCAAGGCCAATCTTGTATCGGTCGATCAACCTTCGGTAATGGACGAGGCGTACAAAGAGTTCATTATGCAGCAGGCGTCCTGGGATACCCGGCGCGACTTCTGGCTGCAAACGGATTACTACAAACAGCGCCAGTCGGGCAACGCCCGCGCAGACGCTGCATTGTTGGATGACCTGATTAACGATATTCAGTTTATGCCCGGCGATGCGCTAAAAAGCGTCAATGATAGTGTGAAGCTGACGGCTGAAACGGCACCGGATGCTAACAACTTGCTGCGTCAGTATGTCGCTTTCGCCAGCCAGCGTGCGGCAGGGCATCTGAACGATGAACTGAAAGGTGCCTGGGCGGCGCGGACCGTGCAGATGAAAGCGCAGGTAAAGCGACAGGAGGAGGTGGCGCGTGAGATTTTCAATCGCCGCAACCATAGCGTGGAGCAGGCGCTGAAAGTCGCGCAACAGCACAACATTTCTCGCAGCGAAACCGATGTTCCGCCTGACCAACTGCCAGATTCGGAACTGTTTTTACTGGGGCGGCCGATGCTGCAGGCTCGACTGGAAAACCTACAGGCAGTAGGACCGGAATACGATATCGACTATGACCAAAGTCGCGCAATGCTAACAACATTGAACGTTGGGCCAACGCTGGACCCGCGTTTTCAGACTTACCGGTATTTGCGAACACCTGAAGAACCGGTAAAACGCGATAGCCCGCGCCGCGTATTTCTGATGGTGATGTGGGGGATTGTGGGCGCGCTCATCGGCGCAGGCGTTGCGTTATCGCGTCGCCGTATCCAGTGAATGCAGCCTGTGATGAAGGACATTCGCCCTTCATCACCTAATCGAAGAGAATCGATGTGAAAGTACTAACCGTATTTGGCACGAGACCAGAAGCCATCAAGATGGCACCTCTGGTACATGCGCTGGCAAGGGATCCTCATTTTGAGGCGAAAGTTTGCGTGACCGCGCAGCATCGGGAGATGCTCGATCAGGTGTTGAAACTTTTTTCAATTGTTCCGGATTATGACCTCAACATTATGCAGCCGGGTCAGGGCTTGACGGAGATTACCTGTCGCATCCTTGAGGGATTAAAGCCGGTGCTGGAGTCATTCAAACCGGACGTCGTGCTGGTGCATGGCGACACTACCACCACGATGGCGGCGAGCCTGGCGGCTTTCTATCAACGCATCCCGGTGGGACATGTCGAAGCAGGGTTGCGCACGGGGGATTTGAACTCGCCGTGGCCGGAAGAGGGGAACCGCACGTTAACCGGACGGCTGGCGACGTACCATTTTGCGCCGACGGAGACCTCGCGACAAAACCTGCTGCAGGAAAACATTGCGGATGCTCAAATTACGGTCACGGGTAACACGGTGATTGATGCGTTGTTCTGGGTACGCGATCGCGTGTTGAGCAACGAAGCGTTAAGCAGTGAACTGACCGAGCGCTATTCCTTCCTTGGCAATGGCAAGAAGATGATCTTGGTTACCGGGCATCGTCGGGAGAGCTTCGGTCGCGGTTTTGAGCAAATCTGCCATGCGCTGGCGGAAATTGCAGCTAATAACCCGGACGTACAAATTGTTTACCCGGTTCATCTGAACCCGAACGTCAGCGAACCGGTTAACCGCATTCTCGGCCATGTTGATAACGTCATGCTGATTGAGCCACAGGACTATCTGCCGTTTGTCTGGTTGATGAATCGCGCATGGCTGATTCTCACCGACTCCGGTGGTATTCAGGAGGAAGCGCCGTCGCTTGGCAAGCCGGTACTGGTGATGCGTGAAATGACTGAGCGCCCGGAAGCCGTCAGCGCTGGCACCGTGCGCCTGGTGGGTACTGACAGCCAGCGCATCGTCGATGAGGTCACGCGCTTACTGCAAGATGAGTCCGCGTATCAGGCCATGAGCCGGGCGCATAACCCGTACGGCGATGGACAAGCGTGTCATCGTATTTTGTCCGCACTTAAAAATAATCAGGTAACGCTATGAGCTTTTCTACCATTTCGGTAATTGGCCTTGGGTATATTGGCCTGCCAACTGCAGCCGCGTTCGCCTCCCGGCAAAAGCGGGTGGTCGGCGTTGATATCAATCAACATGCCGTGGAGACCATTAACCGTGGTGAAATTCATATCGTGGAGCCGGATCTGGCGAGCGTCGTCAAAACGGCGGTCGAGCAGGGTTATCTGAGCGCCACCACCGCGCCGGTGGAAGCCGACGCTTACCTGATTGCGGTACCGACGCCGTTTAAAGACCTGCATGAGCCGGATATGGTTTTCGTTGAATCGGCGGCCAAATCTATCGCACCGACGCTGAAGAAAGGTTCGTTGGTGATCCTCGAGTCCACTTCCCCTGTCGGCTCAACCGAGCAAATGGCAGGTTGGCTGGCGGAAATGCGCCCTGATCTGAGCTTCCCACAGCAGGTTGGTGAAGCGGCAGACGTCAATATCGCCTACTGTCCTGAACGTGTTTTACCGGGGCAGGTCATGGTTGAGCTGATTAAAAACGACCGCGTGATCGGCGGAATGTCCCCGGTTTGCTCCGCCCGCGCTAGCGAGCTGTATAAAATCTTCCTCGAAGGCGAATGCGTAGTGACTAACTCGCGCACCGCCGAGATGTGCAAGCTGACCGAAAACAGTTTCCGCGACGTTAACATCGCTTTTGCTAACGAACTTTCGCTAATTTGCGCCGATCAGGGGATCAACGTCTGGGAACTGATTCGTCTGGCGAATCGCCATCCGCGCGTCAATATTCTCCAGCCCGGCCCGGGAGTTGGCGGCCACTGCATCGCGGTTGACCCGTGGTTTATCGTAGCGCAGAACCCACAGCAGGCGCGGCTTATCCGCACCGCGCGCGAGGTGAACGACCATAAACCAGAATGGGTGATCGACCAGGTTAAAGCGCGGGTTGCCGACTGCCTCGCGGCCAGCAATAAGCGCGCCAGCGAGCTGAAAATTGCCTGCTTCGGCCTCGCATTTAAGCCCAATATCGATGACCTGCGTGAAAGTCCGGCCATGGCGATTGCCGCGCAAATCGCCCGCTGGCATGGCGGTGAGACGTTGGTTGTTGAGCCAAATATTCATCAGTTGCCGAAAAAGCTCGACGGCTTGTGCGCTCTGGCGTCGCTGGACGAGGCGTTGGCGAGTGCGGACGTGCTGGTGATGCTGGTCGATCACAAAGAATTTAAAGCCATTAGCGGCGATAGCGTCAGCCAGCCGTTTATCGTCGATACCAAAGGGGTCTGGCGGTGAGAACGATTCTGGTCACCGGCGGAGCCGGGTTTATCGGTTCGGCGGTGGTACGTAAAATTATCACTGAGACCGCCGATAACGTGGTGGTCGTTGATAAGCTGACCTACGCCGGGAATCTGATGTCGTTGTCTCCTGTTGTTCAGGATGCTCGCTTTGCTTTTGAGCAGGTGGATATCTGCGATCGCGCGGAGCTGGATCGCGTATTTAGCCATCATCAGCCGGATATCGTGATGCACCTGGCCGCCGAAAGCCACGTTGACCGCTCTATTGACGGCCCTGCGGCGTTTATCGAAACCAATATCGTTGGCACCTATACGCTGCTGGAAGCGACGCGGGCTTACTGGAATGGGCTCAAGGATGACCCAAAATCGGCCTTTCGCTTCCACCACATCTCGACGGATGAGGTCTATGGCGACTTGCATGATAGCGGTGAATTTTTCACCGAAACTACGCCTTATGCGCCAAGCAGCCCTTATTCCGCCTCTAAAGCCAGTAGCGATCATCTGGTACGCGCCTGGCAGCGCACCTATGGCTTGCCGACGCTAGTAACTAACTGCTCGAATAATTATGGACCGTATCATTTCCCGGAAAAACTGATCCCGCTGACCATCCTCAACGCGCTGGCGGGTAAACTCCTGCCGGTTTACGGCAATGGTCAACAGATCCGTGACTGGCTGTACGTTGAAGATCACGCCAGGGCGCTGTATCGGGTGGCAACGAGCGGGGAGCCGGGCGAAACTTACAATATCGGCGGCCATAACGAGCGTAAGAATATTGAGGTAGTGGAAACGATTTGCGATCTGCTGGAAGAGCTGGCGCCGCGCAAACCGAATGGCCTGGAGCGCTATCGCGATCTCATCACCTTCGTTACCGACCGTCCCGGACACGACCTGCGCTACGCCATTGACGCGGCGAAAATTGAGCGTGAGCTGGGCTGGACGCCGGACGAAACGTTTGCCAGCGGGATGCGCAAAACCGTTCAGTGGTACTTGGTCAATGAAGCCTGGTGGCAGCAGGTGCTGGACGGCAGTTATCAAGGCGAACGCCTGGGGCTGCAAGCCTGAGTGCTTGAGGGGGAAAAATGAAAGGTATTATCCTTGCAGGCGGTTCTGGTACCCGCCTGCATCCGATCACGCGCGGCGTCTCAAAACAGCTGCTACCCATCTATGACAAGCCGATGATCTACTACCCGCTCTCGGTGCTGATGCTGGCCGGGATCCGCGAAGTCTTGATTATCACCACGCCTGATGACCAGCGCGATTTCCAGCGCCTGCTGGGTGATGGTTCAGAGTTCGGCGTGCAGTTAAGCTATGCCGCCCAGCCTAGCCCGGACGGATTAGCGCAGGCGTTTATCATCGGCGAGGAGTTCCTCAACGGCGAACCCTCATGCCTGGTGCTGGGCGACAACATCTTTTTCGGTCAGGGTTTTAGTCCGAAGTTGCGCAGCGTGGCGGCCCGCACTACCGGGGCGACGGTGTTCGGCTATCAGGTCATGGACCCGGAACGCTTTGGCGTGGTGGAGTTTGATGACGATTTCCGCGCGATTTCGCTGGAAGAGAAGCCAAAACAGCCCAAATCCAACTGGGCGGTGACCGGCCTCTATTTCTACGATGGTAAAGTGGCGGAGTACGCGAAGCGGGTTAAACCCTCGGAACGCGGTGAGCTGGAAATTACCTCTATCAATCAAATGTACCTCGACGATGGCGCACTGACGGTGGAGCTGCTGGGCCGTGGTTTTGCCTGGCTGGATACCGGCACGCACGACAGCCTGATTGAAGCCAGCATGTTTGTACAAACCGTTGAAAAACGCCAGGGTTTCAAAATTGCCTGTCTGGAAGAGATCGCCTGGCGCAACGGCTGGCTGGACGACGACGGCGTCAAACGTGCGGCGAAACGGCTGGAAAAAACTGGTTACGGCCAATACTTACTGGATCTGCTCCGTGCTCGCCCGCGCCAGTATTGAGCCCCTGGAGTGGGAAAACCGCTTCTTTGGCGTCAACAGCGCCATCGTGCGCTTTGGCGATGATGCGCCGCTGCTGACGGCGCAGGCGCTGGCTGGATGGTCGCGGGTGCAGGCGAAAGTCGCGGCGGATGATACCGCCCGTCTGGATGCGCTGCAGGCATTAGGCTTTCGGCTGGTGGAGGGAGAGGTCGATCTTGCGCTTGCGCTGACTGCCTCTGACGATGCCGGAGCTGAGCTGGCGACGGAGGCGGATATTCCTCGGCTGCGCGAGCTGGCGGCGCTGGCCTTTGCCCTAAGTCGTTTTCGTGCCCCCTGGTACGCTGCCGATGCCAGCGGTCGTTTCTACGCCCAGTGGATTGAAAATGCGGTACGAGGGACTTTCGATCACCAGTGCCTGATTTTTCGCGCGCCCGATGGCGATATCCGCGCGTTTGTCTCTCTGCGACAGCTTAACGAGCGTGAGGCGAGGATTGGCCTGTTGGCCGGACGAGGCGCTGGAACGGAACTGATGCAAGCGGCACAGCACTGGGCCGTGCAGCGTGAACTGACTACATTGCGGGTGGCGACCCAGATGGGCAACACCGCCGCGCTTAAACGTTACATTCTTAGCGGTGCGAATGTGGAAAGCGCCGCGTACTGGTTATACAGGTGAAATGATGATTCCATTTAACGCGCCGCCGGTGGTGGGAACCGAGCTTGATTATATGCAGTCCGCAATGGGTAGCGGCAAGCTGTGCGGCGATGGCGGCTTTACCCGTCGCTGCCAGCAGTGGATGGAGCAGCGTTTTGGAACGGCGAAAGCGCTGCTGACGCCATCGTGTACCGCGTCACTGGAAATGGCGGCGCTGCTGCTGGATATTCAGCCGGGCGATGAAGTAATTATGCCGAGCTACACCTTCGTCTCCACCGCCAACGCCTTCGTACTGCGCGGAGCGAAAATCGTCTTTGTCGATATTCGTCGCGATACCATGAATATCGATGAAACGCTGATTGAAGCGGCAATCACCGAAAAAACACGGGCGATTGTGCCGGTCCACTATGCGGGCGTGGCCTGCGAGATGGACACCATTATGGCCATTGCCAGCAAACATAATCTGTTTGTAGTGGAAGATGCCGCGCAGGGCGTGATGTCGACGTACAAAGGCCGGGCGCTCGGTACTATCGGCCATATTGGCTGCTTCAGCTTCCATGAAACCAAAAACTACACCGCGGGCGGTGAAGGCGGCGCGACGCTGATTAACGATCGTAAGCTGGTGGAGCGTGCGGAGATCATTCGCGAAAAAGGCACCAACCGCAGCCAGTTCTTCCGTGGTCTGGTGGATAAATACACCTGGCGCGATATTGGCTCCAGCTACCTGATGTCTGATCTACAGGCGGCCTATCTATGGGCACAGCTGGAAGCGGCGGAGCGGATTAACCAGCAGCGCCTGATGCTATGGCAGAGTTACTATGACGCGCTTTTACCGCTGGCGCGCGCCGGGCGTATCGACCTGCCTGTGATTCCGGCCGACTGCGGACACAATGCGCATATGTTCTATATCAAGCTGCGCGATATTGACGATCGTAGCAAGCTGATCGCCTGGCTGAAAGAAGCGGAGATTCTGGCAGTGTTCCACTATATCCCACTGCACAGTTGCCCGGCAGGGGAGAGCTTCGGCGTGTTCCACGGTGCAGATCGTTATACCACCCAGGAGAGCGAGCGCCTGCTGCGCCTGCCGTTATTCTACAATTTGTCGGTGGTAAACCAGCGTACGGTGATTAACTCGCTGCTGAGCTATTTCTCCTGATATGTCGCTGGCTAAAGCTTCTCTGTGGACCGCCGCGTCCACGTTGGTCAAAATCGGGGCGGGACTGCTGGTAGTTAAACTGCTGGCGGTATCGTTCGGCCCTGCCGGAGTGGGTCAGGCGGGTAACTTCCGCCAACTGGTGACCGTGCTTGGTGTACTGGCGGGGGCCGGGATTTTTAACGGCGTCACTAAGCTGGTGGCCCAGCATCATGACGATCGTCAGCAACTGAATAAGGTTGTCGGCACTTCTTCAGCGATGGTTCTGGGTTTCTCAACCCTACTGGCGCTGATATTCCTGCTGGCGGCAGCGCCGATAAGCCAGGGGCTGTTTGGGCATCAGCATTACCAGAATCTGGTCCGGCTGGTGGCGCTGGTGCAGATGGGTATCGCCTGGGCGAACTTCCTGTTAGCGCTGATGAAAGGCTTTCGCGATGCGGCGGGAAACGCGCTGTCGCTGATCGCCGGGAGCCTGATTGGCGTGGCGGCATACTATGCCTGCTACCGTTTCGGCGGCTATCAGGGCGCATTGCTCGGTCTGGCGCTGGTACCTGCTCTGGTGGTGGTTCCGGCAGCTGTTGTGCTGTGGCGACGCGGTAATATCCCGCTGAGTGCGCTGCGCCCGCGTTGGGATAACGGCCTGGCGGGTCAGCTGTCGAAGTTTACCCTGATGGCGCTGATTACTTCGGTGACGCTGCCGGTCGCCTACGTGATGATGCGTAACCTGCTGGCGGCCCATTATGGCTGGGAGGCGGTGGGGATCTGGCAAGGCGTCAGCAGCATTTCCGACGCCTATTTGCAGTTTATTACCGCTTCGTTTAGCGTGTACCTGCTGCCTACGCTCTCTCGCCTGACCGCCAAAGCGGACATCACCCGTGAGATTGGCAAATCGCTGAAATTTGTCCTTCCGGCGGTGGCGGCAGCGAGCTTAACCGTGTGGTTGCTGCGCGACTTCGCCATCTGGCTGCTTTTTTCCGACCGCTTTACGGCGATGCGCGATCTCTTCGCCTGGCAGCTTGTGGGCGATGTGCTGAAGGTCGGGGCGTATGTTTACGGCTATCTGGTGATCGCCAAAGCCTCGCTGCGTTTTTATATTCTGACGGAAATCAGCCAGTTCGCGCTGTTAACCGCATTTTCGCACTGGCTTATTCCGGCACACGGTGCAATCGGCGCGGCGCAGGCGTATATGGCTACTTATATTGTTTATTTCGCCCTCTGTAGTGGCGTGTTTTTACTTTGGCGTAAACGGGCATGACAGCACTAATACATGTACTGGGATCGGATATCCCGCACCACAACCAGACCGTTCTGCGGTTCTTTAATGACGAGCTGGCCGTTGATGACGAGCAGGCTCGTACGTTTATGGTCGTCGGTGATGTGACAGGAGTTCGCGAAGCGTATCCCGCGCTATTCATCACCTGCTTTGCAGGGAAAAAGTTGCTGGCACAGGCGGTTATCGCGCTGGCAAAGGCCAACCGGCAGCAGCGCTTTTTCTTTCATGGCCAGTTCAATACCGGGCTGTGGCTGGCGTTACTCAGCGGTGGGATCCGCCCAGCGCAGTTTAACTGGCATATCTGGGGCGCGGATCTGTATGAGAATTCCGCCAGCCTGAAGTTTCGCTTGTTTTATCCACTACGGCGTATGGCACAGGGGCGAGTAGGGCGAGTATTTGCCACCCGCGGCGATCTCAGTTGGTTTGCCGCCCGTCATTCGGACGTGCCGGGCGGACTGCTCTATTTCCCGACCCGAATGGACCCGGCGCTGAATACCCTTGCTGATAGCGCTCCGCGCGGCGACACGCTGACTATCCTGGTGGGGAATTCCGGTGACCGCAGCAATGAACATATTGCGGCGCTGCGCGCGATTCATCAGCAGTTTGGCGATACGGTCAACGTGATTGTGCCGATGGGTTACCCGGCCAATAATAGTGATTACATCAACCAGGTCCGCGAGGCCGGAGCGGCGCTGTTTAGCCCGCAGCATCTTCAGGTTCTGAGCGACAAGCTGGCGTTCGATGACTACCTTGCGCTATTGCGCCGCTGTGATCTCGGCTACTTCTTGTTTGCCCGCCAGCAGGGTATCGGCACGCTGTGCCTGCTGATTCAGGCTGGGATCCCCTGCGTTCTGAACCGGGAGAATCCCTTCTGGCAGGATATGTCGGAGCAGCATATTCCGGTACTCTTTACCAGCGATACGCTGGACGCGGCCGTGGTGCGAGAAGCGCAGCGCCAGCTGGCCGGTGTGGATAAGAATCAGATTGCCTTCTTCCGTCCGAATTACCTGACGGGCTGGCGACGAGCGTTGCGGGTTGCCGCGGGGGTGGACGCATGACATTAATGCAATTTAGCGGGTTACTGGCGGTCTGGTTGCTGTCGACGCTATTTATCGCCACCACCACGTACTTTGAATTTCGCCGCGTGCGGTTTAATTTCAACGTCTTTTTCTCGTTGTTGTTTCTGTTGACCTTCTTCTTCGGTTTCCCGTTGACCAGCATTCTGGTGTTCCGTTTCGACGTGGCGGTGGCCCCACCGGAAATCCTGCTGCAAACCCTGCTGGTTTCGGTCTGTTTTTATGCGGTTTACTACGTCACCTATAAAACGCGACTGCGCCCAGCGAGTCGGGAGCATCAGCATCGCCCGCTGTACACCATGAACCGCGTGGAAACTCACCTGACCTGGTTGATTTTGCTGGGTATTGCGCTGCTTTGCGTGGGGATTTTCTTTGCGCACAACGGCTTCCTGTTATTCAGACTCAACTCCTATAGCCAGATCTTTTCCAGTGAAGTTTCCGGCGTGGCGCTCAAGCGCTTTTTCTACTTCTTCATCCCGGCGATGCTGGTGGTCTATTTTCTGCGTCAGGATTATAAGGCGTGGATATTTTTCCTTGTCAGCACCGTGGCCTTTGGCCTGCTGACCTATGCCATCGTCGGCGGCACCCGGGCGAATATTATCATCGCTTTTGCTATCTTTTTGTTCATCGGCATTATTCGCGGCTGGATCAGCCTGTGGATGCTGGCGGCGGCGGGCGTGCTGGGTATCGTCGGTATGTTCTGGCTGGCGCTTAAACGCTATGGCATGAACGTGAGTGGTGACGAGGCGTTTTATACTTTTCTCTATCTGACCCGCGATACCTTCTCGCCGTGGGAAAACCTGGCTCTGCTGCTGCAAAACTACGACAAGATTGAGTTCCAGGGTCTGGCGCCGATCGTCCGGGATTTTTATGTCTTTATCCCTAGCTGGTTATGGCATGGTCGCCCGACGATGGTGCTCAATACCGCTAACTATTTCACCTGGGAAGTGCTGAATAACCATTCTGGCCTGGCGATTTCGCCGACCCTGATTGGCTCACTGGTGGTGATGGGCGGCGTCTGGTTTGTACCGCTGGGCGCGGTGGCGGTTGGGCTAATTATTAAATGGTTTGACTGGCTGTACGAGCTGGGCAACCGGGAGACTAACCGCTATAAAGCGGCGATCCTGCACAGTTTTTGTTTCGGCGCTATCTTCAATATGATCGTGCTGGCGCGCGAAGGGCTGGATTCATTCGGCTCCCGCGTGGTTTTTTTCCTCGTTATCTTTGGTCTCTGCTTGCTGGCGGCAAAGCTGCTGTACTGGTTCCTGGATAGCGTTGGACTGATTCATAAGCGGGTTAAACCGCTGACGCAACCTCAAGTCTGATAAGGGTGTACATGACTGGGACTACATCCGCGCCGTTGTATCTGCTGAGAGGCTTGCAACTCATTGGTTGGCGCGATATGCAACACGCTCTGGATTATCTGTATGGCGATGGCGAGCTCCGCAAGGGGACGCTGGTCGCGATTAATGCAGAGAAGATGCTGGCGGTAGAAGACAACCCCGAGGTTCGGGCGCTGATTGAAGCCGCAGAATTTAAATATGCTGATGGCATCAGCGTGGTGCGCTCATTACGTAAAAAATATCCTCAAGCGCAGGTGTCGCGCGTCGCCGGGGCTGATTTATGGGAAGCGCTGATGGAGCGTGCTGGCGCTCAGGGAACGCCGGTATTTCTGATTGGCGGCAAGCCGGAAGTGCTGGCGCAAACCGAGCGGCAGCTTCGCCAGCGCTGGAACGTGAATATCGTCGGTAGCCAGGACGGCTATTTCGCCGCCGATCAACGTCAGGCGCTGTTTGAACGCATTCGCGAAAGTGGGGCGAAAATTGTCACCGTGGCGATGGGCTCGCCGCGCCAGGAGATCTTGATGCGCGATTGCCGGAATGTTTATCCGCAGGCGCTGTATATGGGTGTCGGCGGGACCTACGATGTCTTTACTGGTCACGTTCAGCGGGCACCAAAATTCTGGCAGGACCTTGGGCTGGAATGGTTTTATCGTCTGGTGTCGCAGCCGAGCCGGATAAAAAGACAGGCCCGCCTGCTACGCTATTTACGCTGGCATTACACCGATAAGCTTTGACATTCCACTACGTTCTGGCGAGTTTACCTGGGTATTCTGTGTAATGTATTCACTCGCCTGATACTTTATTTGCCATTTCCATAAAATTCATTAACCATTCGCATGCTTAATACGCGACGGGCAGGTTTTGCCGTCGCTCAGGCAGGGCTTTCCATTTTATTTATTCATAAAAATAACCGGGATATATACACCTTCGTTTGGAGTGCAATAAACCCGGAGCAGGGCAAACACAAGAGGCTATATGACTGAGAAAAAAGCGGAACTTCAGCGAGGACTGGAGGCGCGGCATATTGAGCTAATCGCCCTTGGCGGCACGATTGGCGTGGGTTTATTTATGGGAGCGGCAAGTACGCTGAAGTGGGCTGGGCCTTCGGTCCTGCTGGCGTACATTATCGCGGGATTGTTTGTCTTCTTTATCATGCGTTCCATGGGCGAAATGCTGTTCCTCGAACCGGTAACCGGCTCGTTCGCCGTTTACGCACATCGCTATATGAGTCCGTTTTTCGGCTATCTCACCGCCTGGTCCTACTGGTTTATGTGGATGGCGGTCGGGATATCGGAGATTACGGCTATCGGGGTCTATGTGCAGTTCTGGTTCCCGGATATGGCGCAGTGGATACCGGCGCTGATTGCCGTTGGGCTGGTGGCGCTGGCGAACCTGGCGGCGGTGCGGCTATATGGTGAAATCGAATTCTGGTTCGCGATGATTAAGGTCACCACCATTATCGTGATGATTGTGGTTGGGCTGGGCGTCATTTTCTTTGGCTTTGGCAACGGCGGACACTCCATTGGCTTTGGGAACCTGACCGAGCATGGCGGCTTTTTTGCTGGTGGCTGGAAAGGCTTCCTGACGGCGCTGTGCATTGTGGTCGCCTCCTACCAGGGTGTTGAACTTATCGGTATTACCGCCGGTGAAGCGAAGAACCCGCAGGTCACTCTGCGCAGCGCGGTAGGGAAGGTGCTGTGGCGTATCCTGATTTTCTACGTCGGTGCGATTTTCGTTATTGTGACTATTTTCCCGTGGGATCAGATTGGCTCCAACGGCAGTCCGTTTGTGCTGACCTTTGCCAAAATCGGCATTACCGCAGCGGCGGGAATTATTAACTTTGTGGTGCTGACGGCAGCGCTTTCCGGCTGTAACAGCGGTATGTACAGCTGTGGGCGTATGCTTTATGCGCTGGCAAGAAATCGCCAGTTGCCAGCGGCGATCGCTAAAGTCTCGCGTAATGGCGTGCCGGCGGTGGGTGTTGCGCTGTCGATACTGATTCTGTTAGTTGGTTCTTGCCTCAACTATGTCATCCCTAATCCACAGCGGGTCTTCGTCTATGTCTACAGCGCCAGCGTGCTGCCGGGCATGGTGCCGTGGTTTGTGATTCTGATTAGCCAGCTGCGTTTTCGTCTTGTACACAAAGAAGCAATGGCCAGCCATCCTTTCCGCTCGCTGCTGTTCCCGTGGGCGAACTATTTAACCATGGCATTCCTGATTTGCGTGCTGATAGGTATGGGATTTAATGACGATACCCGCATGTCGCTCTTCGTCGGGATTATTTTCCTGGCGGCTGTCACGCTCATTTATAAGGTTTTTGGCCTTGGTCGACGCGGAAATGTGGATAATGTGGCGGAATAAGCGACAAAATGCACAAAGCATGAGCAAACGGTAATTTTCTTTAAAAAGGCACTAGACAGCGGGGTAGGAAGTCCGTAATATCCGACCCCGCAACGGCGCTAAGCGCCCGTAGCTCAGCTGGATAGAGCGCTGCCCTCCGGAGGCAGAGGTCTCAGGTTCGAATCCTGTCGGGCGCACCATTTACCCGGTGCTGGAGCTGCGGTGGTTATAAGACCGCGTAAAAAGATTTGTAGTGGTGGCTATAGCTCAGTTGGTAGAGCCCTGGATTGTGATTCCAGTTGTCGTGGGTTCGAATCCCATTAGCCACCCCATTATTTAGAAAGTTGTGAACATGCGATGGTGGCGGAATTGGTAGACGCGCTAGCTTCAGGTGTTAGTGTTCTTACGGACGTGAGGGTTCAAGTCCCTCCCTTCGCACCACGACTTTATAAAGAATTGAACTAAAAATTCAAAAAAGCAGTACATCGGCGAGTAGCGCAGCTTGGTAGCGCAACTGGTTTGGGACCAGTGGGTCGGAGGTTCGAATCCTCTCTCGCCGACCAATTTTGAACCCCGCTTCGGCGGGGTTTTTTGTTTTCTGAATTTGCCAAAAACTCTCTTATCCCCATGATCTCCCTAAAAATATCTCGCTGATTGCGACGCGATTTATTATGCGGAATACTCCCAATTCATTACTCTCATAGATGCAATTTCCGTAGATCCTGTGCGATAATAAACGGGTAGATGCTCATTCCATCTCTTATGTTCGCCTTAGTGCCTCATAAACCCAGGAATGATGCAGAGCCGTTTACGGTGCTTATCGTCCACTGACAGATGTCGCATTTTATATGCTAAATCTTTCATGATGTGTCGAGACGGCCAGCACGGGAATCCCCAGGAGCTTACAAAGGTAAGTAACTGGGGTGAGCGTGTGCAGCCAACGAAGAGACAGCGTGAAGGATGAAGCATATAGCCTCATCAAACACCATGGACACTACGTTGAGTGAAGCACCCAATTTGTTGTCAAACAGACCTGTTTTAACGCCTGCCCTGGTTTCAGAGCAGGCGTTTTTTTATTTGGGTGTGTGAAGCATTTGCTGAAGGGGAGTGCTATCGCCCCCGATGGAGGCGATAGTGAAGATCGTGCTTACTGCTGCGGGTTGTTTTGCAGGGTCAACAGCAGGCCGTCACGGCGCATGGTTGCCGCTTCTTCCGGCTGATGCAGGCGGTCAAGGGTATCGGCCAACCACGCGTAATCAAACGCATCCGGACGCTGCTTGAGCGCGGCGCGGAACGCAATGCTGGCTTCCTGCCACTCACCGTGGCGCATTAACGACTGCCCCAGCGTGCTCCACAGCAGCGGGCGGTCGCCGACCGTTTTAAGCTGCTGGCGCAGCACCTTCTCCAGCTGTTCCGGATTATTGGTTTTCAGCCGCGGAATAGGCATGACCAGCCGGTCGTCGTAGTGCTTTTTCAGACCATCAATAATAATCTGCTGGGCGGTATCATGGTCGTCGCTTTCGATAAGGCGATTCGCCATGGCCACCTGTAGAGCCACGTGGCTACGAGTTTTACGACTCTGGCTTTTCCACCAGTCGCGCAACCCTTCGCTGCCGCCGTCGGCCAGCGCTTTATCCATCAGACCAATCCACGCCAGCTGTTCCAGCTCGGCGCGATGCTCTTCATCGCTGACGTTGGCTTTCGCCATTGACGGAATGATATCCAGCAGCGAATTCCAGGCCCCGGTACGGATATAGGCCTGCTCGGCCAGGCGAAGAACTTCAGGATGACGCGGGGTGATCTCCAGCAGTTTGTCGATACCGTGGCGGGCAGCGTGATTTTCATTACGCGCCAGCTGCAGACGTACGCGAGTGATTTCTACCGGGATCAGATCGTCACCTGCCAGTTCGGTCGCGCGCTCCAGATGCTGGTTAGCGCGGGCTTCATCCCCACGCTGCTGGGCCGCTTCCGCCGCCAGCAGGTAATTCACCACCGGCTGCTCCGCGTGATCGGCATTTTTCGCCATCAGCTTCTCAACCTGCTGGTAATCACCTTCCGCCAGCTTCAGCAACGCCTGTTCGGTTTGCTTGCGGGCACGACGGCGTTTACGGCCAACGAACCAGCCGCGGGTATGCGCGCCGGTGCGGAAAATACGCCGCAGCAGCCATTCAATCGCAAACAGGACCACCATGGTGAGGATCAGAATGATCGCTAACCCGGTGACGCTGGTTTCAATGTTGTAGTTATCGGTCTGGATCAGCACGTAGCCTTGATGACCGGCGATCATCGGGCCGACAACGATCCCAGCAATCAGCAGCGCGAAGAGTAAGAGAATTTTCAACATGCGTTACTCTCCTTGTGGCGCAGGTGTTGGCGCGGGGGCTACTGGCGCAGGAACAGCAGGCGCCGGAGCGCTGGTCTGTGTTTCAGCCGGTTGCGCCATCAGATTACGTACCCGTGTCTGCATGAGTTTTTCAAGCAGGCCCTGGCTCTGCAGGGTTTCCGGTACGTTCATAGTGATGCTTTGCTGACTGAGCTTGTCCACATCCTCAAGGAAGGCTTTAGTGGTCGCGTCTTCGGTGTCGTAGTAGGCACGAACCCAGGTAGAGACGTTATCCAGAGCCTGTTTATAGGTCTCTTCCTGATGACGTGGTACGGCCTGTGCCGCAACTAACAGGCGGGAACGAATATTTTCGCGCAGGTAGACGTCCTGGTTTGGAGCCAGCAACGGAACCGCTGTTTCGTCACGGCGGCGAACGGTAATAAAGCTGTCCATAAAGTTCTGCCAGCTTTTTTGCAGGTTTACCCGCCACTCCTTAATGGAGCTGGATAGTTCGTCGCTATCAGAATCCATCGGGGAGTCATCGTCGTTATTGTCCGCCAGGCGTAAATTATCAATCTGGTTGGCGAGTTGGTTAACCTTCAGGATGATGCCGTCATAGTCCACCTGACTCACGGCGGAAAGCGAGGCGATATCGTCAGTGATGGCGCGACGGGCGCTAATCAGGCTCGGATCGTTCATATCCGCAAGGCTGGCGTCGGCGCTTTTCAGCAGCGCGGCAGCGGTCGTCACGTCCTGGTCGCTCCACAGCTTACGCCCGGCTAGCTTTACCAGAAAATCAGCCTGTGCGAGTAGCCAGGTTTTGGCGTCGCTACCTGAGATAATGGCAACTTTTTCCTGTACCTCTTCAAGTTTCTTCGTTAGCGAATCTTGTTGGCGCTGGGCTTCCGTCAACTGGTCGGTTTGCTGCTTAATAATGCCTTCGAGTTCGCTTTTTTGGCTTTCCTGCGCTTTTTGCAGTGTGGCGATCTGGCTGGATAGCTCGGCGCTGGTTTCGCTCTGACGGGTTGCCTGAGTTTTCGTGAGGCCGTAAAGGCCTACGCCAGCGGCGAGGGCGATAGCAATGGCTATTGCGCTCAGGGCGAGACTGGTTTTACTGCCGCCGTTTTTCTTTTCTACATTATTCTTTTCTGGCTGTGGTGTTTTTTCCACGGCCTCCCTGGTCTCTTCAACCACGGCGGATTGATTCTGTTGTTCCGTCATTATGGCTTCCAATGTTGAGAGTTATTGTAATGCGCGTAGCAGCGCATCGTTGTCGGCGCTATCGGCAACCTGGATATCCTGCCAGCCCAATTCCCTGGCTTGTTCGGCCAGACGTTCACTGACAACTAAAATGCGACAGCTCAGGAGCCAATGTTCGCGGTACCACTGCGGTATTAACGTCCAGAGCTGTTGCAGCATCTCGCCGCTGGTAATCACCAACGTCGAGACCCCACGAGACTGCCAGCGCATTGCTTCTTCTGCGCCATCATAGTGCCTTGCACTACGTTGATAACATTCACAAAAAGTGACATCGGCACCGCGTTCACGGAGTGTGTCACCGAGTAATTCTCGCCCACCGTTACCGCGCAGGATGAGCGCCCTTTTCCCCGCAATGTTTTGTAATTCAGGTAATTGTAGCAAGACTTCGCTGATTTCCCGATCTAACGGATAGCGAACATCATGACTGCTGACTTTGTGTAGGGCCAGCGCGGTGGTACGGCCAATCGCAAAATAATCAGGCGCAGAGGGCCAGTGCAGTCGCTGTTGCTGGAGGCGAGCGTGGGCAAACTCAACGGCGTGCTGCGATAGCGCGAAGAGTAAATCACCCGCCTTGAGGCCTGCCAGCTGACCGTCCAGCTCTGGAAGCTGACGGCCCGGAGTAAATTCAATGAGCGGAAAGCTCCAGGCCACGCGTCCCAGCGCGCGCAGGCGGCTGACTAACTCTTCGCCTTGCGGCAGCGGACGGGTGACCAGGATACTCATTGCGGGGCTTCTCCCGCATAAACGACCGCGAGAATGTCGCGAGCACCGTTATCCAGAAGTTCTTCGGCGAGGGAGACGCCGAGCGTTTCGGCATCTTCCGGGCGACCACGCCGCTCGCCGCGCACCATTTGCGAGCCATCCGGCGCGCCAACCAGCGCGCGCAGCCATAGCTCACCGTCGATCAGTTCGGCATAGCTGCCGATAGGCACCTGGCACCCGCCTTCAAGCCGGGTGTTCATCGCTCGTTCGGCGCGTACGCGTATGGCCGTTTCCGTATGGTTCAGCGGTGCAAGCAAAGCTTTCGTCCACTCATCGTCCAGGCGGCATTCGATGCCAACGGCGCCCTGGCCGACGGCGGGCAGGGATTGTTCCGGCGTTAGCGGTTGACGAATACGCGTTTCCAGATTCAGGCGTTTGAGCCCTGCAGCGGCAAGAATAATGGCGTCGTACTCGCCGTTATCGAGCTTGCTCAGACGTGTGCCAACGTTGCCGCGCAGAGAGCGGATCACCAGATCCGGACGATCGGCGGCCAGTTGGCACTGTCGGCGTAAACTTGACGTGCCAACAATGCTGCCATGCGGCAGTTCATCAATGGACGCATAGTGATTTGAGACAAACGCATCGCGCGGATCTTCGCGTTCGCAAATGGTGACCAGCCCCAGCCCTTCGGGGAATTCCACCGGCACGTCTTTCATGGAATGGACGGCGATATCGGCGCGACCATCCAGCATGGCCAGCTCCAGCTCTTTGACAAACAGACCCTTACCGCCCACTTTTGCAAGGGGAGTATCAAGGATCACGTCACCGCGGGTGACCATCGGCACCAGTTCAACAGAAAGCCCCGGATGACAGGACTCCAGGCGCTCTTTCACATAATGTGCCTGCCATAGCGCAAGCGGGCTTTGCCGTGTGGCAATTCTCAAAACTTTGTCTAACATGCTTGTTACCGTCATAGTCGACCACTAACCATCCTAACATTGTTGTCTTAGGGATGTTAGTTTTGTGGGGATAAGGGTCGCGGCCATCTTTTTTAGCCTTTCATGCGTTTGCGGGTTGCCGCAAACGTAGTGAAGAATTTACACATAGTAAAGGGTGCTACACTTGTATGTAGCGCATCTTTCTTTACGGTCAATCCGCAAGGTGTTAGATTGATCACGTTTTAAACCATTTGTCAGTCAGCAGTTCATCACAACCACACCGACGACGAATGGTGACGGTTTTTGTTGAAATACTGAAACTCTCCGTACTATTGTACGTCGGGTTTTTGAACATCAGGCGATATGTCTTGTACCTCTATATTGAGACACTGAAACAGAGACTGGATGCCATCAACCAATTGCGCGTGGATCGCGCCCTTGCTGCCATGGGACCCGCTTTCCAGCAGGTTTACAGTCTACTGCCGACATTACTACATTATCATCACCCGCTGATGCCGGGTTACCTTGACGGTAACGTTCCCCGAGGCATTTGCCTCTACACGCCTGATGAAACCCAACGCCACTACCTTGACGAGCTTGAACTGCACCGTGGAATGCTGACGCAGGAGCCGCCGAAAGGCGAACTGCCGATCACCGGCCTTTACTCCATGGGCAGTACTTCATCCGTCGGCCAAAGCTGCTCTTCCGATCTCGACATCTGGGTTTGTCATCAGGCCTGGCTGGATACCGATGAGCGTCAGCTGTTACAGCGTAAATGCAGCCTGCTGGAAAGCTGGGCGGCATCGCTGGGCGTTGAAGTTAGCTTCTTCCTGATCGATGAAAACCGCTTCCGTCATAATGAAAGCGGTAGCCTCGGCGGCGAAGACTGCGGTTCAACCCAACATATCCTGCTGCTGGATGAGTTTTACCGTACCGCTGTGCGTCTCGCCGGGAAACGTATTCTGTGGAATATGGTGCCGTGCGATGAAGAAGAGCATTACGATGATTACGTGATGTCGCTGTACTCGCAGGGGGTCCTGACGCCGAACGAATGGCTGGATCTCGGCGGCCTGAGTTCGCTGTCGGCGGAAGAATACTTCGGTGCCAGCCTGTGGCAGCTCTACAAAAGTATCGACTCGCCGTATAAAGCGGTGCTGAAGACGCTGCTGCTGGAAGCCTATTCCTGGGAATATCCGAACAACCGCCTGCTGGCGAAAGATATCAAACAGCGCCTGCATGACGGCGAGATTGTCTCGTTTGGTCTCGATCCGTACTGCATGATGCTGGAGCGCGTGACGCTCTATCTGCAAGCCATTGAAGACGAAACGCGCCTCGACCTGGTGCGCCGATGTTTCTATTTAAAAGTGTGCGAAAAGCTTAGCCGCGAGCGCGCCTGCGTCGGCTGGCGCCGTGAAGTGGTTAGCCATCTGGTGAAAGAGTGGGGCTGGGATGAAAAGCGTCTGATGATGCTCGACAACCGGGCCAACTGGAAGATCGACGAAGTACGCAAGGCGCACAACGAGCTGCTTGATGCGATGATGCAAAGCTATCGCAATCTGATTCGCTTCGCGCGCCGCAATAACCTGAGCGTTTCCGCCAGCCCGCAGGATATTGGCGTGCTGACGCGTAAGCTGTACGCCGCATTTGAAGCGCTGCCGGGGAAAGTCACCCTGGTCAACCCGCAAATTTCACCGGATCTGTCTGAACCTAATCTGACCTTTATCCATGTGCCGCCGGGCCGTGCCAACCGTACCGGTTGGTATGTTTATAACCGCGCGCCGGATATGGAGTCGATCATCAGCCATCAGCCGCTGGAATATAACCGTTATCTTAATAAGCTGGTGGCCTGGGCCTGGTTTAACGGCCTGCTGACGTCACGAACTCGCCTGTTTATTAAGGGCAACGGCATTGTCGATCTGGCTAAATTGCAGGAAATGGTTGCCGACGTATCGCACCACTTCCCGCTGCGCCTGCCGTCTCCGACGCCTAAAGCGCTGTATAGTCCGTGCGAAATTCGCCATCTGGCGATCATCGTAAACCTGGAATACGACCCGACGGCGGCCTTCCGCAATCAGGTGGTGCATTTTGACTTCCGCAAGCTGGACGTTTTCAGTTTTGGTGAAGAGCAAAAATGTCTGATTGGCAGCGTTGATCTGCTGTACCGTAACTCGTGGAACGAAGTGCGTACGCTGCACTTCAACGGCGAGCAGGCGATGATCGAAGCGCTGAAAACCATTCTTGGTAAAATGCATCAGGATGCCGCGCCGCCGGACAGCGTAGAAGTGTTCTGCTATAGCCAGCATCTGCGCGGGTTAATCCGCACTCGCGTGCAGCAACTGGTTTCCGAATGCGTCGAGCTGCGTCTCTCCAGCACCCGCCAGGATACCGGCCGCTTTAAAGCGCTGCGCGTTTCCGGGCAAACCTGGGGGCTGTTCTTCGAGCGTCTTAACGTCTCGGTGCAGAAGCTGGAGAACGCTATTGAGTTCTACGGTGCGATTTCACATAACAAACTGCACGGCCTGTCGGTGCAGGTGGAAACCAACCACGTCAGGCTACCGCAGGTGGTGGATGGTTTTGCCAGCGAAGGGATTATTCAGTTCTTCTTTGAAGATGCGGATAACGATAACGGCTTTAACATCTATATCCTTGATGAGAGCAACCGCGCCGAGGTGTATCATCATTGCGAAGGCAGTAAAGAGGAGCTGGTGCGCGACGTCAGCCGCTTCTACTCGTCATCCCATGACCGCTTTACCTACGGTTCGAGCTTTATCAACTTTAACCTGCCGCAGTTCTATCAGATTGTTGATGTTGATGGTCGTGAACAGGTGATTCCCTTCCGCAGCCAGGTGATTGCCGCTGCAACCCTTGCTGCAGGTGAGGATTCCGCGACATCATCGATGTTGCAGCACTACTCTTAACCTGCTGCGTAGAGCTGTGATTCCGCGCTGGTAAATTTCCCGGGGGCGTTTCGCTTGCCCGGGCTACGAGTACGTGCGGTATCGGATCGTGTAGCCCGGACAGATGCGTTAGCATCGCCTCCGGGGAAAATCGAAGCTTTGCCGCCTTAACGAAAACTCACTTCTTCACCGGCCTGATTCGTTGCCGACTGTTCCAGTAGATCCCAGAAGGTTTCGCCGCTGCGGTCGCAAATCCACTCATCGCCTTTTAGATCGAAATGATAGCCGCCTTGCTTGGCTGCCAGCCACACCTGGTGCAGTGGCTCCTGACGGTTAATAATGATTTTGCTGCCGTTTTCAAAACTGATGGTCAGTACGCCGCCGTTGATTTCACAGTCGATATCGCTGTCGCCGTCCCAGTCATCCAGACGTTCTTCGATAGTCATCCACAGGGTATCGGCCAGGCGATGGAATTCACTGTCGTTCATGGTTCAGTTCCGCTTTTTTTTGATAGTGGCGGCAGTATAGCGCAATCTACGATGACTTCGGCAGATTGCGAAGGCGGATAAGCAGCGCCAGGGTGATGACCACCATTCCCTGCGCTTGTCCGATATGGCGCGAGGCGGCCTGGACGCCGCCAGACTGTTCAGCATGCTGATTCCCTGCGCCAGTGGTGACCAGTATCGGGGCATTGGTCGCGATAGTACCCATTCCTGCGCCTATCAAACAAAGCCCTGAGGCCATCAGCACAGGAGTAAAATCCCTTCACGTGCAGCGCTGCTGCGGCAATGAGCGCGCCTGATATTCCTGCGATCAGCCCCATTTGGCATTGGCGGCGAGGGTTTCGCTGTTGAATAAATAGCGGTAGCCCCAGAGAACAGGCGTCGAGACATAGTGCAAAAGGAAGTATCAGCAGCCCTGTTTCCATCGCCGATCTCCGCAAGGATAAAAATCAGGCACCCGATACGGAACAGCATTCGCCA
>NZ_JAPUEW010000053.1:0-62142 GCF_027492335.1 Klebsiella sp. | reverse complement strand
CGGAGAAAGCACCGGCAACTAAAAATGATTGCAGACGTTCACAGTATCTACCAGACCGGCACCCGCCTGTAGCCCGGTCAGCGCAGCGCCACCGGGAAGATTGTCTCGGTTATATCTGATTCCACAAAAAGATGCCGCCCCCCGCAAACGCCAGCCAGGGGCCGAAGGCCAGCGGTTGTTGCAGCGACTGTCGGGCCACCAGCCGCTGCAACAGCGTCCAGACCAGGCCGCTGGCGGAGGCCAGCAGCAGCGTTTGTGGTAGCACCTGCCAGCCGGACCACGCCCCGAGCGCCGCCAGTAGCTTAAAATCACCGTAGCCCAGCGCCTCCTTACCGGTCAGCAGACGAAATACCCAATACACCGTCCAGAGCGACAAATACCCGGCCATCGCCCCGATGACCGCATCCGCCAGCGGCACGAAGGTATCGTTAAGATTAAACAACAACCCTCCCCACAGCAGCGGTAGGGTCAGCCGATCGGGCAGCAGCAGCGTTTGCGCGTCGATGGCGGCAAGGATTAGCAGAACCGACAGCAGAAGCAAGCCGCCCAGCAGCGGCATCCCCGGCGGCATCAGGTATCCGGCCAGCGCAAACAGCACGCCGGTCGCCAGTTCTACCAGCGGATAACGACGAGATATCGGTAGCCCGCAGCAGCGTGAATGCCCCTTCAGCCACAGAAAGCTCAGCAGGGGAATATTATCCCGCCAGGCGATGGGCTGACGGCACTGCGGGCAGAACGAGGCGGGAAAGCAGAGATTAACGGTTTCGGTTTGCTCCATCATGAGCGGTAAACGGTGAATAACGACGTTAAAAAAGCTGCCGAACGTCAGACCGAAAAGGAGTAAAAAACCGCTCCAGGCGAGCGGGAATTGTGCGGCAAACTCCTCCAGCCGCGTGATATTGTCTATCATCATCGTGTCTCCTGCGATAACCACTGCCCTTGCAATTGCCACGGTGTGCGCCCCTGCTCATCTTTACGCGCATTTTGTGTCGCCAGCAGGGTGAGCAGCGCCGGGGCCGACTGGCGGGTTTGCCATGTCCCGCTAAACGTATAGCGACCGTCTGGCGTGAAAGAACCTTGCCCGCTTAGGCTAAGCTGATGAGAATCCTGGGTCAGGGCGATGGTCAGGGCACCCGCTGGGGTACAGCTTAATTTGCCGTTAATCTGGGCCAGCTCAAGCGCCCCTGCCGGGGAGTTGAGCGCCGCATCCCGCCACTGTATATTGCCGCCGGGAATCTGCTGGCAGCCGCTGGCGTTAAAGCTGGCTTCAGGTAATGTCAGCACCACCTGACCGCTGGCTTCCAGCGGTATTCCGAGCGCTAACCGCTGGCTGATAAAATGGGCCGGAACCGTGAGACGCCCCTCGTGCACCACAAATTCGTTCAGACCGTGCAGCCAGGCCTGGCCGCGCAGCCCGGACGGGTCGTTAAAGCGGATATGCCAGCCGGGAAGCCAGGACGAGAAGCCAAACTCCCAGCGCAAATAGGCTATTTCAACGTCGCGCCAGCTGGCCTGACGGGCTTCCCCTTTCCACAGGGTACCTGAGGTTTCAGAGAGCCGTGCGCCTTCCGGCAAAGCCAGAGTCAACAGCCGAGCTGGGGCACTAAGCAACAGCCAGAAGAGATAGACCGCCGCCAACAGCAGACCAATAATCAGTTTATTTTTCATTGCTACGCTCCAGCACCAGCGCATTGACCGTAACCCAGCCGGGCTGCTGCGCCACGGCGGCCACCGCCAGCGTGGCGGTCGCCATCCCCGACTGTCCCAGTGCGTCCAGCCATGACATCAGCGACTGGAAATCGGCGGGCTGCACGGTGAGGCTCAGGCGGACTCCCTGCGGCTGCAGGCGAACGATGGTGATACCGTGGCGGGCGGCCTCGCGCATAATCACCGTCGATGGCTCTTCCTGCGCGGCGGGCGATTTCTGTTGGTTAAGCTGCTGGAGAAGCGGCGTTTGCTGGCGCATCCACTGCAGATTAGCCTGCTCTCTGGCTAGCGTTTGCCGCCATTGCGCCTCACGGTTTTGCCACGGCTGCCATAGCGCGTAATACACCAGGCCGATAAGCAGCATCACGCCCATCCCCAGCAGCAGATGCTGTTCGCGGCGCGTACGTTGTTGCCATAAGGCGAGCAGATTAGGCATCGGTGTCCTCCAGCGTCAGACGACCTTCGATACCGTCGGCCCGCGGCTTCATCTCGCCGGTCTGCACGCGGAATCCCGTTCGCGCCCGGTTGCTGAACTGCTCCAGAGCCTGTGATGAAACGGCGGATATCTCCAGCTGTAGCGTGTTGCGTGCGGCATCAAAGCTCAGGGAGCGCAAGCGGATGCCCGGCGTTTCGGCAAGGATTTTTTGCAGCGCGCCGAGCCGTGAAATAAGCGCCGGTTGCCCCCCTGAGCTTTCCAGCTGGCGCAGATGCTGCTGCATCTGCAGGCGCGGGTTGATGATATTTTTTTCCGCTTTAAACCACTGGCGGTAAAAATCACGACTGGCCTGCACGGCGGCATCGGCCTGTCGCCCCAGGGTGAGGTGATCGTCCAGGCTGTTGCCGCTCCACAGCAGCATCAGCGCCAGCGCTGCGGCGATCGCTGGACGCAAGCTGCGAGGCGTCGGCTGACGGCGGCGTTTCGCCGCAAAATTGCCCTGGCGTAAACAGATCTTGCGGGCATCCGGGTTGGTCGACGCTAGCTGTAAAAGATCCTGCTCCGGGAGAGGCTGCCACGGTGCGGCGATATCCGGCGGCGGTGAATAGCACGCGATCGGTATGACGTTTTGCCAGTGGGCCAGCAGCCCATCGAGCCACGAGGTTTCCACCGCCATTCCGTTCCATGTATCACAGCGAAACAGCCACTGCTCGCCGCACTGTACGGCGCTCCAGCCGGTTGCGTTCTGCGGCAGCGCCAGGATATCCGGAGTCAGAGCCAGTACGTTTAGCCCAAGTCCCTCGCACCAGGCCTGCCAGGCGCGCATTTTTTCTTGCCCAACTACCGCCACGGCGCAGTCGGTTTTGTCCTGATGAAGCAGGGCAAAGTGGCTCTCTTCGACCTCCGTCGCCAGCTGTTCTTCGAGTAAAAACGCCAGCGCCTGCTGCGGTCGCCTGATGGCCCCGGCCGGCAGAGTGACGCGGTGAAACGCGCAATCGCTGGCCGGCACCAGCACCCAGGCCGGATAGTGCTGCGCCAGCTGGTTGAGCGTCTGGTCGCCATCATCAGGATGCCATTCTCCGGTCTGTGCCGCTTCTCCCGGCGCGACCAGCCGCCATAGCGCCGTGGTGGTATCAGGATTGAGGCGAATAATCAGCACGGCGGCGGAAGAGGTCTGGTGGTTATTCATCGGCTACCCAATAGATTCCGTAGCGCCGTTGAACGACGCTGAAGGTTCGCCCCTGTTTTTGCAGGAGGCTACGTTGTTGATAGCGGGCGTTGCCCATCACCACGCTGAAGGTGGCGATAAAACGCTCGCTGTGTACCGTCAGCCACGGACGCGCGGCGGCGGTATCGGTTTTTTGTAATGTCGGCTGCGACAGGAAGGCGGCGACGCTGCTCCAGCCCGTCGACGCACGGGTTTGCAGCAGTTGCTGCGCCTCGGGGACGGTGATTTCTGCTGGAAAGAGCGCCGCCAGCAGCGCCGCCTGAGCAGGCTTCAGGGTGTTGACGTTCACCTGTAGCACGTCGTCCGTCAGGGCGCAGACGTAGGGTAACAGGCGCTGATAGAGCGCTGTGTCCATCCCGACCAGCAGGCGCAGTTCGCTAACATCCTGCAGCGGCTGATTCCCGGCCAGATAGCCGGGCGATTGCGCCATATAGACTTCGTCCTCCGCGCCGTTCAGCAATGGCTCACGATTACTGTCGACCCAGTCGCGCAGGGCGGCGGTGAGCTGTAGCGCCCGCAAGGGTTCGCTGCCGAGGTTTTCCAGCAGCCGGGTAAAGACCTGCGCGGGATAAGGCATTTCGGCGCTTTCATCGCCGTTGAGCTGGTTAATGGCGTTAAGATTGAAGCAGGCCTGGGCGTCGGTAATGGTGGCGTAAATCTCGCCGTCATTGACCGTAAAGCGGCGTCCCTGCTGGGCCCAGTTCTGCGCCAGATGGGTTTGGTTTGGTGAATCGAGCGCGTCGCGTTGCAGCAGCGCCGCCGCCATGGTTTCCGCCCCCAGCGCGTACCATTTGGCCTGTAGATTATCGAGGGTGGTGGCGGTTTGCTGATACATCTGCGCGCTGCGCTCGGTCATGGCGCTAGCCAGCACCATCATCAGGGCAAGGATCAGCAGCACCATCAGCAGGGCGACGCCGCGCTGGCGGTTGTTCATTGGCTGCCCCCCGGCGTGAGCAGAAACAGCCGCCTGATTTCGCCGTATGGTTCCAGCGTCAGGGTCACTTCCAGTCCCTGCGGCAGCGTCTGCGGCTGCTGCCATTCATCCTGCCAGCGGCCGCTGGCGTAAAAGCGTAGACGGAACGCCTGAACGCCGCGCTGGACGACGGTGATGGTGGGCTGACTGCCGGGCAACGGGTCCTGCTGGTCATAGCTCAGGCGCTCCAGTTGGCCTTCACGCAGGCGATAACTGACGTTCTGAATTTCCGAACGCGGCAGGATGCCCAGCGGGTTGGGCCAGCCGTTGCGGCTAAAGGCAATCGCCCAGTCATCGCTGCTCAATTGAAAGCGTCCGGCAAAAAACAGGCTCGCGCTGTCGCGACTGCGGCGGGGAATGATTTGGCTGAAATCTGCCGCCATCTGGCTGAACGTTTGCTGTAACGCCTGCATACGCTCGCTTTTATCGCGGGTGAGCGTATCGGCGCGCATCACGTTTTGCAGCACTGTTATGGCAGCGACGCTGAGCGCGGCGAGGATCGCCAGCGCCAGCAGCATTTCGACGAGGGTGAAACCGCGCGAGCGTTGAATCATGGCTGCGTTACATAGGTGCGCAGCGAAGAGAGCGGAGTCTTATCGCTTTTAGCATGACGAACCTCGACGTCCAGCGCGCGCAGCTGCGGCAGGTCGGTTTCCACACCCTGCCAGCGAATATGCCAGCTGACGCCCGCCGCCTGCACGGTGGTTTCTGACCAGCTCAGCGCCGGAAAGCGATTCTCCAGCCGTAGCTGCACTAACTGATTATCCGCCAGCCAGCTGGCGAGAGTTTTCTCTTCCATCCGTCCCAGCTGGCGGGTTTGCTGGAGCGTCGCCTGCATCACCGCCAGCCCGGCCAGGGCGAACACCACCAGCGCGACCATCACTTCAATCAGCGTCATACCGGACTGGGGTTTCATTGCGCCTCCTGCGATTCGGCCAGGCTTTCGCCGCGGGCATTAAACGCGATACCCGGCGCATCGCCCATGCTGAGCTGGAACGGGGTCATTTCGCCGCCGGGGAAAATCAGCACATCGGGATTGTCGCCCGGTGCCCAGACTTCGCCCTGCGGGAAAGTGAGGTTCAGCTTGCCCTGATTGATATTGCCCGAAGTGGCGACGCGCCCGGCCTGCAGCGGTAGCCAGCGATAGCCGTTCCAGCTGTCGTTAGCGGGTGTCGGATCGTTGCTTTCGCGGGCTTGTAATACCAGAAACTGCCAGCTATCGGGATGCACCGAGACGCCAAAGAACTGGCCGGTTTGCAGTCCTCGTTGCTGGACAAAGCGCAACTGTGCTTGAAAGCGCGCCAGCGTCTGCTCCGCGCCATCGTCATGCGAAGCCGGGAACGCCAGCATCACCATGCCCGCGCTGACGCCCATTAGCAGCAAAATGAGCATCATCTCCAGTAGCGTAAAGCCGCGCTGGCGCACTATTTCTTCCCGATAGTCCAGTTGCCGATATCGTCATTGCTCTCCGGGACGCCATCCGGCCCGAGGCTGAAAATATCCACCTGTCCGTGCTGACCGGGGCTTAACAGCTGGTAATCGTTGCCCCAGGGATCTTGCGGAAGGCGACGAATATAGCCGCCTTCCGGATAGTTTCGTGCGTGCGGCTCGGCGGACGGCGCAGTAACCAGCGCCTGAAGTCCCTGTTCGGTGCTTGGATAGCGGCTGTTGTCCAGTTTGTACATGTCCAGTGCTCCTTCCAGCGCGACCAGGTCGCTGACCACTTTTTGCCGGTCGGCCTTTTCCTTGTTGCCCATCAGATTGGGCACCACCAGGCTGGCGAGCACGCCGAGGATAACAATCACCACCATGATTTCCAGTAAGGTGAATCCGCGCTGTCGTTGCATATTTTTCTCCATTAGAACAATTACATACTCATCAGGGTATTGAGTTGCAGTATCGGTTGTAGGATGGCGAGGACGATAAACAGCACCATTCCGGCCATCGCCACCACTAACAAGGGTTCAAACAGGCTGAGGGCCAGCTGAATTTGCGCGCTCAGCTCCCGGTCCTGATTATCCGCCGCGCGTTCCAGCATGCCGTTGAGCTCGCCGCTCTGTTCGCCGCTGGCGACCATGTAGCGCATCATCGGCGGGAAAAGCTGGGTCATCTCAAGAGCGCGGTGCAGGCTGACCCCTTCGCGAACCGCGTCGCTGGCGGCTTCCAGCTGGCGCTTCGCCCAGGCATTGCTTAACACTTCCGCGCTGATGCGCATCGCCAGCAGCAGCGGCACGGCGCTGGCGTTAAGAATGCTCAGCGTGCGGGCGTAGCGGGCGCTGTTGACGCTGCGCGCGACCCGACCAATCAGCGGCAGACGCAGTAGCTGCTTATGCCAGGCCAGTCGCTTTGCAGGCTGACGCAGCAGGTAGCGCAGCAGCAGAATGACCAGCATGATGACCAGCAGCAGCCACGGCCCGGCGGTACGCACCAGGTCGCTCATCGCCATCAGCAGGCGAGTGGAAAACGGCAGTGCTTGTTTGAGGTGAATAAACTGGTCGACGACCTTTGGCACTACCGTTGAAAGCAGAATCACAATCACGCTGACGGCAACAAAAGTCAGCACGATGGGGTAAATCATCGCCTGCAGCAGCCGGGCGCGAAGCTGCTGGCGCTGTTCGGTGTAGTCCGCCAGCCGGTTCAGCACGCCGTCGAGGTGGCCCGAGGCTTCCCCGGCGGCGACCATCGCGCAGTAAAGCGCGTCGAAACAGCCAGGATAGCCGCGCATGGCTTCCGCCAGGGAATGGCCTTCCAGTACTTTTCCGCGCACCCCGGCGACAATCGTTTTCAGCTGTGATTTCTCACACTGCTGGGCCACCGCGTCGAGCGCTTTTTCCAGCGGGATAGCGGCGGCGACCAGGGTTGCCAGTTGGCGGGTCAGCAGGGCGAGATCGCTTGCGCTCGTGCGGCGGATAAAGCGTGGACGTCCGCTGCTGCTGTTGGTTGTCGGGTCAACTTCCAGTGCCAGCCAGCCCTGTTCCCGCAGCAGCTGGCGCGCGTGGCGGGCGGAGTCAGCCTGTTGGACGCCGTGCCGGGTTTTGCCGTTTTCATCGAGGGCCTGGTAGCGAAAAAGTGCCATCTCAGGAGGCCTCCGTAGTCTGCTGCTCGGTGACTCTGAGTACCTCTTGCCAACTGGTGATCCCCGCCAGCGCTTTTTCCCGCCCGGAGTGGCGCAGGGTCATATAGTCCGCCCCCAGCTGTTGGATCAGCGTGACCTCGTTTTCACCACGGTGGATAGCCATACGCACGCGATCGTCCACCAGCAGCAGTTCATGAATGCCGGTACGCCCGCGATAGCCGGTAAAACCGCACTCGGCGCAGCCCTGAGGCCGCCAAAGTGCCGTGCCGGGGGCGATATTCATTTGACGAGCGGTGTCGACATTCGCCGGTTCCTGCTGGCGGCAATGCGGGCACAGTCGGCGCACCAGCCGCTGCGACATCACCGCCAGCAGCGAGGTGGAGAGCAGAAAAGGCTCCACGCCCATATCCTGTAAGCGCGAGATAGCGCCCAGCGCGCTGTTGGTGTGCAGTGTCGAGAGCACCAGATGCCCGGTTAGCGAGGCCTGGACGGCAATTTGCGCCGTTTCGCCATCGCGGATTTCACCCACCAGCACCACGTCGGGATCCTGGCGCAAGATGGCGCGCAGCCCGCGGGCAAAGGTCATATCGACTTTACTGTTAACCTGGGTCTGACCGATGCCCTCCAGCTCGTATTCGATAGGGTCTTCAATGGTCATGATGTTACGCTCACGGGCATCGAGGCGGCTTAACGCGGCGTAAAGGGTGGTGCTTTTACCGGAGCCGGTCGGCCCGGTGACCAGCACAATGCCATGCGGGCGAGCGATCAGCCCATCCACCTGCTGAAGCAGGGTGGGCGACATCCCAAGGGTCAGCAGATCGAGATTAACGCTGTTCTTGTCGAGCAGGCGCAGCACCACGCGCTCGCCATAGCTTGAAGGCAGCGTAGAGACGCGCACGTCGACGGCCCGTCCGCCGATACGCAGCGCCATGCGTCCGTCCTGAGGTATGCGTTTTTCGGCGATATCGAGGCTCGCCATCACCTTAATGCGCGAGATCAGCAGCGCGGCGAGGCGGCGCTGGGGGCGCAGGATTTCGCGCAGGACGCCGTCGACGCGAAAGCGAATTTGCAGATGGCGTTCATAGGTTTCAATATGAATATCCGAGGCTTTCTCTTTGATGGCCTCGGTGAGCATGGCGTTGATCAGGCGAATAATCGGCGCGTCGTCTTCGCTATCCAGCAGGTCGTCGGTGTCCGGCAACTCTTCGGCAAGGGTGTATAAATCCAGCTCGTTGCCGATATCGGCCATCATCCGTCGCGCCTCAGCGGAATCGCGCTGATAGCTCAGCACCAACAGTTTTTCGAACGCCTCTTCCTCCAGGCTCTCGAGGCTAAACGGCATCGCGGCGACTCGTCGGGCTTCCAGCAGCGCCTGCGGCGCGGTGGCGGCGAGGCAGAAAACCTCGCAGCTTTCGCCGTTGCTCAACAGCATCACGTTATGCGTGCGGGCGTAGCTGAAAGGCAGCAGCGGACGGCGTTCGGCGGCGGGCTTCATAGATTCCCTCCCAGATTGAACGCGTCGATAGCGGCGCTCACCTGACGGAATGCGGCGGTGTCCTGGCGCGGATAGATCTCCAGTAGATCGTTACTCAGCATCGCGTCGTTGCTCTCCTTGCCACGCTGTTTGGTCTGGGCGTCGTTAAAGGCGGTGTACTGGCCGGATGATGCCTGGCGGTACTCGTCGCGGTCGCGGATCACCGTCGGGCGAATAAACAGCATCAGGTTGCGCTTGGAGACCTTTTTGCTGGTGGAGCGGAACAGCGCGCCAATCACCGGAATATCGCCGAGTAACGGGACTTTATCGGCGGTGTCGGTGACGCTTTTATCCAGCAGGCCGCCGACCACCACCGTTTCACCGCTACCGACCAGCACCGCGTTATTCACCGTGCGGGTGTTGAAGGTCGCGCCAAGATCTGAGCTGGTGCTGGAAGCGGCATCCGCCACGCTGGAAACCTCTTGTTCGATCTCCAGCAGTACCGAATCACCTTCGTTGATTTGCGGCTTGACCTTCAGCTTGATGCCGACGGTTTTGCGCTCGACGGTGTTAAAAATGTTGTCGCCGGAAGTGGTTTGCGAGCCGGTTAGCACCGGGACTTCCTGGCCGACGTTAAAGGTGGCTTCCATGTTGTCGAGAGTGACGATGCTCGGTGTGGCCAGAATATCGTTCTTGGTGCTGCTGGAGAGGGCGGTCAGCAGCATCGCCCAGTTGCCCTGATAGAATCCGGCGGCAATGCCGTTGAAGGAACCCAGGGCGCTGGCCAGCGAACTGGTGAGGGTGCCATCTTTGTTGTACTGATTGGCTCCGGCAATCGCTGTGGATATCGGCAGGCCGCTATTGGTAAACTGAGTCATCCCGGCATTTTTATTGGCCCACTGGATACCAAGGTTAAGACCGTCGGCATCCTGCACTTCAGCGATAATTGCCTCCACCAGCACCTGCGGGCGGCGGATATCAAGCTGGGCGATCACCCGCTCAAGGTCGTTCATCACGTCTGGCGCTGCGGTGACAATCAGGGCGTTAGTCTGACCGTGGGCTTTGATAATGATGTTTTTATCCAGCGCCGCCACCGGCTTCGCGGCCTGCTTTTCACTCTGAATCGTGCTGCTGATGCCGGTCAGCACTTCCACCAGATCGGACGCTTTGGCGTATTTCAGGTAGATGACTTTGGTATTGCCCTGCGTCGCCTGTTGGCGGTCAAGTTGCTTGATCATGGCGATGATCCGCTGGCGGGAGTTGGGTTCGCCGCTCACCAATACCGCGTTGGTGCGTTCATCCGCTACTACGTTGGCGACCATCGAACCGGGCAGTGCCGATTTGCTGGTGTCTTTGTTGAGTTCAGTCACCAGCTTGACCACATCGGCGGCGGAGGCCCAGGAGAGGGGAACGGTCACCACGCTGCGGTCTCCGGCGTTATCGACGCGTTCGACGATGGTCAACAGGCGCTTGATCACCGCCGCGCGGCCGGTCATCAACAGGACGTTGGAGGGTTCGTAATGCACCACGCTGCCCGCCCCGGCGTTATCGTTGAGCTGGCGCAGCAGTGGTGCTAAATCGCGGGCGGCGACGTTGGTCAGCGGTACCACCCGGGTGACGACTTCGTCGCCGATACCCGGTGCGGCATCGCTTGCCACCGGCACTGCGGCGGTTTTCGCATCCTTCGAACGCACCACTTTCAGCACGCCGTTATTCATATTAATCACGGCGAAGCCATACACATCGAGGACGCTGAGGAAGAATTGATAATATTGCTCTTCATTGAGCATATCGTAGCTGCGCACGGTAATGGTGCCGCGCACGCTGGGGTCGATAATGACCGTTTTATTCAGGTTTTTACTCACTGTATTGATAAATTCCTGAATATCGGTTCCCTTAAAGCTGGCAGAGAATTCTTCCGCGCCAGCCGGTCTGAATAACAGGGATGAGAATATAAGTAGCGCCAGGAAAAATGGGCGGATAACGGTAGTGATGTTCAATTATTCGTCCCTCAGGGCCAGGTAAATATCGTGTTTCTGGCCATCGCGTTCAACGGTAAGGGTTATTTCACTTAATTCCGGAAGCTGAGTTAACGCCTGCTGGGCCTGTTCTCTGTCGCGTAAATCCAGGCCGTTCAGGGCAATAGCTAAGTCGTTTTCCTGGAGACCGGCCTCGCGAAATAATGCCGGGTCTTTGCCAGGGTTTAGGCGATATCCGCTAAGTTTGTCATTGGTCATCACCGGCGAAATATTGAGGTAGTGAAGAATATTTTGTGGTTGCTTGCGCAGTTCCTGAGCCAATTGTTGGGTTGGGGTCATCGCGCTATTTTTTGCGCCAGTAGGTTGGTCGTTAAACAACGGGATGGCCTCATTGCTGCCGCGATAATTGACGATCAGTCGGTCGGGAAAGATAGCGACGATTTTGGCCTCTCCACCCGGCGTGTTATCGCCAACGCCGAGGCTAACCTGTTGATTGCCCTTCATCATAATAGCAATGGCGCGGGCTGGGTCGGTGCTGGCGAGCAGGCCGGTCACGCGCAGTTTTAAAGCTGAAATGGGGGCCTGCTGAAGGTCATTAACGCTTGCGGGCGCGGCGGTCTTCTCCGCGATGCCAAACAACGTAAAGCGCGGAAGCTCCGCTTTAGATGGAATATCTGGAGGTGTCGTCAGGTTGATATTGGTCGATGCGGTGTCCGTAAAGTTTACCGGGAAAATTATTTTCCAGGTTAATTGTGCAAGCTGCTGACAGGTGAAAAATAATATGATGGACGTCACAATATGAGGCGCGTAATTAATTATTTTTTTATTTGATATTGTTAATCTCATCACGGAATTATGCATTTTTATTCCTTTGCTCATTCTATTTTCCCTCAACAAAAGGTACTGCCCTACCGATATTGGTGGGACATTTTTTATTTTGAGCGTGCTTATTGCGGGAATCTGCGTAGGTCGCTGCGAATCATAATGAGTTTCGCTATTGTGGTCGTCATTCCCTTTTTATTTTTTCTCCCCCGGCCGCCTACGCCCCCAGGGGATGAGTGAATGGATGATTGAACCGAAGAGAGCAAGAATATCTAATTATCGACGCTTTAAAGATATGCTCGTCATTTTTTCATGGTGCTTAAGTACGCCAGGAATAGTTTCGTGTATATACCACTTCATATAATTTAATCAGCATGTATAGGGACTATCGAATGCTCAGATATACCCGTAATGCCCTGGTTCTGGGATCGCTGGTTTTGCTTAGCGGCTGCGATAACGGATCCTCTTCTTCTTCCTCTGGAAATCCTGACACGCCTGATAATCAGGATGTCGTTGTACGTTTACCTGACGTTGCGGTGCCCGGCGAAGCGGTCACGGCGGTAGAAAACCAGGCGGTTATCCATCTGGTGGATATTGCCGGGATCACCAGCAACAGCGCGGCGGACTACAGCAGTAAAAACCTCTATCTGTGGAATAACGAAACCTGTGACGCGCTGAGTTCGCCGGTGGCTGACTGGAACGATGTCAGCACCACGCCGACGGGCAGCGACAAATATGGCCCGTACTGGGTGGTTCCGCTCAATAAGGAGAGCGGCTGCATTAACGTGATTGTTCGCGATGGCACCAATAAGCTGATCGATAGCGATCTCAAGGTGTCGTTTGGCGACTTTACCGATCGCACGGTTTCCGTTATCGCTGGTAACAGCGCGGTCTACGATTCCCGCGCCGATGCCTTCCGCGCCGCGTTTGGCGTGGCGCTGGCCGAAGCCCACTGGGTCGATAAAAACACGTTGTTGTGGCCGGGCGGGCAGGATAAACCCCTCGTGCGCCTCTACTACAGCCACAGCAGTAAAGTGGCGGCCGATAGCGAAGGTAAATTTACCGACCGCTATCTGAAACTGACGCCGACCACCGTTAGCCAGCAGGTCAGCATGCGCTTCCCGCATCTTTCCAGCTATGCGGCCTTTAAGCTGCCGGAAAACGCCAACGTTGACGAACTGCTGCAGGGCGAAACGGTTGCCATTGCTGCCGAAGAGGACGGGATCCTGATTTCCGCTACCCAGGTGCAGACGGCAGGCGTACTGGATGACACCTATGCTGAAGCGGCGGAAGCGCTGAATTACGGCGCGCAGCTGACCGACGGCGGCGTGAACTTCCGCGTCTGGGCGCCGACCGCTCAGCAGGTGGATGTGGTGGTGTACAGCGCGGATAAGAAAGTAACCGGTAGCCATCCGATGACCCGCGACAGCGCTTCTGGCGCATGGTCCTGGCAGGGCGGCAGCGATCTGAAAGGCGCATTCTACCGCTATGCGATGACGGTTTATCATCCGCAATCGCGTAAGGTTGAACAGTACGAAGTTACCGATCCGTACGCGCACAGCCTGTCGACTAACTCGGAGTACAGCCAGGTTGTTGACCTCAACGATAGCGCGCTCAAGCCTGACGGTTGGGACAGCCTGACCATGCCGCATGCGCAGAAGACGAAAGCGGATTTAGCGAAGATGACGATCCATGAATCGCATATTCGCGATCTCTCCGCCTGGGATCAGACCGTCCCGGCCGAACTGCGCGGTAAATACCTCGCGCTGACCGCCGGTGACAGCAATATGGTGCAGCATCTGAAGAAGCTTTCGGCTTCAGGTGTGACGCACATTGAGCTGCTGCCGGTCTTCGATCTGGCGACGGTGAACGAGTTCAGCGATAAAGTTGCTGACATTCAGCAGCCATTCAGCCGCCTGTGTGAAGTGAACAGCGCGGTGAAAAGCAGCGAATTTGCCGGGTACTGCGACAGCGGCTCCACGGTGGAAGAGGTGCTGAATCAGCTTAAGCAGAGCGATAGTCAGGATAACCCGCAGGTGCAGGCGCTGAATACGCTGGTGGCGCAGACTGACTCCTATAACTGGGGTTACGATCCGTTCCATTACACGGTTCCGGAAGGATCTTACGCGACTGATCCGGAAGGTACGGCACGTATCAAAGAGTTCCGCACCATGATTCAGGCGATCAAGCAGGATCTGGGCATGAACGTCATTATGGATGTGGTGTACAACCACACCAATGCCGCTGGGCCGACCGATCGCACCTCGGTGCTGGATAAAATTGTGCCCTGGTACTATCAGCGCCTGAATGAAACCACCGGCAGCGTCGAATCCGCTACCTGCTGTTCAGACTCCGCGCCGGAGCATCGGATGTTCGCCAAGCTTATCGCCGACTCGCTGGCGGTGTGGACCACCGATTATAAAATCGATGGCTTCCGCTTTGACCTGATGGGTTATCACCCGAAAGCGCAAATTCTCTCGGCGTGGGATCGCATTAAGGCCCTGAACCCGGATATCTACTTCTTCGGCGAAGGCTGGGACTCTAACCAGAGCGATCGTTTTGAAATTGCTTCGCAGATCAACCTGAAAGGCACCGGTATTGGTACGTTCTCCGATCGCCTGCGCGACTCCGTACGCGGCGGCGGGCCGTTCGACTCCGGCGATGCGCTGCGCCAGAACCAGGGCGTTGGCAGCGGCGCGGGCGTATTACCAAACGAAATTACCAGCCTGAGCGATGATCAGGTTCGTCACCTGGCCGACCTGACCCGTCTGGGAATGGCCGGTAACCTTGCCGATTTTGTGATGATTGATAAAGACGGTGCGGTGAAGAAAGGCAGCGAAATTGACTATAACGGCGCGCCTGGCGGTTATGCCGCAGACCCGACGGAAGTCGTCAACTATGTTTCGAAGCACGACAACCAGACCCTGTGGGATATGATCAGCTATAAAGCGTCCCAGGAAGCTGACCTGGCGACCCGCGTGCGCATGCAGGCCGTTTCGCTGGCGACGGTGATGCTGGGGCAGGGGATTGCGTTCGACCAGCAGGGCTCTGAACTGTTGCGCTCAAAATCCTTCACCCGCGACTCCTACGACTCCGGCGACTGGTTCAACCGCGTTGATTATTCTATGCAGGATAACAACTACAACGTCGGGATGCCGCGCAGCAGCGATGACGGCAGCAACTATGACGTGATTTCTCGCGTTAAAGATATGGTTGCCACGCCGGGCGAAACTGAGCTGAAGCAGATGACCGCGTTCTACCAGGAGCTGACCGAACTGCGTAAATCCTCGCCGCTGTTCACGTTGGGCGACGGTAGCACGGTGATGAAGCGCGTTGATTTCCGCAATACCGGTTCTGATCAGCAGGCAGGTTTGCTGATTATGACCGTGGATGACGGCGTGAAAGCGGGCGCGAGCCTGGATAGCCGCCTTGACGGGCTGGTGGTGGCGATTAACGCCGGACCGGAAAGCCGGACGCTGAATGATTTTGCCGGGGAAACGCTGCAGTTGAGCGCTATCCAGCAGGCGGCGGGTGAAAACTCGCTGGCAAGCGGCGTACTGATTGCTGCTGACGGTACCGTCACGCTGCCAGCCTGGTCCGTTGCGGTGCTGGAACTGCCGCAAGGCGATGCCCAGGGCGCTGGCCTGCCGGTGAGCAGTAAGTAAATTAAGTTAGTCCTGAACCTCCCGGTCTGCGGTGTAAAGCCGCAGGCCGGGATGGCGTTTCTTTATTAAGGAGAAAGCCAGTGCTTGTTCGCCAGCAAGAGCCGTTTCCTCAACCTGATGAGCCCCCGGTGGTGATCGGGAGAATGGTGCAAATCCCGTATGTAACCGTGCCACTGTATGCCGCATTGTTGATTGCGCTGGGCTGGTTTGGCGGTGAGCAATGGCGCAACAAACCTGAGCCGCAGTTGATGACGCAGTCGGTAGCCCATGCGGCGCTGGTGCCGCTCAATCAGCCTCCCGCTCAATCAGTGGTAAAAAAAACGGCGGTGCCGGTTAAAGCTGAGGCAGAAATACAGACCGAGGCGGAAACTGAGGTTGATGAAGATAATCTGCCGCCTTTACGCTATAGCGCGCACGTCTACGCCTCGCTGGTGGAGAAGCGCAGCATTGTATTGAACGGACAATCATGGAAAGAGGGCGATTCGCCGCTGCCGAACCTGGTTATCGAGCAGATTCAACAGGATGTCACCGTGTTTAGCTTTAACGGTAAGACGTTTACCCTGGCAGCGCTGGATGACTGGCCGGGGGGAACGATTGAAGATAGTCCGCAGGGGGAATAAAAATGTCGTGAGCGAAATAAAAAACTATACCCTAAATAATACGCGTTGCAGGAAGGCGGCAAGAGAGTGAATCCCCTGGAGCTTACTAAAGTAAGTGACTGGGGTGAGTGAACGTAGCCAACACATCTGCAACGTGTAGTATGACGGGTATATTTATTTGCCGCGCAGACTATCAATAAATGGTGCTAACTGGCGATTAAACTGGCTGCATTTTGTGGCTTCCGGCGTACTGTCCTGCTGAAGCTGTTGATATAGCTGCGCGCTGCGCTGGCTTAGCGTATTTTCATCAATATTTGCCCATCCGCGTTTTTTACCTGTGTTTATTGCCGCACGGTTAATTGCGTCATCGGTGGGGAGATCGCTGCGGTTGCATTTATTCTTCAGATAGCGCGCCCCGGCGGCAACGGCGGCAAGCTGTTCAAGCTGGGCCTGACTGCTAACGGCAGGACTCAGGGTTGTTGTACGATTTTGCTGACAGCCTGAGAGCAGGGCGATCGCGATAAGCGGAAATATAACGAAATTGCGCATAATATATTAATCGGGAAAAATTAATTGGCTGACAGTTTAACAAATATTTGTATGGAGTCATCACAAAATCTGCCAAATTATATACCCTAAATAATTCGAGTTGCTTAAAGGCGGCAAGGGAGTGAGTTCCCAGGAGCATAGATAACTATGTGACTAGGGGGAATGAGCATAGCCAACACATAAGCAACTTGAAGTATGACGGGTATAAATGTTAAGCGGCTCTCGTTTTTATCATTGCGGTCTTTTAAAATTCTTTTTCTTTCATCTGCGTGATTCCTCTTTTCCGGCGGAAATAACATTTTCCGGCGTCTCTATTTTGGTTTCTTTTGGCGGCCAGCAGAAGGATACGGACGCACATTTTTATGTTATTAAAAAACATAATAATTTCCCTTTTGTTACCCGGTGAGCATGTAAAATGCTGGTTAAGAATGTCGCGGTTTAGTGCTATCCTGTGTCTCCTGGACAATAAATGCTGTGTCCCGAACTATTCTGCCAATGAAGCGTGTAACAATGTGATTTATATGGTGAATTTTTAAAGTGAAAATCATGCGTGCGACATGATAACGCGTCGCGTAGCCCACAAATGGTCGTCTGAAAACGAAGACATTCAGGCGTCAATTTGAGAGATTTCTTCTTCCTCCTGTCGGGGGAAACATTGAGAATCAGGCCTTTACGCCTGTAAGTTGCGGAGAAAAAGCATGGCGGGAGATGACCGCGAGCCGATCGGACGTAAGGGGAGACCCTCACGCCCGGCAAAACAAAAGGTAACTCGTCGTCGGGTTCGGGAAGAGGACTACGACGACGATTACGATGATGATGACTATGAGGACGAAAAACCGATGCCGCGGAAAGCAAAAGGCAAAGGCGGTAAGCCCCCTCGTCGTAAACGCACCTGGCTGTGGCTGCTGATTAAGATTGGCGTCGTCTGTGCGGTTTTGATTGCCGCCTATGGCGTCTATCTCGACCAGAAAATCCGCAGCCGCATTGACGGTAAAGTCTGGGATCTGCCTGCCGCGGTATATGGCCGGATGGTTAACCTTGAACCGGATATGCAGATCAGCAAAAACGAAATGGTGCGGCTGCTTAACGCCACGCAGTATCGTCAGGTGAGCGCGATGACGCGCCCGGGCGAATACACCGTGCAGGCCAACAGCATCGAGATGATCCGCCGTCCGTTCGATTTCCCGGACAGTAAAGAAGGACAGGTGCGCGCGCGTCTGAGCTTTGACGGTGACCGCCTGGATACCATCGAGAATATGGATAACAACCGCCAGTTCGGTTTCTTCCGGCTCGATCCGCGTCTGATTACCATGCTGCAGTCGGCCAACGGCGAACAGCGCCTGTTCGTGAAGCGTAACGGCTTCCCGGATCTGCTGGTCGATACGCTGCTGGCGACGGAAGACCGTCATTTCTACGAGCACGATGGTATCAGCCTCTACTCGATTGGCCGTGCGGTGCTGGCTAACCTGACCGCCGGTCGTACGGTGCAAGGGGCGAGTACGCTGACCCAGCAGCTGGTGAAGAACCTGTTCCTCTCCAGCGAACGATCATACTGGCGTAAAATTAATGAAGCCTATATGGCGTTGATCGTTGATGCCCGCTACAGCAAGGATCGTATCCTTGAGCTGTATATGAACGAGGTGTACCTCGGTCAGAGCGGCGATAACGAAATCCGCGGCTTCCCGCTGGCGAGCCTGTATTACTTTGGCCGCCCGGTAGAAGAGCTGAGCCTCGATCAGCAGGCGCTGCTGGTAGGGATGGTTAAAGGTGCGTCGGTCTATAACCCATGGCGAAACCCGAAGCTGGCGCTGGAGCGACGCAACCTCGTGCTGCGTCTCCTGCAACAGCAGCAGATTATCGATCAGGAGCTGTATGACATGCTGAGCGCGCGTCCATTGGGCGTGCAGCCGCGTGGCGGGGTTATCTCGCCGCAGCCTGCGTTTATGCAGATGGTGCGTCAGGAGCTGCAGGCGAAGCTGGGCGATAAAGTGAAAGATCTCTCCGGCGTGAAGATCTTTACCACCTTCGACTCGGTTGCGCAGGATGCAGCGGAAAAAGCGGCGACAGAGGGCATCCCGGCGCTGAAGAAACAGCGTAAGCTGCCGGATCTGGAAACCGCAATGGTCGTCGTCGATCGCTTCACCGGTGAGGTGCGGGCGATGGTCGGCGGGGCGGAGCCGCAGTTTGCCGGTTATAACCGTGCGATGCAGGCACGTCGTTCGATTGGTTCTCTGGCAAAACCGGCGACCTATTTGACCGCACTGAGCCAGCCGAATCAGTATCGACTCAACACCTGGATTGCCGATGCGCCAATCGCAATTCGTTTGTCCAACGGACAGACGTGGTCGCCGCAGAACGACGATCGTCGCTACAGCGATAGCGGTAAAGTGATGCTGGTTGACGCCCTGACGCGTTCAATGAACGTGCCGACGGTGAACCTCGGGATGGCGCTGGGCTTACCGGCAGTGGTCGATACCTGGACTAAACTGGGCGCACCGAAGAATCAGCTTAATGCAGTTCCGGCTATGCTGCTGGGGGCGCTGAACCTGACGCCGATTGAAGTGGCTCAGGCGTTCCAGACCATTGCTAGTGGCGGTAATCGCGCGCAGCTGTCAGCGTTGCGTTCGGTTATTGCCGAAGATGGTACCGTGCTGTATCAGAGCTATCCGCAGGCCGAACGCGCGGTTCCGGCACAGGCAGCCTATATGACGCTCTGGACCATGCAGCAAGTGGTGCAGCGCGGTACCGGCCGCCAGCTGGGCGCGAAGTATCCGGGTCTGCATCTGGCGGGTAAAACCGGGACTACCAACAACAATGTTGATACCTGGTTTGCCGGTATTGACGGTGGTCAGGTGACGATTACCTGGGTGGGTCGCGATAATAACCAGCCGACCAAGCTATATGGTGCCAGCGGTGCGATGTCGATTTATCAGCGTTATCTGGCTAACCAGACCCCGACGCCTCTGGTGCTAACCGCGCCGGAAGACGTGGTGGATATGGGTGTCGATGGCAGCGGCAACTTCGTCTGCGGCGGCGGAATGCGTTCCCTTCCGGTATGGACGACCACGCCGGATGCGCTGTGCCAGCAGGGCGAGCAGATGCAACAGCAGCAGCTCGAACAGCAGCAGGCGAATAACCCGTTCAATCAGTCCGGGCAGCAGCCGCAACAGCAGCAAAATCAGCAGCAGCAACCGCCGAAGCAGGAAAGTAGTGATGGCGTCGCGGGCTGGATTAAGGATATGTTCGGCAGCAAGTAATTATCCGCTTCTTCCTTGAATGATTTTGCGGATAGGTTACTGCAATATAAATAGGCCCTCTAATACCTCAGTATTAGAGGGCTTTTTTATATCTGTAAAAAACTTAACAGCTGTTTAACTCCACAATTACCGTCTGGTTATTAATTCAGCCTTTGATATCTCATGAGGGGCATATTTCTTGCCTTGCCTCAATCGTTTCGCCTATTATGTCATCCGTTATAATAATAATTCTCGTTTACGTTATCATTCACTTCTATTAGAGATATACCCATGGCGCGTCCAAAAACTGCTCAGCCAAACCACTCGCTGCGTAAAATCGCAGTCGTAGTAGCCACGGCGGTTAGCGGCATGTCTGTCTATGCACAGGCGGCAGTTGAACCGAAAGAAGAAACGATTACCGTAACTGCAGCTCCAGCTCCGCAGGAGAGCGCTTGGGGACCTGCGGCGACCATCGCGGCGAGACAATCCGCCACGGGGACTAAAACGGATACCCCTATTCAAAAGGTACCACAGTCTATATCCGTGGTGACCGCTGAGGAGATGGCTCTCCACCAGCCGAAATCAGTTAAAGAAGCGTTGAGCTATACGCCTGGTGTTGCGGTGGGCACGCGTGGTGCTTCAAATACTTACGATTATCTGATCATCCGCGGATTCGCCGCTGATGGCCAAAGCCAGAATAACTTTCTAAATGGCTTGAAGATGCAGGGTAACTTCTACAACGATGCGGTGGTCGACCCGTATATGTTGGAGCGTGCAGAAGTCATGCGTGGCCCGATCTCAGTTCTTTACGGAAAGAGCAGCCCGGGTGGTTTGCTGAATATGGTCAGCAAACGTCCCACTACGGAGCCGCTAAAAGAAGTTCAGTTTAAAATGGGCACCGATAGCCTATGGCAGACCGGTTTTGACTTCAGTGATGCCATCGATGATGACGGCGTTTATTCCTATCGCCTTACCGGTCTGGCGCGTTCAGCGAACGCACAGCAGAAGGGAGCAGAAGAACAGCGTTATGCCATTGCACCATCATTCAGCTGGCGTCCGGATGATAAAACCAACTTTACGTTCCTCTCCTACTTCCAGAATGAGCCGGAGACTGGCTACTACGGCTGGTTGCCAAAAGAGGGAACGGTGACGCCGTTACCGAACGGTAAACGTCTCCCAACCGATTTCAACGAAGGCGCTAACAACAATACCTACTCTCGTAACGAGAAAATGGTTGGCTACAGCTTCGACCACGAATTTAATGACACTTTCACCGTGCGTCAGAACCTGCGTTATGCTGAGAACAAGACCTCACAAAACAGTGTGTATGGCTACGGGGTATGTTCTGATCCAGCGAACAAGGATAGTAAGCAGTGCGCAGCGTTAGCGCCTGAGGATAAGGGGCGTTATCTGGCGCGTAAATACGTCATTGATGATGAAAAGTTGCAAAACTTCACCGTGGATACTCAGTTGCAGAGTAGCTTTGCAACAGGCTCGATCGATCACATATTGCTGACTGGCGTTGACTTTATGCGCATGCGCAATGATATCAACTCTTGGTTTGGTTATGACGACTCTGTTCCGTTGCTTGACCTTTACAATCCTGTATCTACTGATTTTGATTTCAACTCTAAAGTTCCGGTCATTACTGGCCCGTATCAAGTCCTGAATAAGCAAAAACAAACTGGCTTGTATGTGCAGGATCAGGCGCAGTGGAATAAAGTGCTGGTTACCTTGGGTGGCCGTTATGACTGGGCGAAGCAGGACTCTCTGAATCGCGTTTATGGTACTACTGCTAACCGTGATGATAAGCAGTTCACCTGGCGCGGTGGTGTTAACTACCTGTTCGATAATGGTGTAACGCCATATTTCAGCTACAGTGAATCGTTCGAACCGGCTTCGCAGACAGGGGCTACTGGCAATATTTTCGCTCCGTCTAAAGGTAAACAGTACGAAGCTGGCGTGAAATACGTACCGAACGATCGTCCTATCGTGATTACTGGCGCCGTCTATCAGTTGACCAAAACCAACAACCTGATGGCCGATCCGGCTGGCTCATTCTTCTCAGTTGAAGGCGGTGAGATTCGCTCGCGCGGTGTGGAAATTGAAGCGAAAGCGGCACTCTCTGCCAGCGTCAATGTGGTTGGTTCATACACTTATACCGATGCTGAATACACCACGGATACTAACTACAAAGGCAACACGCCAGCACAGGTGCCAAAACACATGGCATCACTGTGGGGCGATTACACTTTATTTAACGGTCCGCTGTCTGGCCTGACGTTGGGGACTGGTGCTCGTTTTACAGGTTCCAGCTACGGCGATCCTGCGAACTCCTTCAAGGTGGGTAGCTACACGGTTGTGGATGCATTAGTCCGTTACGACTTGGCTCGCGTGGGCATGGCTGGTTCTAACGTGGCGCTTCACGTGAACAACCTGTTCGATCGTGAGTACGTTGCAAGCTGCTTCAATACTTATGGCTGCTTCTGGGGCGCAGAGCGTCAGGTCGTGGCGACCGCAACTTTCCGTTTCTAACCACTTAATGGGCGCGGTTCGCCGCGCCTCTTACCGGGTCCCGTTATGCAGGAAAACACTCCGCACTCTGATACTACGTTTTCGCTGGACCGCGTGACCTTCCGCGTGCCCGGTCGCACGCTATTGCATCCTCTCTCATTAACCTTCCCTGCGGGAAAAGTGACTGGCCTGATTGGCCATAACGGCTCCGGCAAATCGACACTGCTAAAAATGCTGGGTCGCCATCAGCCGCCCTCGGAAGGCGATGTTCTGCTTGACGGCCAGCCGCTCGATAGCTGGAGCAGCAAAGCATTTGCTCGCAAAGTGGCCTATCTGCCGCAGCAATTACCGCCAGCGGAAGGCATGACGGTGCGCGAACTGGTGGCTATCGGCCGCTATCCGTGGCACGGGGCGCTGGGGCGTTTTGGCGCGGCGGATCGGGAAAAGGTCGAAGAGGCGATTGCGCTGGTTGGCCTGAAACCATTGGCCCATCGGCTGGTGGATAGCCTCTCCGGCGGCGAACGTCAGCGCGCGTGGATTGCCATGCTGGTAGCCCAGGATAGCCGCTGCTTGCTGCTCGACGAGCCGACCTCGGCGCTGGATATTGCCCACCAGGTGGATGTTCTGGCACTGGTTCACCGTCTTAGCCAGCAGCGCGGGCTGACGGTTATTGCCGTCCTGCATGATATCAATATGGCTGCCCGTTACTGCGACTATCTGGTGGCCCTGCGCGGTGGTGAAATGATTGCTCAGGGAACGCCTGCGGAACTGATGCGTAGTGAAACCCTTGAACAAATTTACGGTATCCCGATGGGGATCCTGCCGCATCCGGCTGGCGCTGCGCCGGTAAGTTTTGTCTATTAATGGAAAAACTGAATCTAATTACGCGGCGGCGTCTGCTGACCGCGATGGCGCTCTCGCCGCTGCTGTGGCAGATGCGTGGCGCGCGGGCGGCGGAAGTTGACCCGCAGCGTATTGTCGCTCTGGAGTGGCTGCCGGTCGAGCTGCTGCTGGCGCTGGGCGTCACGCCGTATGGTGTCGCCGATATCCCGAACTACAGGCTATGGGTTAACGAACCTGAGCTGCCGCCATCGGTAATTGATGTTGGACTGCGCACCGAGCCGAATCTGGAGCTGTTGACCCAAATGAAGCCGTCGTTTCTGGTCTGGTCGGCAGGATACGGCCCCTCGTCGGAAAAGCTGGCGCGCATTGCGCCCGGGCGAGGATTCACTTTCAGCGACGGCAAGCGTCCGCTGATGATGGCGCAACAGTCGCTCAATGAAATGGCTGAACTGATTGGCAAGCAACAGGAGGCGAAGCGCCATCTGGCGGAGTTTGACGCGCTGATGGAAAGCCTGCGGCCGCGCTTTGCCCGGCGTGGCGATCGCCCTCTGCTGATGATTACCCTGCTTGATACCCGTCACGTGCTAGTCTTTGCGCAAAACTGCCTGTTCCAGGAAGTGCTCGATCGCTTTGATATCAAAAACGCCTGGCAGGGTGAAACCACCTTTTGGGGCAGCGTCACTGTCGGGATCGACCGGCTGGCGGCCTATAAAGATGCCGATGTCCTCTGTTTCGATCATGGTAACGAGCGGGAAATGGCGCAACTAATGGCGACGCCGCTATGGCGAGCGATGCCTTTTGTTCGCTCTGGGCGTTTTCAGCGCGTCCCTGCGGTATGGTTCTATGGCGCGACGCTATCGGCGATGTATTTTGCTCGCGTGCTGGTCGATGCGCAGGGAGTCCCGGCATGAGGCAGCGAATTTCTCCGTTGGCGGTATTGTTGCTCTCTGTTTTGCTGATCGCCGCTTTTACGCTAACGCTGTTCAACCTCAGCGTGGCGCTGCCGCGAAACGAGTGGGGGCAGGCGCTCTGGCTGCCGGATATCGATAATATTTCCCAGATGCTGTTTCACTACAGCCTGCTGCCGCGGCTGGCGATATCGCTGCTGGTCGGTGCCGGGCTGGGGCTGGTGGGCGTGCTGTTTCAGCAGGTGCTGCGTAATCCGCTGGCGGAGCCGACAACGCTTGGCGTCGCGACCGGCGCGCAGCTAGGGATGACGGTCACCACGCTGTGGGCGATCCCTGGCGTGTTGGCTTCGCAGTTTGCCGCACTGGCCGGGGCGTGTCTGGTCGGTGCGCTGGTATTTGGCGTCTCCTGGGGCAAACGCCTTTCGCCGGTAACGCTGATTCTGGCAGGGCTGGTGGTCAGTCTCTACTGCGGCGCGCTCAACCAGCTGATGGCGATTTTCCATCACGATCAGCTGCAAAGTATGTTCCTGTGGAGCACTGGTACCCTGACGCAGACCGACTGGAGCGTGGTGCAGCGGCTGTGGCCGCAGTTGCTCGGTGGGGCGATTTTGACCCTGCTGCTGCTACGTCCGCTGACCTTGATGGGGCTGGATGACGGCGTGGCGCGCAACCTCGGACTGGCGCTCTCGCTGGCGCGGCTGGGGGCGTTGACACTGGCGATTATCATTAGCGCGCTGTTGGTCAATGCGGTAGGAATTATCGGCTTTATCGGGCTGTTTGCGCCGCTGCTGGCGAAGATGCTGGGCGCTCGTCGTCTGTTATCGCGCTTGCTGCTGGCAGCGTTGATTGGCGCGCTGCTGCTGTGGATTTCCGATCAGGTTATTCTCTGGCTGACCCGGATATGGATGGAAATTTCCACTGGCTCGGTGACTGCGCTGATTGGTGCACCGCTGCTGCTATGGCTGCTGCCTCGCCTGCGTAGTATTAGCGCACCGGTGATGAACGGTGGCGATAAGGTATTGGCTGAAAGGCAAAATGTGCTGTGGTTTGCGCTGGGCGGCCTGGTGATTTTGCTGCTGGCCATTATCGTTGCGCTGGCTTTTGGTCGCGACGCGCAGGGCTGGCACTGGGCCAGCAGTACGTTACTGGATCAACTGATGCCCTGGCGCTGGCCACGTATTCTGGCGGCGCTGTTTGCTGGAATGATGCTGGCGGTGGCGGGCTGCATCATTCAACGTCTGACCGGTAATCCGATGGCCAGTCCGGAAGTTCTTGGGATCAGCTCCGGCGCGGCGTTCGGCGTGGTGGTGATGCTGTTTTTTGTGCCGGGCAATGCGTTTGGCTGGCTGTTGCCTGCTGGTAGTCTTGGGGCCGCAGCGACGCTGCTGGTTATCTTGATTGCTGCCGGACGCGGCGGGTTCTCGCCGCATCGTATGCTGCTGGCGGGGATGGCGCTGAGCACCGCGTTTACCATGTTGCTGATGATGCTGCAGGCCAGCGGCGATCCGCGAATGGCGCAGATCCTGACGTGGATTTCCGGTTCAACCTACAGTGCGACGCCAGAGTTAGTCGTGCGTAGCGGCATGGTGATGCTGATCCTGCTGGCGCTGGCCCCGCTATGTCGCCGTTGGCTAACGATTCTGCCGTTGGGCGGCGAAGCGGCGAGAGCGGTCGGGATGGCGCTGACGCCGTCGCGTATTGGGCTACTGCTGCTGGCAGCATGTCTGACCGCCACCGCGACGTTAACCATTGGTCCATTGAGCTTTGTGGGGCTAATGGCACCGCATATTGCTCGCATGATGGGGTTTCGACGTACGATGCCGCATATGGTGATGTCCGGGCTGATTGGTGGGGTGCTGCTAGTGTTCGCCGACTGGTGTGGCCGGATGATGATGTTCCCTTACCAAATCCCGGCGGGACTGCTGTCGACCTTTATCGGCGCACCGTATTTTATCTATCTGTTAAGAAAGCAGAGCCGGTAACTTTTCGGCATCGCGATGCCATCTGATCAACAACCGACAAACGTGGTTTAGATAAGGTGCCGTATTCTTGTCGGGTGGCGGCTGACGCCTTACCCGACCTACAAAACCATCAGTATCATAAGGTTATAAACGAATCGTAGGCCCGGTAAGGCGCTAGCCGCCACCGGGCAATTCCACAAGACGAACTTTGTCAGCAATTTGATAGGCCGTCTGATCTTTCGAAGCGATCGCGCTTGCAGATTGTTATGCGTGAACCCACGCAAACTGAGGTTTGCTTCAAGATGGCAGAGGCATTGCCGGGACTGGGCAGTCCCGGCAATCAGGGTTACAGCTTCGCGAAGGCGTTACGCGCTGCGGCGATGGTGTTATCGATATCTTCTTCACTGTGGGCGACAGACATAAAACCCGCTTCAAACGCTGATGGCGCCAGGTAAATGCCTTCCTCCAGCATCAGGTGGAAGAAGCGCTTAAAGCGCTCCACGTCGCACTTCACCACATCCTGATAACAGGTCACGGTTGGCGCATCGGTAAAGAAAATACCGAACATGCCGCCGACGTTATTCACCACCAGCGGAATACCGGTATCGCGAGCGGCGTCCAGCAGACCCTGAGCCAGCTGATTGGTCAGGTCGGTCAGGGTTTCATGCACGCCAGGCTGCGCCACTTCGGTTAAGCAGGCGAAGCCCGCCGCCATGGCGATCGGATTACCGGAGAGCGTCCCCGCCTGGTAAACCGGGCCGGTCGGGGCGAGCGCATCCATTACTTCGCGACGGCCGCCGAACGCGCCAACCGGCATGCCGCCGCCGATGATTTTGCCCAGGCAGGTCAGATCCGGTACCACATCGTAGTAATCCTGCGCGCCGGCCAACGCCACGCGGAAGCCGGTCATCACTTCATCGATAATCAGCAGTGCGCCGAACTCATCGCACAGCGCGCGCAGGCCAGGCAGGAATTCAGGCTGCGGCGGAATGCAGTTCATGTTACCGGCGACCGGCTCAACGATGATGCAGGCGATATCCTGCGGATACTGTTCGAACGCGGCGCGCACAGATGCGAGATCGTTATAGGTGCAGGTCAGGGTGTGTTTGGCGAAATCAGCCGGGACGCCAGGAGAGTTCGGCTGGCCGAGAGTCAGCGCGCCTGAACCGGCTTTAACCAGCAGGCAGTCGGCGTGGCCGTGGTAGCAGCCTTCGAATTTGATGATTTTGTCGCGACCGGTAAAGCCGCGCGCCAGGCGAATGGCGCTCATGGTCGCTTCGGTACCGGAGTTCACCATGCGGACCATATCCATGGTCGGGACCAGTTCAGTGACCAGCGCCGCCATTTTGACTTCCATTTCCGTCGGCGCGCCGAAACTCAGGCCGCGTTCCGCTGCTTCAATCACCGCGTTGCGGATTGCCGGGTGATTGTGGCCGAGCACCATTGGGCCCCAGGAACCAACATAATCGATATACGCTTTACCATCGACGTCGTAGAGGTATGCGCCGTCGGCGCGCTCAATAAACAGCGGTGTGCCACCCACGCCGGTGAAGGCACGTACCGGAGAGTTCACGCCGCCGGGGATAAGTTCACGCGCAGCGTTATACAGGTTTTCAGATTTGCTCATTGCCGGGTTCCTGGTTCGTGAAAAATGTTTTGTCGGCTATTCTAAGTTATTCCAGGAAGGTTATGAAAGTTTTGCCCAATTGAAACAATGTAGTCACGGCGCATTTTTTTTGACGACGGGGCCTGTCCGGTTGGCTAGAATGCCCATCTTTCCATTTGTATTACCAATAATTGATAATGGCATGAAAGCAGAAAATCCCTCTTCTTCAGCACATCAGTTCGTACGTGTTCGCCGCGGTGATGCCGTGCGTCGGTTGATTCAGCGTGATAAAACGCCGCTGGCGGTCTTATTGATGGCGGCCGTTGTCGGGACGCTGGCAGGGCTGGTAGGCGTCGCGTTTGAGAAAAGCGTCAACTGGGTACAAAACCTGCGCATTGGCGCGCTGGTTGCGGTGGCGGACCACTGGTTTTTGGTCTGGCCGCTGGCTTTTATTTGCTCTGCGCTGCTGGCGATGGTGGGCTATTTCCTCGTGCGTCGTTTTGCGCCGGAAGCGGGCGGCTCGGGGATCCCGGAAATAGAAGGCGCATTAGAAGAGCTGCGCCCCGTGCGCTGGTGGCGCGTGCTGCCAGTGAAGTTTATCGGCGGGATGGGGACGCTGGGAGCTGGCATGGTGCTGGGGCGTGAAGGGCCGATGGTGCAGCTTGGGGGCAACCTTGGACGCATGGTGGTGGATGTGTTCCGCCTGCGCAGTCCGGAAGCGCGCCATACGCTACTGGCAACCGGTGCAGCCGCAGGACTTTCCGCCGCGTTTAACGCGCCGCTCGCCGGTATCTTGTTTATTATTGAAGAGATGCGTCCGCAGTTTCGCTACAACCTGATCTCCATTAAAGCCGTGTTTACCGGCGTGATTATGTCGACGATTGTCTTTCGTATTTTTAATGGCGATCATGCGGTTATCGAGGTTGGCAAGCTGAGCAATGCGCCGGTTAACACGCTGTGGTTATATTTGGTGCTGGGGATGATTTTTGGCTGTATCGGCCCGCTATTTAACACTTTGGTGTTGCGTACCCAGGATATGTTCCAGCGTATTCATGGTGGAAATATCAAAAAGTGGGTGTTGATTGGCGGATTAATCGGCGGCAGCTGCGGCGTGCTTGGGCTGATTCAGCCAACGGCGGCGGGTGGTGGATTTAACCTGATTCCCATCGCTGCTGCGGGCAACTTTTCCGTTGGCCTGCTACTGTTTATTTTTATCGCTCGGGTGATTACCACGCTACTCTGCTTCTCTTCCGGCGCGCCCGGCGGTATCTTCGCACCGATGCTGGCGCTGGGAACATTGCTGGGAACGGCCTTCGGCATGGCGGCAACGCCGCTGTTTCCGGCGTATCATCTGGATGCAGGGACGTTTGCCATTGCTGGTATGGGCGCACTCCTCGCCGCCTCGGTTCGTGCGCCGTTGACCGGCATCGTGCTGGTGCTGGAGATGACCGATAACTATCAGCTCATTTTGCCAATGATTATTACCTGCCTGGGCGCAACACTATTAGCACAATTCCTTGGCGGCAAGCCTTTATACTCGACAATCCTGCAGCGCACCCTGGCGAAACAGGAAGCCGAGCGGGCGGCAAAGGCACAGCCGGTTGGCGGGGAGAATACTTGAACGATTTACTCGGGTATTGGATAATGGCTCAAAAGGTCGGGTTATTCTTTAACCGGTCAGAAGTATCAATGGGAGCATAAAATGAGTGATGACGTAGCGTTGCCGCTGGAATTTACCGAAGCTGCAGCGATTAAAGTAAAAGACCTGATTGCGGATGAAGATAATCCGAACCTGAAACTGCGTGTATATATCACCGGCGGTGGCTGCAGCGGTTTCCAGTACGGTTTTACTTTTGACGATCAGGTAAACGATGGGGACATGACTATCGAGAAGCAGGGTGTCGGCCTGGTGGTTGACCCAATGAGCCTGCAGTATCTGGTCGGCGGGGCTGTCGATTATACTGAAGGCCTGGAAGGTTCACGCTTTATCGTGACCAACCCGAACGCGAAAAGCACCTGTGGCTGCGGGTCCTCGTTCAGCGTCTAAAGATAGTGCGGCCGGGTGCCCTCACCCCAGCCCTCTTTCACAGGGAGAGGGAGCAAACACTAAAAACGGTAACGTTAAGGTTACCGTTTTGCTTTTATTACCGCCCGTTCTCATCAAGCGCAAATGTTGGCAGCTTCAGGTGCCAGCGAATTGCCGCCAGGCGAATCACCAGCGTGACGACCATCCCTATCATTGCTGCATTTTCTAACGGAACGTGGAAAGTATAATACGCCGTCGCGTGCACAATACCGCCGACAATGCAGGCCGTTGCGTAGATTTCCGTGCGCAGGATCATCGGTATTTCGCGCGCCAGCACATCGCGGATAATTCCCCCACCAACGCCGGTGACAACGCCCATACAGACGGCGACCAGCGGCCCGCTATGGGCAAGAAACGCTTTATTCACCCCAATACCGACAAATACCGCCAGACCGACGGCGTCCAGTACCGGCAGCACCCATTTGGGTAACCGACGTGGCTGACGCACCAGCAGGATAGTGAGCATGCTGGTCACCATCGCCACCACCAGGTCGGTAGGATCTTTCACCCAAAATACCGGGCCGTTAGCTAGAGCCATATCGCGAATGGTCCCGCCGCCCACCGCGGTGACTACACCTAATACCAGTACGCCGAAAGGGTCCATGCGCAGCTTTCCAGCCAGCAGGACGCCAGAGATAGCGAACACGGCGGTGCCAATAATATCCAGCCAATAGACAAGCATCGTCAGTTCCCTGGGTTATCAGGTAATTATTTTACCTGCTCGAGTGCAGTACAGAGTTGTTTTGCGGCGAGGATAATACGTGGGCTCGCACGTTCAAACCAGTCGCCATGTAGCGCAATGAGCGAAATTTTTAGCTGATTCTGCCAGTAACGGGCAACGGCGGGAAGTTCGCTGACATTTCCGGTGACAACAATGGCCTGCGGCTGTCTTGCCAGCACCTGCTCACGGCTGACCTGCGGCCAGGGAACCCGGCTGGCGGCAAAGATATTTTCCCCTCCGCATAGCGTCAAAACCTGATCCTGAATCGACCCTTTGCTGCTGGTAAAGAGCGGGTTAGCGCCAAACTGTAAAAAGACGCGCTTTTTTGGCGCGCTGGCATAGCGGGCTTTCAGCGTCTGATAATCATCCTGCATCTTTTGGGCCGCCTGCCGTGCCTTTTCCGGTTGTGGGCTCCATTGCGCCAGCTGGCGAAGCGTGGTGATGATATCTTCGATGGTAGACGTTTCAACCCAGATAACTTTAATACCAAGCGAGCTTAGCTGGTTAACCTGGCGCTCAGCGTTTCCACCGCGCCACGCCAATACCACATCAGGTTTGAGAGCGACGATGCGCTCCAGATTCATCCCTTGCCAACTGGATACCTGCTCTATTTTTGCGGCTTCTGGCGGGTAATCGGAATAGCTGCTGACGCCAACTGGCGTAATACCGGCGGCAAAAGCTAGCTCTGTGTTGGCTGGCGAGAGCGTGACCACCCGCGGCGCGGCGAAAAGCCACGCCGGGGCGAGCAGCAGTAGGGCGGCAAGCGCCTTTTTGAGCGACTTAGCCACGAGCCAGATGCTGCACCAGGTTTTCCACCATCAGGGTGGACTGCTTAGCGGCAACGGCGAGAAACTCGTCAAAGCTCAGATGGGACTGCTGGTCGGCAACATCGGAAATGGCGCGAACGACAACAAACGGCACGCCGTAGCTGTGGCAGACGTGCGCGATGGCTGTTGCTTCCATCTCGACCGCCACGGCCTGCGGGAAGTTCTGACGGATTTTCGCCAGGCCGACGGAACCGTTGATAAAGGCATCGCCGCTGACAATGAGACCGCGTACTGCGTTAAGATCCAGCGCTTTGATGCAGGTTTCCGCAGCGGCAATCAGTTTTTCATCAGCTTTAAAACCGGCAGGGCAGCCCGGAAGCTGGCCATATTCATAACCGAATGCGGTGACGTCAGCATCGTGGTAGCGCGCTTCGTCAGAAACAACGATATCGCCAACCTTCAGGGTAGATGCCAGCCCGCCCGCCGAACCGGTGTTAATAATGACATCCGGCTTGCAGTGCTCCATCAGCAGGGTTGCGCCCATGGCGGCGGCCACTTTACCAATACCCGACTTCAACAGAGCGACGTCGGTACCTTGAAGTTGTCCGGTATAGATTTCGCTACCGCCGATAGTGATGGTCTGGCGGTTGTCGATTTTGTCGCGCAGAAGGGTTACTTCTTCTTCCATAGCGCCAATAATGCCGATTTTCATAGATTTACTCGCGATGTGTGGGTTTTAGCGGCATAGTCTATCATGCGCTTAGAAGGAAACGTTATTGCTCGCACGGGGAAGGCCATGGCAAAGATCGATTTTCGCAACAAGATTAACTGGCGTCGCCGCTATCGTTCACCGCAAGGGGTTGAGACGGAACATGAAATCCTGCGCATTTTCGAAAGCGATCGCGGGCGTATTGTTAACTCGCCGGCGATCCGCCGATTGCAGCAAAAAACTCAGGTCTTCCCGCTGGAGCGTAACGCGGCGGTGCGCACCCGTCTGACCCACTCTCTTGAAGTTCAGCAGGTTGGCCGCTATATCGCTAAAGAAGTGCTAAGCCGTCTGAAAGAACAGAAGTTGCTGGAGATCTATGGGCTGGATGAGCTAACCGGTCCATTTGAAAGTATCGTCGAGATGGCGTGCTTGATGCACGACATCGGCAATCCGCCGTTTGGCCATTTTGGCGAAGCGGCAATCAACGACTGGTTCAGCCAGCGGCTGTTTCCCGGCGATGCCGCCAGCCAGCCCCTAACCGAAGACCGTTGCGTGGTCGAAGCGCTGCGTTTGCAGGAGGGGGATAGCCAATTAAATGAGCTACGCCGCAAGGTTCGCCAGGATTTGTGCTGGTTTGAAGGAAATGCGCAGGGAATTCGTTTAGTGCATACCCTGATGCGGATGAATCTGACCTGGGCGCAGGTGGGCTGTATACTTAAATATACCCGTCCGGCGTGGTGGCGAGGCGAGCCGCCTGCCAGCCACAGTTATTTAATGAAGAAACCTGGTTATTATTTAGCCGAAGAGGGCTATGTTGCGAGGTTGCGTAAAGAACTGGATCTGGCTCCTTACAATCGGTTCCCATTAACGTGGATTATGGAAGCCGCAGATGACATCTCGTATTGCGTTGCCGACCTTGAGGATGCGGTAGAAAAACGTATTTTCAGCGTGGAGCAGCTTTATCAGCATCTTTACGAAGCCTGGGGGAAGCACGAAAAAGGCTCTTTGTTTAACATGGTTGTTGAAAATGCCTGGGATAAATCTCGTGCGAATTCTCTTAGCCGAAGTACTGAAGATCAGTTCTTTATGTATTTACGGGTCAATACGCTGAATAAGCTGGTACCGTATGCGGCGCGTCGCTTTATTGATAATTTGCCAAGGGTCTTTACCGGTGATTTTAATCACGCGCTGCTTGAAGACGAAAGTGATTGCAGCCAGTTGCTTGAGCTTTATAAAAATGTTGCGGTAAAACATGTATTTAGCCATCCAGATGTTGAGCAGCTGGAATTGCAAGGTTATCGTGTTATTAGCGGCCTGTTGGATATCTACCAGCCGTTGTTAAAATTATCGCTGGATGAGTTTAGTCTGTTGGTGGAAAAAGAGCGGGTGCGAAGTTTACCGATCGCTTCACGCCTGTTCCAGAAACTTTCGACACGCCATCGTCTGGCCTACGTAGAAGCCGTAAATAAGATCCCGCGCGATAGCGCTGAATTTCCGCTATGGGAATATTATTATCGCTGTCGTCTCATTCAGGACTATATCAGCGGGATGACGGACTTGTATGCATGGGATGAATATCGGCGATTGATGGCCGTTGAATAAGCATGAGTTTTGTAAAGACGAACAATAAATTTTTACTTTTACCAAAACTTCATTCCGGAACTTCGCGCTATAAAATGACTCTCATAGTCACGTAAACAGCAACTATTCCGTTATCTGAAATCGAGATTGAAACATATGAAAAAAACCACGTTAGCAATGAGTGCTCTGGCTCTTAGTTTAGGTCTGGCGTTGTCCCCTCTCTCTGCGAGCGCGGCGGAAACAGCTTCTTCGGCCACTAATGCACAGCAGATGCCGAGTCTGGCTCCTATGCTGGAAAAGGTGATGCCGTCTGTCGTGAGCATCAACGTTGAGGGGAGCACTACCGTTAATACCCCGCGGATGCCGCGTAACTTCCAGCAGTTCTTTGGTGATAATTCACCGTTCTGCCAGGACGGTTCACCGTTCCAAAGCTCTCCGTTCTGTCAGGGCGGCGGGCAGGGTGGCGCTCCGGGTAGCGACGGCGGCCAGCAGCAGAAATTTATGGCCCTTGGTTCTGGGGTGATCATTGATGCCGCTAAAGGTTATGTCGTCACCAACAACCACGTCGTGGATAACGCGACGACGATCAAAGTTCAGCTGAGCGATGGCCGTAAGTTTGAGGCAAAAGTGGTCGGTAAAGATCCGCGTTCTGATATCGCGCTGATTCAAATTCAGGATCCGAAAAACCTGAGCGCAATCAAGCTGGCGGACTCTGATACCCTGCGCGTCGGTGATTACACCGTGGCGATTGGTAACCCGTTTGGCCTCGGTGAAACCGTGACCTCCGGGATTGTTTCCGCGTTGGGCCGTAGCGGCCTGAACGTTGAAAATTACGAGAACTTTATCCAGACCGATGCGGCGATTAACCGCGGTAACTCTGGCGGCGCGCTGGTTAACCTGAACGGCGAACTGATCGGTATCAACACCGCGATCCTGGCACCGGACGGCGGTAACATCGGTATCGGCTTCGCGATCCCGAGCAACATGGTGAAAAACTTGACCGATCAGATGGTTAAGTTTGGCCAGGTTAAGCGCGGTGAGCTGGGAATCATGGGAACCGAGCTGAACTCCGAACTGGCGAAAGCGATGAAAGTCGATGCTCAGCGCGGGGCTTTCGTCAGCCAGGTTATGCCGGGTTCTGCGGCGGGTAAAGCAGGTATTAAAGCCGGTGACGTGATCACCACGCTGAACGGTAAGCCAATTAGCAGCTTTGCCGCGCTGCGTGCTCAGGTGGGTACCATGCCTATCGGTAGCAAAATCGAGCTTGGTCTGCTGCGTGACGGCAAACCGGTAACGACGACCGTAGAGCTGCAGCAAAGTAATCAGAATCAGGTTGATTCAAGCACTATCTTCAATGGTATTGAAGGTGCGGAAATGAGCAACAAAGGCCAGGATAAAGGCGTCGTAGTGAGCAACGTGAAAGCGGGGACTCCGGCAGCGCAGATTGGCCTGAAGAAAGGCGATATCATCGTTGGCGCTAACCAGCAGCCGGTGAAAAATATTGCCGACCTGCGCAAAATCTTTGATGCCAAACCGTCGGTTCTGGCACTGAATATTCAGCGTGGCGATACCTCTATCTACCTGCTGATGCAGTAATCCACATCGGCTTGCAAAGCCCCTTTTCTCCTTGCGGAGGGAAGGGGCTTTTTTCACTCTGAAGGCCATTCCGTTTTTCGTTCTGTGACACCTCCCACAACTCCATACTTCTTATCTTGGCTTTGTGCTAATGCACAATGCGGCCTATTGCCAACTCTTTTATGCTGATAGCCTGCTCACGGGAGGGTTACATGGCTGGCTGGCACCTTGATACCAAAATGGCGCAGGATATCGTGGCGCGCACGATGCGCATCATTGATACCAATATCAACGTAATGGATGCTCGCGGGCGCATTATCGGCAGCGGAGATCGCGAGCGAATTGGTGAATTGCACGAAGGTGCGCTGCTGGTCCTTTCACAAGGGCGCGTTGTCGATATTGATGATGCCGTGGCGCGACATCTGCACGGCGTGCGCCAGGGCATCAACCTGCCGCTGCGTCTGGAAGGGGAAATCGTTGGCGTAATCGGCCTGACCGGTGAACCGGAATCGCTGCGCAAATACGGTGAATTGGTCTGTATGACCGCGGAGATGATGCTGGAGCAGTCGCGGCTGATGCATCTCCTGGCCCAGGATAGCCGTCTGCGTGAAGAGCTGGTGATGAACCTGATTCAGGCGGAGGAGAACACCCCAGCGCTGACCGAATGGGCGCAGCGGTTGGGAATCGATCTGAACCAGCCGCGTGTTGTCGCAATGATTGAAGTAGATAGCGGCCAACTGGGCGTAGACAGCGCGATGGCGGAGCTACAGCAGCTACAAACCGCGCTGACGACGCCGGACCGTAATAATCTGGTGGCCATTGTTTCACTGACTGAAATGGTGGTGCTGAAGCCTGCGTTGAATGCTTTTGGCCGCTGGGATGCAGAAGATCACTGTAAACGGGTCGAGCAGTTGATCAGCAGGATGAAAGAGAATGGTCAGCTGCGTTTTCGTGTGGCGCTGGGTAACTTCTTTACCGGACCTGGTAGCATCGCACGTTCTTACCGTACCGCCCGAACCACAATGATGGTCGGTAAACAGCGAATGCCGGAGAGTCGGAGCTATTTTTATCAGGACCTGATGCTGCCGGTGCTGCTGGATAGCCTGCGCGGCGGCTGGCAGGCCAACGAGCTGGCGCGTCCGCTGGTTCGATTGAAAGCGATGGATAATAACGGTCTGTTAAGGCGTACTCTACAGGCGTGGTTCCGCCACAATGTGCAACCGCTAGCGACCTCAAAGGCGCTATTTATTCACCGTAATACGCTGGAATATCGTCTGAATCGTATTTCTGAACTGACTGGACTGGACCTGGGGAGTTTTGACGACCGTTTGTTGCTGTATATTGCTTTACAGCTGGACGAACAACGTTAAGAAACTCCCGTCACGGGCGGGAGCGATTGATGTTCCAGGCGTTGTAAATGAGTAAATGAAGGAGAAGAGACTGAAGGGTGGGAAACAGGGCCAGTATTTGGCCCATAGCAGACTTATTTATTGCGCGTCAGTTTTTCCAGATCGGATTCAATTTCGCTGATCTTATTGGTAACAACGCTTTCCAGATGACGCAGATCGTCGAGGATTTTACGCTTAAGATCGATTTCAGTGCGATCGCGCTGGCAGATCTGATCCAGCTCATCAATGATATAGCGGAGGTTTGGACTGATCTCCTGGACTTCTTTATATCCCTGACCAATGCCGTCTGCGACAACGGTTTTACGCTGACGTGGGTACTTAAACTTGACGCTTTTGGCGAAGAACTCGCCTTTGTCCTTCTGAAAATAGATTTTCAGAATGTCGTTGTTGGCTTCCTGCCGCAGGCTATAGCGATCGATTTCATCAGGATTGGTAATACCAAGACTTTTCAGATTATCGTACATAACGGTACCTTTGATATCATCGTAATCTTTGAATAATTAACGAAAAAATCTATCTTCGCCAGCTTAATATATAAAAAAAGCGGGATGCCTCCCGCTTTTTATACTGCTTAGTCGATGGTACGCAGAAGTTCGTTGATTCCGACCTTGCCGCGCGTTTTGGCGTCGACCTTCTTCACGATAACGGCGCAATACAGGCTGTACTTGCCATCTTTCGACGGCAGGTTGCCGGATACCACTACGGAGCCAGCCGGTACGCGGCCATAGAACACTTCGCCGGTTTCGCGATCGTAGATTTTGGTGCTCTGGCCCAGGTACACGCCCATGGAGATCACGGAACCTTCTTCGACGATCACGCCTTCGACGACTTCAGAACGTGCGCCGATAAAACAGTTATCTTCGATGATGGTCGGGTTCGCCTGCAGCGGCTCCAGTACGCCACCGATGCCGACGCCGCCGGACAGGTGAACGTTTTTACCGATCTGCGCGCAGGAGCCGACGGTTGCCCAGGTATCAACCATGGAGCCTTCATCAACGTATGCGCCGATGTTCACGTAAGACGGCATCAGAACCGTGTTGCGAGCGATAAACGCCCCCTGACGGACGGCTGCCGGTGGAACCACGCGGAAACCTTCTTTCTGAAAACGCGCTTCATCATAATCAGCGAATTTCATCGGAACTTTATCGAAGTAGCGGCTTTCCGCACCATCGATAACCTGGTTATCGTTAATACGGAAAGAGAGCAGAACCGCTTTCTTCAGCCACTGATGGGTTACCCACTGGCCGTCGATTTTTTCAGCGACGCGCAGGGCGCCGGAATCAAGCAGAGAAATCACCTGATTAACCGCTTCGCGGGTTACGGTATCCACATTTGCCGGCGTGATGTCGGCGCGACGCTCAAAGGCGGACTCAATAATATTCTGTAATTGCTGCATCGTTTCTCTTTCCATTTATACACTTCATCCTTCAAGCTGCCTCTGTGTTGGCTGCGCTTGTTCGCCCCAGTGACTATCGTAAGCTCCTGAGGCTCTCTCCCTGGCCGCCTTGATGCAGCTCGAATGACTTTGTGTATGTACATTTAAATTCGCTACCCTTTATCGTTTGGATTGAGGGCCTCTGTCAACCGTTGTTGCACTTCTTGTTGCAGCTCATTATTAAGGGCACGCCGGTCTGCTGTGGCGATTATAAATAAATCTTCTACTCGCTCACCAATTGTCGTAATTCGCGCTCCGTGGAGCGAAATTCCGAGGTCGGCAAACACCTGGCCGACGCGCGCTAATAGACCCGGCTGATCGAGGGCGATCAGCTCAAGGAACGATTTTCGATCGGTATGCGTTGGCAGGAAGTTAACCTCCGTCGGGACGGAAAAATGCCGCAATTTTGCCGCCTGACGACGCGGGGCTGGTGGCTGCCAGCTACGTTGGGTAATCGTCTGTTCCAGGCCCAGGCGAATAACCTCATGCCTGTCGGCGGAAAGCGGGCTGCCGTCCGGTTCAAGAACAATGAAGGTATCCATTGCCATACCGTCGCGTGTAGTAAAGATCTGCGCATCGTGGACGCTAAGGTTACGGCGGTCCAGTTCACCGCAAACGGCAGCGAACAGGTACGGCCTGTCCGGGCTCCAGATAAAAATTTCGGTGCCACCGCGCGTTGCCTGAGAGCTCAGTAAAATCATCGGTTTGCTGAGATCGTGCTGGAGTAAGTTACGCGCATGCCAGGCGAGTTGATTCGGCGTATGACGTACGAAATAGTTGGCGCGGCAGCGGTTCCAGATCAAGTGCAGAGCTTGTTCATTAATATTTTCCATCCTCAGTAGGGCCAGCGCCTGAAGCTGGTGGTGGCGTACCCGCTCACGCATGTCTGGAGTATTTTGCATTCCCCGGCGCAGCTGTTTTTCGGTGGCGAAATAGAGTTCGCGCAGCAGGCTTTGCTTCCAGCTGTTCCACAGGTTTTCGTTAGTGGCGCAGATATCGGCGACGGTCAGACAGACCAGATAGTGCAGACGGTTCTCCGTTTGCACCTCTTCGGCGAACTGCTTGATCACTTCCGGGTCCTGAATATCGCGACGCTGAGCGGTAACCGACATCAGTAAATGATGACGTACCAGCCAGGCGACAAGCTGCGTTTCACGTGAATTGAGACCATGAAGTTCGGCAAATTTGAGTACGTCCTGGGCGCCGAGGATCGAATGGTCGCCGCCACGTCCTTTGGCGATGTCGTGGAACAGGGCGGCAATAAGGATCAGTTCTGGATGCGTCAGACGTGGCCACAGCTCAACGCATAGCGGGTGGCGGCTGCGGGTCTCTTCTTTGGCGAAACTCTCGAGCTTCAGCATGACGCGAATGGTGTGTTCATCAACGGTATAGGCGTGAAACAGGTCGAATTGCATCTGACCGACAATATGTGACCATTGCGGCATGTACGCCCACAGCACGCTATGGCGGTGCATTGGCAGCAGACCGCGGCTTACCGCGCCCTGATGGCGCAGCATGCTGAGGAACAAGGTTCGCGCTTCCGGGATATAGCAAAGCGGCTGCGTCAGATGGCGACGGGCGTGGCGCAGATGGCGAAGCGTGGTGGAGTAGATTCCGGTGATGCTGCTGTTACGCACCATCATATAGAACATGCGCAGAATGGCCTGCGGCTCGCGGATAAACAGCGTGTCATCGCGTAGATCGATAAGCGTACCGCGCAGTTGAAAATCGTCATCAATGGGCCGCGGTTTCTCGTCCTCTGTGAGAGCGAGAATTGCTTCTTCGAACAGCTGGATTAGCATATGGTTCAGTTCGCTCACTCGGCGCGTGACGCGAAAGAAATCCTTCATCATATGCTCAATGGGCTGGTTACTTTCGCCTTCATAGCGCAGGCGACGGGCAACGCTGAACTGTCTGTCGAAAAGCAGGCGGTTATCGTAGCGGTTTAGCTCAAGATGCAGGGCAAAGCGAATCCGCCATAGCTGATGCAGGCACTCGTTAAGCTCGTTACGCTCGGCCTCGGTGAGGAAGCCGAAGCCGACCATTTCATCAAGAGAAGTGGCGCCAAAATGACGGCGTGCGATCCACTGGAGAGTGTGAATATCGCGCAGGCCGCCAGGACTACTTTTGACATCCGGCTCCAGGTTATAGCTGGTGCCGTGATAGCGTTGATGGCGTATGTTCTGCTCTTCGACTTTTGCGGCAAAGAACTTTTCTGATGGCCAGAAGCCGTCGCTAAATATGTGTTTTTGTAATTCAAGGAATAGCGCGACATCGCCGATGAGCAGGCGCGATTCGATCAGGTTGGTGGCGACGCTGAGATCTGACAACCCTTCCAGCAGGCACTCTTCGAGGGTGCGCACGCTGTGGCCGACTTCCAGTTTGATATCCCACAGTAGCGTCAGCAGTTCACCGACTTTTTGCGCCTGTTCATCGGGCAGCTTTTTGCGGCTCAGAATCAGTAGGTCAATGTCGGAGAGCGGATGGAGCTCGCCGCGACCATAGCCGCCTACCGCGACCAGGGCGGTGTCGTTGACCGAGCCGAAGCCGTATTCGACCCATAGTCGCTGGAGCAACTGGTCGATAAATTCGGTACGTGCTTCTATTAATCGTTCGGCGGCGATGCCGTTATCAAAAGCCTCGCCCAGCCAACGCTGGAATGTATCGATATGCGCCTTAATGGCGGCACAGTTGAAATCGTTTTGCGACCAGTCGTCTGGATTATCCGGCTGACCGGACAGAGCAGGGGAGACAGTGTCAGGTAAAGAGTTGCTCATCGCGCCACCATAAGAAAAAACTATCGCCCGTCATAAAAAAGCCGGCTGGCGCCGGCTTTTCATCATTCGTCGTGCGAGATTATCGCCGGGATGGTGTCATCCTTGCGTAACGTCAGAATTTCGCAGCCGTTGTCTGTCACCACAATAGTATGCTCGTACTGTGCAGACAAGCTCCGGTCTTTGGTTTTTACCGTCCATCCGTCTTTCATGCTGCGGATCTCTTTTTTGCCCGCGTTGACCATCGGCTCAATAGTGAAGGTCATGCCCGGTTTGAGGACCACGTTGGTTTCCGCTGAATCATAGTGCAGAACCTGCGGCTCTTCATGGAAGCCGCGACCGATGCCGTGACCGCAATATTCGCGCACCACGGAGAAACCTTCCGCTTCAACGAGTTTCTGAATCGCAGCACCGATGGTGCGCAGGTTGATGCCTGGCTTGACCATTTTCAGCGCCAGATACAGACTTTCCTGGGTGATGCGGCACAGGCGCTCGCCAAGAATGGTTGGCTTGCCGACGATGAACATTTTCGAGGTGTCGCCGTGGAAATCATCTTTAATCACGGTGACATCAATGTTGACGATATCGCCATCTTTCAGCAATTTTTCGTCATCCGGGATCCCGTGGCATACCACTTCATTAATAGAGATGCAGACGGATTTCGGGAAACCGTGATAGCCCAGGCAAGCTGAAACGGCTTTTTGCTCGTTAACGATATAATCGTTGCAGATGCGGTCCAGTTCGCCGGTGCTGACGCCCGGTTTTACGTAAGGTTCAATCATTTCCAGCACTTCGGCGGCCAGGCGACCGGCGACGCGCATTTTTTCGATGTCTTCAGATGTCTTGATAGAAATAGCCATGGATAGTGTCCAGCAATGTCGATTTTTTCGACAATAATAGATTATGTCCGATCAATGTTAACAGTCCGGGTGTCCTGCTGCCAAATTGAGAATCATTAACAGCACGCTACGTCAACAACAGTTGGTGTCTGGGTTGGTTTTGTGGTATAAAGCGCGCCGGACTTCCGTTCCATTCTCAGATACACAAGATGGACTGAAGCGATAAATCTCACTTTGTGTAACAACACACACGTATCGGCACATATTCCGGGGTGCCCCTTGGGGTCGGTAATATGGGATGCGTGGAGGCTTAACCCCAACTTTCTAATATAGAGGTTTTAAACATGGCAACTGTTTCCATGCGCGACATGCTCAAGGCTGGTGTTCACTTTGGTCACCAGACCCGTTACTGGAACCCGAAAATGAAGCCTTTCATCTTCGGCGCACGTAACAAAGTTCACATCATCAACCTTGAGAAAACTGTACCGATGTTCAACGAAGCTCTGGCTGAACTGAACAAGATCTCCTCTCGTAAAGGCAAAATCCTTTTCGTTGGTACTAAACGCGCTGCAAGCGAAGCGGTGAAAGAAGCTGCTAACAGCTGCGACCAGTTCTTCGTGAACCATCGCTGGCTGGGCGGTATGCTGACTAACTGGAAAACCGTTCGTCAGTCTATCAAACGTCTGAAAGATCTGGAAATTCAGTCTCAGGACGGTACTTTCGACAAGCTGACCAAGAAAGAAGCGCTGATGCGTACTCGTGAGCTGGGCAAGCTGGAAAACAGCCTGGGCGGTATCAAAGACATGGGCGGCCTGCCGGACGCACTGTTCGTTATCGACGCTGACCACGAACACATCGCTATCAAAGAAGCAAACAACCTGGGTATTCCGGTATTTGCTATCGTTGATACTAACTCCGATCCGGACGGTGTTGACTTCGTTATCCCGGGTAACGACGACGCAATCCGCGCAGTTAGCCTGTACCTGGGTGCTGTAGCGACTACCGTGCGTGAAGGTCGTTCGCAGGATCTGGCTTCTCAAGCGGAAGAAAGCTTCGTAGAAGCTGAATAATAAGGTTATCCCCTTATTTAGTACCGTGTATAAATAGGGGCCTCTTAGCGGCCCCTTTTTCACTTTTAAATTCGTTTGGTTCCTGGAACCGGGCGAGTCAAATCTCCCGAGGATTAAAGAATGGCTGAAATTACCGCATCCCTGGTAAAAGAGCTGCGCGAGCGTACTGGCGCAGGCATGATGGATTGCAAAAAAGCGCTGACCGAAGCTAACGGCGACATCGAGCTGGCAATCGAAAACATGCGTAAATCCGGTGCTATTAAAGCAGCGAAAAAAGCAGGCAACGTTGCTGCTGATGGCGTGATCATCACTAAAATTGACGGCACCTACGGCATCATTCTGGAAGTTAACTGCCAGACTGACTTCGTAGCTAAAGATGGTGGTTTCCAGGCATTCGCTAACAAAGTACTGGACGCTGCTGTTGCAGGCAAAATCACTGATGTTGAAGTACTGAAAGCACAGTTCGAAGAAGAACGCGTTGCGCTGGTTGCTAAAATTGGTGAGAACATCAACATTCGTCGCGTTTCTTCCCTGGAAGGCGAAGTTCTGGGTTCTTACCAGCACGGTGCGCGTATCGGTGTTCTGGTTGCGGCTAAAGGCGCTGACGCTGAGCTGGTTAAACAGCTGGCTATGCACATTGCTGCAAGCAAGCCTGAATTCGTTAAGCCGGAAGATGTTTCTGCTGACGTAGTAGAAAAAGAGTACCAGGTTCAACTGGACATCGCCATGCAGTCTGGCAAGCCGAAAGAAATCGCAGAGAAAATGGTTGAAGGCCGCATGAAGAAATTCACCGGCGAAGTTTCTCTGACTGGTCAGCCTTTCGTTATGGATCCGAGCAAATCTGTTGCTCAGCTGCTGAAAGAGCACAACGCTGACGTGACTGGTTTCATCCGCTTTGAAGTGGGTGAAGGCATCGAGAAAGTTGAGACTGACTTTGCAGCAGAAGTTGCTGCGATGTCCAAGCAGTCTTAATTTTCAAAAAAGGAGCCGCCTGAGGGCGGCTTCTTTTTGTGCCTAACTTGTAAATTCAGCCAACCGCTCTGGTGGCTACGCTGGAAAGCGACGTACAATGTCGCCAGAAATAATTCATCTCATTCGTTGACAGTCTCAGGAAAGAAACATGGCTACCAATGCAAAACCCGTCTACAAACGTATTCTGCTTAAATTAAGTGGCGAAGCGCTGCAAGGTTCAGAAGGCTTCGGTATTGATGCAAGCATACTTGACCGTATGGCTCAGGAAATCAAAGAACTGGTTGAACTGGGTATTCAGGTTGGCGTAGTGATTGGTGGCGGTAACTTGTTCCGTGGAGCTGGTCTGGCGAAAGCAGGTATGAACCGCGTTGTGGGCGACCACATGGGCATGTTGGCAACGGTCATGAACGGCCTTGCAATGCGTGATTCTCTCCATCGCGCCTATGTGAACGCCCGCCTGATGTCAGCTATTCCGCTGAACGGCGTATGTGATAACTACAGTTGGGCGGAAGCTATCAGCCTGCTGCGTAACAACCGCGTGGTGATTCTGGCCGCCGGTACGGGCAATCCTTTCTTTACCACTGATTCCGCAGCTTGCCTGCGCGGTATCGAAATCGAAGCTGATGTTGTGTTGAAAGCGACGAAAGTTGATGGCGTATTTACCGCTGACCCGGCCAAAGATCCTTCTGCCACCATGTACGATCAGCTGACCTACAGCGAAGTACTGGATAAAGAACTGAAAGTGATGGATCTTGCAGCCTTCACCCTGGCCCGTGACCATAAATTGCCGATTCGCGTGTTCAACATGAACAAGCCAGGCGCGCTGCGCCGTGTGGTGATGGGTGAAAAAGAAGGGACGTTAATCACGGAATAATTTCCGTGTTACACTTCATCCTTCAAGCTGTTTCTGCGTTGGCTGCCTTTGCTCACCTCAGTCATTTACTGTAGTAAGTGACTGAGGATTCGCTCAGTTGCCGCCTTGATACAACTTGAATGATTTTGTGTAGAAATAGAGGTAAGATTTTGCACTACCGTCGTGGGATAGTGCCTTACCCGTAAACATATTAATCAGGGCTATACTTAGCACATTTCCACTATGTGCAATTGTCTGGTCTGCCTGAGACAAGTTTTCAAGGATTCGTAACGTGATTAGCGATATCAGAAAAGATGCTGAAGTACGCATGGATAAATGCGTTGAAGCGTTCAAAACCCAAATCAGCAAAATACGCACGGGTCGTGCTTCTCCCAGCCTGCTGGATGGTATTGTCGTGGAATACTACGGCACGCCGACGCCGCTGCGTCAGCTGGCAAGCGTAACGGTAGAAGATTCCCGTACTCTGAAAATCAACGTGTTCGATCGCTCGCTGAGCCCGGCCGTTGAAAAAGCGATTATGGCATCTGACCTCGGTCTGAACCCAAGCTCTGCGGGTACCGATATCCGCGTTCCGCTACCGCCGCTGACCGAAGAACGTCGTAAAGATCTGACCAAAATCGTGCGTGGTGAAGCTGAACAGGCGCGCGTTGCCGTGCGTAACGTTCGTCGCGACGCCAACGACAAAGTAAAAGCACTTCTGAAAGAGAAAGAGATCAGCGAAGACGACGATCGCCGCTCTCAGGACGACGTGCAAAAAATGACCGACGCTGCTATCAAGAAAGTTGATGCGGCGCTGGCGGATAAAGAAGCGGAACTGATGCAGTTCTGATTCTCTGCCAATTCGCGGGCCGGAAGTGCGGCCTGCGTAAAATCTGAAACGCCGTACAGGAGACCGTACGCTCAATTTTCGGGATTGCGTTTAGACGGCTGGCCTTGTAGCCTTTGGCACCATGTCAAAGGCTCTGTGCCTCCGCTCTCACCTGATAATTGATGCATAAGGGCTTGCTGGCGGCGTTTTGCTTTTTATCCTGTCTTAATTCTTCTGGGCGTCTCATGAAGCAATTAACCGTTCTCGGTTCGACCGGTTCTATCGGCTGCAGCACGTTGGATGTGGTGCGCCATAATCCTGACTGCTTTTCGATTACCGCGCTGGTCGCCGGGAAAAATGTCGACCGCATGGTTGAACAATGTCTGGAATTTTCCCCTCGTTACGCGGTTATGGATGATGCACACAGCGCTGAGCTGTTGCGGACAAAACTCCGCGAACACGGCAGCCGTACTGAAGTCATGAGTGGCCAGCAGGCCGCTGCTGAGGTTGCGGCACTGGACGATGTTGATCAGGTGATGGCAGCGATTGTCGGAGCGGCAGGGCTGGTACCGACGCTGTCAGCCATTCGCGCCGGGAAAACGGTGCTGCTGGCGAATAAAGAGTCGCTGGTGACCTGTGGTCGCCTGTTTATGGAGGCGGTGCAGCAGTTCGAGGCTCGTCTGCTGCCGGTTGATAGCGAACACAATGCGATTTTTCAGAGTATGCCGGAAACAATTCAACACAATCTGGGATACGCTGATTTAACGCAGAACGGCGTGGCGTCGATTCTGCTGACCGGTTCCGGGGGCCCTTTTCGGGAAACGGCGATTTCCGAACTGGCGGCAATGACGCCAGACCAGGCCTGTAATCATCCAAACTGGTCAATGGGGCGCAAAATTTCCGTCGACTCAGCCACCATGATGAACAAGGGACTGGAGTATATCGAAGCACGTTGGTTGTTTAATGCTTCGGCGCAGCAAATGGAAGTGCTTATCCATCCGCAATCAGTGATTCATTCGATGGTGCGTTATCAGGACGGTAGCGTCCTGGCACAGCTCGGTGAGCCGGATATGCGTACGCCGATTGCCCACACTATGGGGTGGCCAAAGCGTCTTAACTCTGGAGTGAAACCGCTGGACTTTTGCCAGTTGAGTAACCTGAGCTTCTCCGCACCGGATTACGGGCGTTATCCTTGCCTGAAGCTGGCGATGGATGCCTTTGATGCGGGGCAGGCGGCGACAACAGCGCTGAATGCGGCGAATGAAGTCTCCGTAGCCGCGTTCCTGAACGATGATATCCGTTTCACTGATATTGCAGCAGTCAATCAGTCGGTCCTGGATCAACAGACGCTAAATGAGCCGCAAAGTATTGATGAAGTGCTGGAGATTGACGCGATGGCTCGGGTGAGCGCAAGCCAGTTACTGGCCGCTCGGAGCAAATTCTGATACTCACTGTGATATTTGTGGGCGCTGGGCTTCGGTGATATAGTCTGCGCCACCCGATCGTTGCATTTTGTTGTGAAAGATTACGGTGGCCGTGGCAAAACACGGCTTTTTTGCGTAAAGCTTTTGGTTGTTCTCTGCGATTGGCCGTAGCTCCGGTACCGGATAAAAATGCGTATCCAGCGCTGACCGGTGGCCCGTGTTTGGTGGCTTAGCTAATCCTTATTATGGACTTAAAACGCGTTATGTTGTCTGCTAATCAAACTGTCAGCGAAATGTCGCCTGCGCATGGTTGTCGCCATGTTGCCATTATTATGGACGGCAACGGTCGCTGGGCGAAACGGCAAGGAAAAATTCGTGCCTTCGGCCATAAAGCCGGCGCGAAGTCCGTGCGTCGCGCCGTCTCTTTCGCGGCTAATAATGGTATTGAAGCGTTGACGTTATACGCGTTCAGTAGTGAAAACTGGAACCGCCCGGCGCAGGAGGTCAGTGCGCTGATGGAGCTGTTTGTCTGGGCGTTGGATAGCGAAGTGAAAAGCCTGCACAGGCATAATGTGCGTCTGCGTATTATCGGCGAGACAACACGTTTTAACGCACGTTTGCAGGAGCGTATCCGTAAAGCGGAGGCGTTGACTGAGAACAATACAGGTTTGACCCTGAATATTGCTGCCAACTATGGCGGCCGCTGGGATATCGTCCAGGGCGTTCGTCATTTGGCCCAACAGGTACAGGAAGGGTTGCTGCAACCCGATCAAATCACGGAAGAGATGCTGAGCCAGCAGGTTTGTATGAATGAGCTTGCACCCGTAGATTTAGTTATTAGGACCGGGGGAGAGCATCGCATCAGTAACTTTTTGATTTGGCAAATTGCCTATGCCGAACTTTACTTTACGGATGTTCTTTGGCCCGATTTCGCTGAACAGGACTTTGAAGGTGCACTCCATGCCTTTGTTAATCGAGAGCGTCGTTTCGGCGGCACTGAGCCGGGTGGCAATAATGCCTGATGGGGGTCACTTTTGCTGAAGTATCGCCTGATTTCTGCTTTCGTCTTAATCCCCGTCGTTATAGCGGCGCTTTTTCTATTGCCGCCCGCGGGTTTTGCCATCGTCACGCTGGTCGTCTGTATGCTCGCCGCGTGGGAGTGGGGGCAATTTAGCGGTTTCACTTCAACGACGCAGAGAGTCTGGCTGTCGGTGCTCTGCGGCCTGCTGCTGGCGTTGATGCTTTTTCTTATGCCGGAATACCATTACGACGTTCACCAACCGTTGGTTGAGGGGTCGCTATGGGCATCATTTGGCTGGTGGATAGTTGCGCTTATTTTGGTACTGACTTATCCCGCTTCTGCCGCCTTCTGGCGTAACTCAAAAACGCTACGTCTGATTTTTGGCATCCTGACCATTGTCCCATTTTTTTGGGGCATGCTGGCGCTGCGCGCCTGGCATTACGCCGATGACCATTACAGTGGTGCGCTGTGGTTGCTGTACGTGATGATCCTGGTCTGGGGCGCGGATTCCGGTGCCTACATGTTTGGTAAAATGTTCGGCAAGCATAAGCTGGCGCCAAAAGTGTCTCCGGGCAAAACCTGGCAGGGATTTTTTGGTGGGCTGCTCACGGCGGCAGTTATCTCATGGGCTTACGGCTGGTGGGCTCATCTGGATGTCACGCCGACGGTCCTGCTGGTTTGCTCCGTTATTGCGGCTTTGGCCTCGGTACTTGGCGATCTCACAGAAAGCATGTTTAAACGAGAAGCTGGCATTAAAGATAGCGGGAATCTTATTCCCGGACACGGTGGTATTCTGGATCGTATTGATAGCCTGACGGCTGCGGTCCCTGTGTTTGCGTGTCTGCTATTGTTAGTTTTCAGGACGATTTGACGGAAAATTTTATGCTGAGCGTTCTCTGGAATTTGGCTGCTTTTATTATTGCGCTGGGCGTGTTGATCACCGTCCATGAATTTGGCCATTTCTGGGTTGCTCGCCGCTGTGGCGTCCGTGTTGAGCGCTTTTCCATTGGTTTTGGCAAGGCTCTCTGGCGGCGCTACGATAAGCAGGGCACGGAGTTCGTCATTGCTCTTATCCCGCTGGGTGGCTATGTCAAAATGCTCGACGAACGCGTCGAGCCGGTGGCGCCCGAGATGCGCCACTACGCTTTCAACAACAAAACCGTTGGTCAGCGTGCTGCTGTTATTGCCGCTGGGCCTATCGCCAACTTCCTTTTTGCCATTTTTGCCTACTGGTTGGTCTTCATTATTGGTGTCCCTGGCGTTCGTCCGGTTGTTGGCGATATAACGCCCAACTCGATAGCCGCGCAAGCACAAATTGCAAAAGGAACGGAACTTAAAGCGATAGATGGCATCGAAACGCCTGATTGGGATGCTGTGCGTATGGCGCTGGTGGCGAAGATAGGCGATCGGCAAACAATAGTTACCGTTGCCCCTTTCGGGACCAATCAACGTCAGGATAAAATCCTCGATCTGCAGCACTGGGCGTTTGAACCGGATAAACAAGATCCAGTAGCTTCGTTAGGCATTCAGCCGCGCAGCGCGCAGATTGATACCGTCCTGGCAGAAGTTCAATCTAACTCGGCGGCGCAGAAGGCGGGTTTGCAAGCGGGCGACAGGATCGTTAAAGTCGATGGTCAACCGTTAACGCAGTGGATGACGTTTGTTAATCTTGTGCGTGATAATCCGGGAAGTGCGTTAGTTCTGGACATCGAACGGCAGGGGAGTCCTTTATCGGTAACCTTGACGCCAGATTCAAAGTCCACCAGGGGCAAAGCTGAGGGGTTTGCAGGGGTCGTACCTAAGGTCATCCCGCTGCCTGATGAATATAAGACAGTGCGTCAGTACGGGCCGTTTGCCGCCATCGCTGAAGCCACGGATAAAACCTGGCAGCTGATGTCGTTAACGGTCAGGATGCTGGGCAAATTGATAACCGGTGATGTCAAACTGAACAACCTCAGCGGGCCGATTTCTATCGCCCAGGGGGCTGGGATGTCAGCGGAGTACGGGCTGATTTATTACCTGATGTTCCTTGCGCTGATTAGCGTGAACCTCGGAATAATCAACCTGTTCCCGCTTCCTGTTCTTGACGGGGGGCATTTGCTGTTTTTGGCGATTGAAAAGCTGAAAGGCGGACCGGTATCCGAGCGAGTTCAAGACTTTAGTTATCGCATTGGCTCAATATTGCTGGTGTTGTTAATGGGGCTTGCACTTTTCAATGATTTCTCTCGGTTGTAAGAGAGTTTGTTAGGAAGAACGCATAATAACGATGGCGATGAAAAAGTTGCTCATAGCGTCGCTGCTGTTTAGCAGCGCAACCGTATACGGTGCTGAAGGGTTCGTGGTGAAGGACATTCATTTCGACGGCTTGCAGCGTGTCGCTGTTGGTGCGGCCCTCCTCAGTATGCCAGTGCGTCCTGGCGATACCGTAACCGATGATGATATCAGTAACACCATCCGTGCTCTGTTTGCCACTGGCAACTTTGAGGATGTCCGCGTCCTGCGCGATGGTGATACCCTGCTGGTGCAGGTGAAAGAGCGTCCAACGATTGCCAGCATCACTTTCTCCGGCAACAAGTCGGTGAAAGATGACATGCTCAAGCAAAACCTTGAGGCATCCGGCGTACGCGTAGGGGAATCTCTCGATCGCACCACGCTCGCTGATATTGAAAAAGGGCTGGAAGATTTTTACTACAGCGTCGGCAAGTACAGCGCCAGCGTAAAAGCTGTCGTGACGCCGCTACCGCGTAACCGTGTCGACTTGAAACTGGTATTCCAGGAAGGCGTATCGGCTAAAATCCAGCAGATCAATATCGTCGGCAATCATGCTTTCAGCACTGATGAACTGATTTCGACATTCCAGCTGCGCGATGAAGTGCCATGGTGGAACGTGGTTGGCGATCGCAAATACCAGAAACAGAAGCTGGCAGGGGACCTCGAAACTCTGCGTAGTTACTATCTGGATCGCGGCTATGCCCGTTTCAACATTGATTCCACGCAGGTTAGCCTGACGCCGGACAAAAAGGGCATCTACATCACCGTCAACATTACCGAAGGCGATCAGTACAAGCTTTCTGGTGTGCAGGTGACGGGCGATCTGGCGGGACATTCGGCAGAAATCGAAGCGCTGACCAAAGTGGAGCCGGGCGAGCTGTATAACGGCACCAAAGTGACCAAAATGGAGAATGATATTAAGAAACTCCTCGGTCGCTATGGCTACGCCTATCCGCGCGTTCAGTCCCAGCCGGAAATCAACGATACCGACAAGACGGTGAAGCTGCACGTTAACGTGGATGCGGGTAACCGTTATTACGTGCGTAAAGTGCGTTTTGAAGGTAACGATACCTCGAAAGATTCCGTTCTGCGTCGTGAAATGCGTCAGATGGAAGGTGCCTGGCTGGGGAGCGACCTGGTTGACCAGGGTAAAGATCGTCTGAACCGTTTGGGCTATTTTGAAACGGTTGATACCGATACGCAGCGTGTACCGGGTAGCCCGGATCAGGTAGACGTTGTCTACAGGGTTAAAGAACGTAATACCGGTAGCTTTAACTTTGGTGTTGGTTACGGCACTGAAAGCGGCGTTAGCTTCCAGGCTGGCGTTCAGCAGGATAACTGGCTCGGTACTGGCTATTCTGTTGGTATTAACGGCACCAAAAACGATTACCAGACCTATACTGAACTGTCGGTGACTAACCCGTACTTTACCGTGGATGGCGTCAGCCTCGGTGGTCGTGTCTTCTATAACGACTTCGATGCTAACGATGCGGACCTGTCTGACTATACCAACAAAAGTTATGGTACAGACATCACGCTGGGCTTCCCGATTAACGAATACAATTCGCTGCGCGCGGGTCTGGGCTATGTGCATAACTCCTTGTCCAATATGCAGCCGCAGGTATCAATGTGGCGTTATCTGAATTCGATGGGCCAGTATCCGGACAACACGAACGACAGAAACTCGTTCAGCGCTGATGACTTCACCTTCAACTATGGTTGGACGTACAACAAGCTGGACCGTGGTTTCTTCCCGACCGAAGGTTCGCGCGTTAATCTGAATGGTAAAGTGACGATTCCGGGATCTGACAACGAATACTACAAAGCGACGCTGGATACGGCGACCTATGTACCAATCGATGACGATCATCAGTGGGTCATGTTGGGACGTACCCGCTTTGGTTACGGTAATGGTCTGGGCGGTAAAGAGATGCCGTTCTATGAGAACTTCTATGCCGGTGGTTCAAGCACCGTGCGTGGTTTTCAGTCCAATACAATTGGCCCGAAAGCGGTTTATCTGCCTGCCAGCAGCCGTCATGACGGTGATGATAGTTATGATAACGAATGTAATCGTGATCAATCTGCACCATGTAAGTCTGATGACGCTGTGGGCGGTAACGCCATGGCGGTCGCCAGCCTGGAGCTGATCACTCCAACGCCGTTTATTAGCGATAAATATGCAAATTCGGTCCGTACTTCCTTCTTCTGGGACATGGGGACCGTGTGGGATACTCACTGGGATTCTGGTGCGTATCCGGGCTATCCGGACTACAGCGATCCGAACAACATTCGTATGTCTGCGGGTATCGCAGTTCAGTGGATGTCGCCGTTAGGGCCGTTGGTATTCTCCTACGCCCAGCCGTTTAAAAAGTACGATGGAGACAAAGCTGAACAGTTCCAGTTTAACATCGGTAAAACCTGGTAATTGTGTTGGCTGCAATGGAATGCAAGAGCAGTATAGCGCTGACTATTGGCGATAACTGAGGTTATCGCCTGGCCACGCAAATAACGGTACCCCAGGGTACTCATGGGATGGTAAGGAGTTTATTGTGAAAAAGTGGTTATTAGCTGCAGGTCTGGGTTTAGCAATGGTAACTTCCGCTCAGGCGGCAGATAAAATTGCAATGGTTAACATGAACAACTTGTTCCAACAGGTTGCCCAGAAAACAGGCGTTTCTAACACGCTGGAAAACGAGTTTAAAGGTCGCGCAAGCGAGCTGCAGCGTATGGAAGGCGACCTGCAGTCTAAAATGCAGCGTCTGCAGTCCATGAAAGCCGGTGCTGATCGTACCAAACTGGAAAAAGACGTGATGGCTCAGCGCCAGACTTTCTCCCAGAAAGCCCAGTCTTTCGAGCAGGACCGCGCACGTCGTTCTAATGAAGAACGTGGCAAGCTGGTGACTCGTATCCAGAGCGCAGTGCAGAGCGTTGCTAAAGATCAGAGCATCGATCTGGTTGTTGACTCTAATGCCGTGGCATACAACAGCAGCGATGTAAAAGACATCACCGCTGATGTGCTAAAACAGGTTAAATAAGTAATGCCTTCAATTCGACTGGCTGATTTAGCACAGCAGTTGGATGCAGAACTACACGGTGATGGCGATATCGTCATCACCGGCGTTGCGTCCATGCAATCCGCTAAAACGGGCCATATTACTTTCATGGTAAATCCTAAGTACCGTGAACACCTGGCCGCTTGCCAGGCGTCTGCTGTCGTGATGACGCAGGATGATTTGCCCTTTGCCCATAGTGCCGCGCTGGTAGTGCGTAATCCCTACCTGACATACGCGCGCATGGCTCAAATTCTTGATACCACGCCGCAGCCGGCGCAGAATATCGCGCCCAGCGCGGTTATTGACGCCACGGCTAAGCTGGGTACTGACGTTGCTATTGGCCCGAATGCTGTTATTGAATCGGGTGTTGTGCTCGGCGATAACGTTGTTATCGGCGCGGGATGCTTCGTTGGGAAAAATACGAAAATTGGTGCTGGCTCGCGTTTGTGGGCCAATGTGACCGTTTACCACGATATTGAGATCGGCGAGAATTGTCTGATCCAATCCAGTACGGTAATTGGTGCGGATGGCTTTGGTTACGCCAACGATCGTGGTAATTGGGTTAAGATCCCACAATTGGGTCGCGTTATTATTGGCGATCGTGTGGAGATTGGCGCTTGTACTACCATTGATCGTGGTGCGCTGGACGATACTGTGATCGGCAACGGTGTGATCATCGATAATCAATGCCAAATTGCGCACAACGTGACGATTGGTGACAATACTGCCGTTGCTGGCGGTGTGATTATGGCGGGCAGCTTGAAAATTGGCCGCTACTGCATGATTGGCGGCGCCAGCGTGATCAACGGACACATGGAAATCTGCGATAAAGTTACCGTAACGGGGATGGGAATGGTTATGCGTCCAATCACCGAGCCGGGAGTTTACTCTTCAGGTATTCCGCTGCAACCGAATAAGGTTTGGCGAAAAACGGCTGCGTTGGTGCTGAATATTGATGATATGAGCAAGCGTCTCAAAGCTATTGAGCGCAAGGTTAATCAGCAAGATTAGTGCTTCACCCGACACATTAAATTTTCGGCCTGTTGCATTCATGAGATTGCCGCAGGCCGTGTTATTATTGCCCTTTAGTATATTTAGACAGGAAGAGTATTTTGACTACTGACACTCATACTCTGCACATTGAAGAGATTCTGGAACTTCTCCCTCACCGTTACCCGTTCCTGCTGGTAGATCGCGTGCTGGATTTTGAAGAAGGTCGTTTTCTGCGCGCAGTAAAAAATGTTTCTGTAAATGAGCCGTTTTTCCAGGGGCACTTCCCTGGTAAGCCGATTTTACCGGGTGTACTGATTCTGGAAGCAATGGCGCAGGCCACCGGCATTCTGGCATTCAAAAGCGTGGGAAAACTGGAGCCGGGTGAGCTGTATTATTTTGCCGGGATCGACGAAGCGCGTTTCAAACGTCCGGTCGTACCTGGCGATCAAATGATTATGGAAGTCACTTTTGAGAAAACCCGTCGCGGCCTGACTCGTTTCAAAGGCGTTGCGCTGGTTGATGGAAAAGTGGTTTGCGAAGCAACGATGATGTGTGCCCGTAGCCGGGAGGCCTGATACGTGATTGATAAAACCGCCTTTATTCATCCTTCCTCCATTGTAGAAGAAGGCGCCGTTATTGGTGCTAACGTTCACATTGGTCCGTTTTGTATTGTTGGCGCTAACGTCGAAATTGGCGAAGGCACCGTACTGAAGTCTCATGTTGTCATTAATGGTCATACCAAAATTGGCCGCGATAACGAGATCTATCAGTTCGCTTCCATCGGCGAAGTTAACCAGGATCTGAAATATGCTGGTGAACCAACCCGTGTGGAAATTGGCGATCGCAACCGCATCCGCGAAAGCGTCACCATTCATCGTGGCACAGTACAGGGCGGTGGATTAACGAAGGTGGGCAGCGATAACCTGCTGATGATCAACGCGCACGTGGCGCACGATTGTACGCTTGGCAACCGCTGTATTCTGGCCAATAACGCGACGCTTGCTGGCCATGTCTCGCTGGATGATTTTGTTATCATCGGCGGCATGACCGCAGTACATCAATTCTGCATCATCGGCGCACATGTCATGGTTGGCGGCTGCTCCGGTGTTGCGCAAGATGTTCCGCCGTTTGTTATTGCTCAGGGCAACCACGCAACGCCGTTTGGCGTCAATATCGAAGGGCTCAAACGCCGCGGTTTCAGCCGTGAGGCGATCACCGCGATTCGTAACGCGTATAAGCTGCTGTACCGCAGCGGCAAAACGCTGGACGAAGCGAAACCCGAGATTGCCGAGCTGGCGGCACAATACCCTGAAGTTCAGGCATTCAGCGACTTCTTTGCCCGCTCTACGCGCGGCCTGATTCGTTAATGACTGAATCGCGTCCCCTGACGATTGCCCTGGTCGCCGGAGAAACCTCCGGCGATATTCTTGGCGCAGGTCTTATTCGAGCGCTCAAAGCCCGCATACCTGATGCCCGCTTTGTTGGCGTTGCCGGGCCATTGATGCAGGCCGAAGGCTGCGAAGCCTGGTATGAGATGGAAGAGCTGGCGGTGATGGGTATTGTGGAAGTGTTGGGGCGCCTGCGTCGACTGCTGCATATTCGCGCCGATCTCACCCGTCGATTCACCGAACTTAAGCCAGATGTTTTCGTTGGTATTGATGCGCCTGATTTCAATATTACCCTCGAAGGTAATCTGAAGAAGCAGGGTATCAAAACTATCCATTACGTCAGTCCGTCGGTGTGGGCATGGCGGCAAAAACGCGTTTTCAAAATTGGCAGATCCACCGATCTGGTGCTGGCATTTCTGCCTTTCGAAAAAGCGTTTTATGACAGATTTAGTGTCCCTTGTCGGTTTATCGGTCACACGATGGCGGATGCGATGCCGCTGGATCCGGACAAAGGCGCCGCGCGCGACCGCTTGGGAATTGCCCGTGAAGTACACTGTCTGGCGCTACTGCCCGGTAGCCGTGGGGCTGAAGTCGAGATGCTTAGCGCCGATTTCCTGAAAACGGCGCAGATCCTGCGAGGCTATTACCCTGACCTGGAAGTGGTTGTGCCACTGGTCAATGTGAAGCGTCGGGAGCAGTTTGAGCGTATCAAAGCGGAAACGGCACCGGATCTTGCGGTGCATATGCTGGACGGTCAGGCGCGAGACGCGATGATAGCAAGCGATGCCGCGCTACTGGCTTCCGGTACGGCTGCGCTGGAGTGCATGCTGGCGAAGTGTCCGATGGTGGTTGGTTATCGTATGAAGCCATTTACCTTCTGGCTGGCGAAACGGCTGGTGAAGACCGACTATGTGTCGTTGCCAAATCTCCTGGCCGGGCGCGAACTGGTCAAAGAGCTGTTGCAGGACGAGTGCCAGCCGCAGGCGTTAGCCGATGCGCTGAAGCCGCTGCTGGCCGATGGTAAAACCAGCCACGATATGCATGAAACCTTCCGCGCCCTGCATCAGCAGATCCGCTGCAACGCTGATGAGCAGGCGGCGGACGCAGTACTGGAGTTAGCAAAATGATGGAATTCGTTTACCCGCATACCCATCTGGTTGCCGGAGTCGATGAAGTCGGACGCGGTCCGCTGGTTGGCGCGGTAGTGACTGCGGCGGTGATTCTTGACCCGGCAAAACCGATTGTGGGCCTTAATGACTCCAAAAAGTTAAGTGAAAAACGCCGCCTTGCGCTCTTTGATGAGATAAAAGAAAAAGCGCTGTGCTGGAGCCTCGGTCGTGCGGAGCCGCATGAGATCGATGAACTGAATATTTTACATGCGACTATGCTGGCAATGCAGCGCGCCGTTGCTGGCTTGAGTATTTCCCCTGAGTTTGTTCTTATTGATGGTAACCGCTGTCCGCCGCTACCGGCACCTTCGCTGGCTGTTGTTAAAGGCGATAGTCGAGTAGCGGAAATCAGCGCCGCGTCTATTCTGGCGAAAGTGACGCGCGATGCTGAAATGACCGAACTGGATCGGCAATTCCCCCAGTACGGTTTTGCACAACACAAAGGTTATCCCACCGCTTTTCATCTGCAAAAGCTGCTGGAACATGGCGTAATCGAACAATATCGGCGCAGCTTTGGCCCGGTAAAACGCGCGCTGGGCCTGGCGTCCTGAACTGACACGCAAGCAATTAAGTAACGCGGAATCTGAAGATGGCTGAACCACGTTTCGTACACCTGCGGGTGCACAGCGACTATTCCATGATCGATGGCCTGGCGAAAACCGGGCCGTTAGTGAAAAAGGCGGCCGCGCTCGGTATGCCTGCGCTGGCGATCACTGATTTTACCAACCTCTGTGGGCTGGTGAAGTTCTATGGAACGGGACATGGCGCCGGGATTAAACCGATTGTCGGTGCGGATTTTCACGTCCAGAGCGATTTGATGGGTGATGAGCTGACTGAACTAACGGTGCTGGCAGCGAATAACGTCGGCTATCAAAACCTGACGCTGCTAATCTCCCGCGCTTATCAACGCGGTTACGGCGCATTAGGGCCGTGGATCGATCGCGACTGGTTGGTTGAACATCAGGAAGGCCTCATTCTGTTATCTGGCGCGCGCAAGGGTGACGTTGGCGTAAGCCTGACGCGCGGTAACATGGCGCTGGTCGAGCAGTGCGTCTCTTTTTATCAGCAGTATTTTCCCGATCGTTACTATTTAGAGCTGATCCGCACTGGACGCGCTGATGAAGAGAGCTATCTTCATGCGGCTGTGCAACTGGCGGAAGAGTGCGGTTTACCCGTTGTCGCGACTAACGATGTCCGTTTTCTGGAAACCGGCGACTTTGATGCGCATGAAATTCGCGTAGCTATCCACGACGGTTTTACCCTTGATGACCCTAAGCGCCCACGCAACTACTCGCCGCAGCAATATATGCGCAGCGAGGAGGAGATGTGCGAGCTGTTCTCTGATATTCCGGAAGCGCTGGAAAATACCGTTGAAATCGCCAAACGTTGCAACGTTACCGTGCGGCTTGGCGAATACTTCCTGCCGCAGTTCCCGACCGGGGAAATGTCGACAGAAGACTTTCTCGTCGTCAAATCAAAAGAGGGGCTGGAAGAGCGCCTCGAATTTTTATTCCCGGATCCTGAAAAGCGCGCAGAATCCCGCCCTCCATATGATGAACGTCTGGATATTGAACTTCAGGTTATCAACCAGATGGGGTTCCCGGGTTACTTCCTGATCGTTATGGAGTTTATCCAGTGGTCGAAAGATAACGGCGTGCCGGTAGGTCCTGGGCGAGGCTCCGGTGCGGGTTCGCTGGTGGCCTATGCGCTGAAAATTACCGACCTGGACCCGCTAGAGTTTGACCTGCTGTTTGAACGTTTCCTTAACCCGGAACGTGTCTCAATGCCCGACTTCGACGTTGACTTCTGTATGGAGAAACGTGACAGGGTTATCGAACATGTGGCGGAGATGTACGGTCGTGACGCGGTCTCGCAGATTATTACCTTTGGTACGATGGCGGCGAAAGCGGTTATCCGCGACGTGGGCCGCGTGCTGGGACATCCATACGGGTTTGTTGACCGCATATCCAAGCTAGTGCCGCCCGATCCGGGTATGACCCTGGCAAAAGCTTTTGAGGCTGAACCACAGCTTCCGGAAATTTACGAAGCCGATGAAGAAGTCAAAGCGCTGATCGATATGGCGCGTAAGCTGGAAGGGGTCACGCGTAACGCGGGTAAACATGCCGGTGGTGTCGTTATCGCGCCGACTAAAATTACCGATTTCGCTCCGCTATATTGCGACGATCAGGGGCAAAACCCGGTTACTCAGTTCGATAAAAACGACGTGGAATACGCGGGGCTGGTGAAGTTCGACTTCCTTGGCTTGCGTACGCTGACGATCATCGACTGGGCGTTGAAAATGATCAATCCGCGCCGGGCGAAGCAGGGCCTGGAGCCGATAGATATCGCGGCTATCCCGCTCGACGATAAAAAAAGCTTCGATATGCTGCAGCGTTCGGAAACCACAGCGGTATTCCAGCTTGAATCCCGCGGCATGAAAGACCTGATCAAACGCCTGCAGCCCGACTGCTTCGAAGATATGATAGCCCTGGTGGCCCTGTTTCGTCCGGGCCCGCTGCAGTCGGGCATGGTAGATAACTTTATTGACCGTAAGCACGGCCGTGAAGAAATCTCCTATCCAGACGTGCAGTGGCAGCATGAATGCTTGAAACCGGTACTGGAGCCAACCTACGGCATCATTCTGTACCAGGAACAGGTCATGCAGATTGCCCAGGAGCTTTCCGGCTATACCCTCGGCGGCGCTGACATGCTGCGTCGTGCGATGGGTAAGAAAAAGCCGGAAGAGATGGCCAAGCAGCGTGGCACCTTTGAAGAAGGGGCTAAAAAGCGCGGCGTTGATGGCGAGCTGGCGATGAAAATCTTTGACCTAGTGGAGAAATTCGCGGGTTACGGATTTAACAAATCGCACTCCGCCGCTTATGCTTTAGTTTCTTACCAGACGCTGTGGTTGAAGGCACACTATCCGGCCGAGTTTATGGCGGCGGTAATGACCGCGGATATGGACAACACCGAGAAAGTGGTTGGGCTGGTGGATGAATGCTGGCGGATGGGGCTGAAAATCCTGCCGCCGGATATTAACTCTGGCCTGTACCATTTCCACGTCAATGACGATGGCGAAATCGTTTATGGTATCGGCGCCATCAAAGGCGTTGGTGAAGGCCCGATTGAAGCGATCATTGAAGCGCGTAACCAGGGCGGTTATTTCCGTGAGCTGTTTGATCTTTGCGCGCGAACTGATATCAAAAAGCTAAACCGTCGGGTACTGGAAAAACTGATTATGTCCGGGGCGTTTGACCGCCTCGGCCCGCATCGCGCGGCGTTGATGAATTCGTTGAGCGATGCGCTGAAAGCTGCCGATCAGCACGCCAAAGCTGAAGCGATTGGCCAGGCTGATATGTTTGGCGTTCTGGCAGAAGAGCCGGAACAAATTGAACAATCCTACGCTAACTGCCAGCAGTGGCCGGAACAGGTGGTGCTGGATGGCGAAAGGGAGACCCTGGGGCTGTATCTGACCGGGCACCCGATTAACCAGTATCTGAGAGAGATCGAACGCTATGTTGGCGGCGTACGACTCAAAGACATGCATCCGACCGATCGTGGTAAAGTGACCACGGCGGCGGGGCTCGTTATTGCGGCGCGGGTCATGGTCACCAAGCGCGGCAATCGTATCGGCATCTGTACGCTGGATGACCGTTCCGGGCGTCTGGAGGTGATGTTATTCACCGATGCCCTGGATAAATACCAGCAATTGCTGGAAAAAGACCGCATACTTATCGTCAGCGGACAGGTCAGCTTTGATGACTTCAGCGGGGGGCTTAAAATGACCGCTCGTGAAGTCATGGACATTGACGAAGCCCGGGAAAAATATGCTCGCGGGCTTGCTATCTCGCTGACGGACAGGCAAATTGATGACCAGCTTTTAAACCGACTCCGTCAGTCTCTGGAACCCCATCGTTCGGGAACCATTCCAGTACACCTCTATTATCAGAGGGCGGATGCGCGCGCGCGGTTGCGTTTTGGCGCAACATGGCGCGTCTCTCCGAGCGATCGTTTACTCAACGATCTGCGTGGCCTTATCGGCTCGGAGCAGGTGGAACTGGAGTTTGACTAATACAGGAATACTATGAGTCTGAATTTCCTTGATTTTGAACAGCCGATTGCAGAGCTGGAAGCGAAAATCGATTCTCTGACTGCGGTAAGCCGCCAGGATGAGAAACTGGATATTAATATCGATGAAGAAGTGCATCGCCTGCGCGAAAAAAGCGTAGAGCTGACGCGCAAGATCTTCGCCGATCTTGGCGCATGGCAGGTCGCTCAGCTGGCGCGCCATCCACGTCGCCCATACACCCTGGATTATGTTCGCTTGGCTTTCGACGAATTCGACGAACTGGCTGGTGACCGCGCTTACGCTGACGATAAAGCTATCGTCGGTGGGATTGCGCGTCTGGACGGGCGTCCGGTGATGATTATCGGCCACCAAAAAGGGCGCGAAACCAAAGAGAAAATTCGTCGCAACTTCGGGATGCCGGCACCAGAAGGCTATCGTAAGGCGTTGCGTCTGATGGAGATGGCTGAGCGTTTTAAAATGCCCATCATCACTTTCATCGACACTCCAGGGGCTTACCCGGGAGTAGGAGCGGAAGAACGCGGCCAGTCTGAAGCGATTGCCCGTAACCTGCGTGAAATGTCACGTCTGAGCGTACCGGTTATCTGCACCGTGATTGGTGAAGGTGGTTCCGGCGGCGCACTGGCTATTGGCGTAGGCGATAAAGTGAATATGCTGCAGTACAGCACTTATTCCGTTATCTCCCCGGAAGGCTGTGCTTCCATTCTGTGGAAGAGCGCCGACAAAGCGCCGCTGGCCGCTGAAGCGATGGGTATCGTCGCTCCGCGTCTTAAAGAGCTGAAGCTGATCGACTCTATCATTCCGGAACCGCTGGGCGGTGCGCATCGCAATGCGGAAGCGATGGCGGCGAGCTTGAAAGCTCAACTACTGGCTGACCTGGCTGACCTCGACACTCTGAATGAAGAAGAGCTGCTCAACCGTCGCTATCAGCGTCTGATGAGCTACGGTTACGCCTGATTATCAATATCACTTTTTACCTCTAAGGGTCGGATTTTCCGGCCCTTTTTTTATATGTTGTTTACTGATGCGAGATGAGATCAGTGAGAGGTAATGTGATTAGCAGATGATGCCGTTCCTCCCTAAAATCTCTGGCAACCAGTGTTTGCTCACTTTGCGCAGGAAACCGGTGGCCATGAAAGCTGGCGTGATACTCCTGAATGGCGTCAGGCTTTGGTCTATCTCCGCGAAGTAGGTTGGGTAGAAGGGCAGAAAGGCGGCTACAACGGCGAATGTAACCCGGATATCTGGCAGGGTCAGACCTGGCCGTGTGGTAAAGACAAAGATGGCGATTTCCTTAGCTACTTTGGTCGTGGGGCGAAACAGCTCTCCGACAACTATGGCCCATTCTCTGATGCCATGTATGGCGGCGACGTTCGTCCACTGTTGGATAAACCAGAACTGGTTGCTGATACCTGGATGAACCTGGCGAGCGCCGTTATATCTGGCCCGATCGGCGCTATCGAAGCCGGTGCCCAGGTTTCTCTGAGTGCTAAGCACTGGCGTGATTGTTATGATGCTTCCCTCAGGTAAATTCCAGGAG
>NZ_JAPUEW010000052.1:0-62550 GCF_027492335.1 Klebsiella sp. | reverse complement strand
ACTATCACTAACTTAAGTGATACCAACTGTCTGGAGATTCATGGGGCCAGTCTACCATCTGCTTTTGTGGCCGCAAGGCAAGTATGGTTCTGCGATTGGATCAAGAAGGGCGGCCATACAATGAAGGTGAACAGGTAGTGATCGGCGGTAACGAGCGTTATGTTTCCGTTTGCCGCAAGCATTACAAAGAGGCGTTAAGTGAAGGTTCTTTAACCTTTGTGCAGAACAAACAGCACCCTTACTAAACCCCGCCGCTAATCCTTCTCAGGCGCTCTCTCGGCGCCTTTTTTATGTCAGCGCTACATACCTTCGATTAATCATTCCTGTTGCCTGAGGCGATTTGTGCGCTGCTGAGTGAGATACAAAAAAGCCCCATCCAGGGATGGGGCTGATTATTGCTTTCTATACTGCTGTCAGATTAAGAAGATTTCTTCGCTTTTTTCTCAGCTTTAGCTGGTGCGGCTTCTTTCTTCTCTGCAGTTTCGCCTTCGACGTAATTACGACCGTAGAAAGTATCCAGCAGAATCTGTTTCAGCTCAGCGATCAGCGGGTAGCGCGGGTTAGCGCCGGTGCACTGGTCATCAAATGCATCTTCAGACAGCTTATCTACGTGGGCCAGGAAGTCAGCTTCCTGCACACCAGCTTCACGGATAGACTTAGGAATACCCAGGTCAGCTTTAATTTCATCCAACCAGCCAAGCAGTTTTTCGATTTTCGCTGCGGTGCGATCGCCCGGAGCTGTCAGGCCCAGATGATCCGCGATTTCAGCGTAGCGACGACGAGCCTGCGGGCGGTCGTACTGGCTAAATGCAGTCTGTTTAGTCGGATTGTCGTTCGCGTTATAACGAATAACGTTGCTGATCAGCAGGGCGTTCGCCAGACCGTGAGGAATGTGGAACTGTGAACCCAGTTTATGCGCCATGGAGTGACATACACCCAGGAAGGCGTTAGCAAACGCAATACCGGCGATAGTTGCTGCACTGTGTACACGTTCACGTGCTACCGGGTTCTTAGAACCTTCATGGTAGGACGCTGGCAGGTTTTCTTTCAGCAGTTTCAACGCTTGCAGAGCCTGACCGTCGGAGAACTCAGAAGCCAGTACGGAAACATAAGCTTCCAGGGCGTGAGTTACCGCATCCAGACCACCGAATGCACACAGCGATTTCGGCATATCCATAACCAGGTTGGCATCGACAATCGCCATGTCTGGAGTCAGCGCGTAGTCTGCCAGCGGATATTTCTGACCTGTTGCATCGTCGGTAACAACCGCAAATGGAGTGACTTCAGAACCGGTACCGGAAGTGGTGGTGATCGCCACCATTTTAGCTTTGACGCCCATTTTCGGGAACTTGTAGATACGTTTACGGATGTCCATAAAGCGCAGCGCCAGTTCTTCGAAGTGGGTTTCTGGATGTTCGTACATGACCCACATGATTTTCGCAGCATCCATCGGGGAACCGCCGCCCAGCGCGATGATCACGTCTGGTTTGAAGGAGTTAGCCAGCTCTGCGCCTTTACGAACGATGGTCAGGGTCGGGTCAGCTTCAACTTCGAAGAACACGTCAGTTTCAACGCCAGCCGCTTTCAGTACAGAAGTGATCTGGTCTGCATAGCCGTTGTTGAACAGGAAGCGGTCGGTCACGATCAGCGCGCGTTTGTGACCATCAGTAATCACTTCATCCAGCGCGATTGGCAGTGAGCCACGACGGAAGTAGATAGATTTCGGAAGTTTGTGCCACAACATGTTTTCAGCTCGCTTAGCAACGGTTTTCTTGTTGATCAGGTGCTTAGGACCAACGTTTTCAGAGATGGAGTTACCACCCCATGAACCACAACCCAGAGTCAGGGAAGGTGCGAGTTTAAAGTTGTACAGGTCGCCGATACCACCCTGAGAAGCCGGAGTGTTGATCAGGATACGCGCGGTTTTCATCATCTGGCCGAAGAAAGCAACACGTTCTGGCTGGTTGTCCTGGTCGGTGTACAGGCAAGAGGTATGACCGATACCGCCCATCGCCACCAGTTTTTCAGCTTTAACAACAGCGTCTTCGAAATTCTTCGCACGGTACATTGCCAGGGTCGGAGACAGTTTTTCGTGTGCAAATGGCTCGCTTTCATCAACGTCGGTAACTTCACCAATCAGAATCTTGGTAGTAACCGGTACGGTGAAACCAGCCAGTTCAGCGATTTTATACGCCGGCTGACCAACGATAGCGGCGTTCAGCGCGCCATTTTTCAGGATGATGTCCTGAACAGCTTTCAGCTCTTTGCCCTGCAGCAGGTAGCCGCCGTGGCTGGCGAAACGTTCACGAACTGCATCGTATGCGGAATCAACAACAACAACGGACTGCTCGGAAGCACAAATTACGCCGTTGTCGAAGGTTTTAGACATCAGTACAGAAGCGACAGCACGCTTAACATCAGCGGTTTCGTCGATAACAACAGGGGTGTTACCTGCGCCAACACCGATTGCCGGTTTGCCGGAGCTGTAAGCCGCTTTAACCATGCCCGGACCGCCGGTCGCGAGAATCAGGTTAATGTCAGGGTGATGCATGAGCGCGTTGGACAGTTCAACGGAAGGTTGATCAATCCAACCAATCAGGTCTTTCGGCGCACCAGCAGCAATTGCAGCCTGCAGAACGATATCAGCTGCTTTGTTAGTGGCTTCTTTAGCACGCGGATGCGGAGAGAAAATGATGGCGTTACGGGTCTTCAGGCTAATCAGTGATTTAAAGATAGCGGTTGAAGTCGGGTTAGTTGTCGGGACGATACCGCAGATAATGCCGATAGGTTCAGCGATAGTGATAGTACCGAAGGTGTCGTCTTCAGAAAGCACACCGCAGGTTTTTTCATCTTTGTATGCGTTATAGATGTATTCAGAAGCAAAGTGGTTTTTAATCACTTTGTCTTCGACAATGCCCATGCCGGATTCGGCGACAGCCATTTTAGCGAGAGGGATTCGAGCGTCTGCGGCGGCCAGTGCGGCGGCGCGGAAGATTTTATCGACTTGTTCTTGAGTGAAACTGGCATATTCACGCTGGGCCTTTTTTACGCGCTCTACAAGTGCGTTAAGCTCTGCGATATTAGTAACAGCCATAATGCTCTCCTGATAATGTTAAACTTTTTTAGTAAATCAGTAGCTCGATTCGACAGTATAGACAGGCTGTTAACAGCTTACATCTAAATGTTAATGTAAAGAATTTTTCGCTTCTGACTTCATTGATTAACTAAAAAAGCTCTGGTTTTTTCTTTCAGGTACTGCTGTTTTCCCTCCCTGTTGTGTGTAAACAAGGTTACTCACTTCTGAGTACAAATTATGTGATCTACATCAATAATCGACGAAGCTGATACCTTTCAGCTGTTCGTTTTTTGACCTTTTAGGGCATGTGTAATGATTCGGTATGCTAATTGAATGAATGAATAGCATTATGGAAACAAATAAACAACATCCGAGCTTTATTATGCTCTTCTGCATAATTGAGATGAATTATGCTATTAAACAGCGTATCTTTTCGCGGATATTTTATGCTGGCAACTGTCAACAGCCATTTTTAATGATGCTGCGGAGCGCACTGTGATTCAACCGTTGTTTGATTTTTCAGCTTATTTCAAATTTTTCATCGGGTTATTCGCGCTGGTAAACCCGGTGGGCATCATCCCTGTCTTTATTAGCATGACCAGTTATCAGACTGCGGCGATACGTAACAAGACCAATCTGACGGCTAACCTCTCTGTCGCCATTATCCTGCTGACCTCATTGTTTCTGGGGGATGGTATTCTGCAGGTTTTTGGTATTTCCATTGATTCTTTCCGTATTGCTGGTGGGATTCTGGTTGTCACTATTGCGATGTCGATGATTAGCGGCAAGCTTGGTGAGGATAAGCAGAACAAACAAGAGAAGTCAGAAACGGCGATCCGCGAGAGTATCGGTGTGGTACCGCTGGCATTGCCTCTGATGGCCGGACCGGGGGCTATCAGTTCAACGATCGTTTGGGGTACGCGTTATCATAGCGTTGCGCATTTTTTGGGTTTTTCGGTCGCAATTGCGCTTTTTGCTTTATGCTGCTGGGGGATTTTCCGTATGGCGCCCTGGCTGGTTCGCCTGCTGGGGCAAACGGGAATAAACGTGATTACCCGTATTATGGGGCTGCTACTTATGGCCCTCGGGATCGAGTTTATTGTCACCGGGATAAAAGCACTCTTCCCTGGACTAGTGAATTAATCTGCGCTTCTGCACGCGGGGCTAAACCCCGCGGTTGCTTAATTATTAGCAAAGCATATCAAAAAACGTTATATGAACACGTAAAATAACTTTTTTTAATATAATCGTATTGTTGTTTTTTATCAGCCTGTTACGAACTTATCCTGCCATCCCCCTCGCTATCCACTCACATTAGTTACTGTTATTTTCGTCACATCATTCTCTGGCGCTTGCCGTCAGATAATTGAAATGATATTAGTAAATTCACCGATGAGGCAGATGAATGTGCTAAATAATAAACAATTGTTAATTTTTCGTACAAAAAAGCACCTTCTCAGTATTGTTCGGTATGTAAAACAGTAATTTTTTTGTATGCACATGATAGATAATGGATTTATAACTTTTTCTTTACAGGGGGGATTTTATGCTCTGCCCTCCGGGAGATCATAAAAGAGAATCCGGTAACATATTTGCAAATTGCATTGGCGGATGAGAAGGCCTTTTGGTACTTTCCGGCGTGATCTTTAGCTGAATATAAACTTAAATGAGAATTTTTATTAACTAACTCATTGCGATTTAAAACCGCCTCCGGACAGGGAGGGGAAGAATCGACGTAAAGACTGCCGTTTGAGCGGTCGTAATAAAATAAGTCGGTGATAGCAAGCAGTACAATCTGACAGCAGCATAAACTCCTGCACTGTACAGAATCCTAAAAGAGAAAAGCAGGCTGGTTATATAGCCAGTAATTATAATGAGTGGAGTAACAAACACATGACCATCATCACGAAAAAAAGCCTGGTAGCTGCAGGCGTATTATCTGCGCTAATTACCGTTAACGCTGCCCTGGCGGCAGATGTACCCGCAGGAGTACAGCTGGCGGATAAACAAACGCTAGTGCGTAACAATGGATCCGAAGTACAGTCTCTTGATCCGCACAAAATTGAAGGTGTGCCGGAATCTAATATCAGCCGGGACTTATTTGAGGGACTGCTGGTAAGCGACCTTGACGGTCATCCGGTTGCTGGTGCTGCGGAAAAATGGGACAACAAAAATTTTAAAGTCTGGACCTTCCATCTGCGAAAAGATGCAAAGTGGTCTGACGGCACGCCGGTTACGGCACAAGATTTCGTTTATAGCTGGCAGCGTCTGGCTGACCCGAAAACAGCGTCTCCTTATGCAAGCTACCTGCAATATGGTCATGTGGCCAACGTTGACGAAATTATCGGCGGTAAAAAACCAGCGACCGATCTGGGCGTAAAAGCGCTGGATGATCATACTTTCGAAGTCACCCTCAGCGAACCCGTACCATACTTTTATAAACTTCTCGTTCACCCGTCCGTCTCTCCAGTACCTAAAGCCGCGATTGAGAAGTTTGGTGAGAAATGGACCCAACCTGCCAACATCGTTAGCAACGGCGCATATAAATTAAAAGATTGGGTGGTTAACGAACGTATTGTTCTGGAGCGAAATACCAACTACTGGGATAACGCTAAAACCGTGATTAATCAGGTCACCTATCTGCCGATCTCTTCTGAAGTTACAGACGTAAACCGCTACCGCAGCGGTGAAATCGACATGACCTATAACAACATGCCGATCGAACTGTTCCAGAAGCTGAAAAAAGAGATCCCGCAAGAAGTTCACGTCGATCCGTATCTGTGCACCTATTACTACGAAATCAATAACCAGAAAGCACCGTTTACCGATGTTCGTGTACGAACCGCACTGAAAATGGCCTTGGATCGCGACATTATTGTCAATAAAGTAAAAAATCAGGGCGATCTGCCAGCCTATAGCTACACCCCACCATACACCGATGGTATGAAACTGGTTGAACCTGAGTGGTTCAAGTGGTCGCAGGAAAAACGTAACGAAGAAGCGAAAAAATTACTCGCCGAAGCAGGTTATACCGCTGATAAACCGCTGACCTTTAACCTGCTCTATAACACTTCCGATTTGCATAAAAAACTGGCTATTGCCGTCGCGTCTATCTGGAAGAAAAATCTGGGCGCGAACGTGAAGCTGGAGAATCAGGAGTGGAAAACATTTCTCGATAATCGCCATCAGGGCACCTTTGATATTGCGCGCGCCGGCTGGTGTGCGGACTATAATGAACCGACATCCTTCCTGAACACCATGCTGAGCGACAGCTCAAACAACACCTCGCATTATAAGAGCCCGGCTTTTGACAAGATTATTGCTGAGACGCTGAAAACCAGTGATGAAGCGAAACGTGCAGACCTCTATGCACAATCTGAGCAGCAGTTGGACAAAGACTCCGTCATCGTCCCGGTCTTCTATTATGTCAACGCCCGCCTGGTTAAACCTTGGGTCGGCGGCTACACAGGTAAAGACCCGTTAGATAATATCTACGTTAAGAACCTTTATATTATCAAACATTAATGGCAAATCGTGGGGCAGGCAGCGCTTGCCCCACCGTGTCTGAATTCATCGCACTCGATAGGCACAGGCCAGAAGGTACGGGCAATGTTAAAATTTATCTTTCGTCGCTGTCTGGAAGCGATTCCGACGCTATTTATTCTAATTACAATCTCCTTCTTTATGATGCGTCTTGCGCCAGGTAGTCCTTTTACCGGTGAACGTACGCTGCCGCCGGAAGTCATGGCGAATATTGAAGCAAAATATCATTTAAACGACCCCATCATGACCCAGTATTTCAATTACCTGAAGCAACTGGCGCATGGTGATTTCGGTCCTTCCTTTAAATATAAAGATTATTCGGTAAACGATCTGGTAGCTTCCAGCTTCCCTGTTTCTGCCAAATTAGGTTTTGCCGCGTTTTTCCTGGCGGTCATTCTTGGCGTCACTGCCGGAGTTATTGCGGCGCTAAAGCAGAATACGAAATGGGACTTCGCCGTGATGGGGGTGGCAATGACCGGGGTCGTGATACCCAGTTTCGTGGTCGCGCCCTTACTGGTGATGATATTTGCTATTACTCTGCATTGGTTGCCGGGTGGTGGCTGGAACGGCGGGGCGCTGCAATACATGATTTTGCCAATGGTCGCACTGTCGCTGGCCTATATCGCCAGTATTGCGCGTATCACTCGCGGCTCGATGATTGAAGTCCTGCACTCTAATTTCATCCGTACCGCGCGGGCAAAAGGCTTACCGATGCGCCGCATCATTCTGCGTCATGCCTTAAAACCCGCGCTGCTACCAGTACTTTCCTATATGGGACCTGCCTTCGTCGGCATTATTACTGGCTCGATGGTTATCGAAACCATTTATGGCTTGCCGGGTATTGGCCAACTGTTCGTTAACGGCGCGCTGAACCGCGATTATTCGCTGGTGCTCAGCCTGACCATTCTGGTTGGCGCATTGACCATTCTGTTTAACGCGGTTGTTGACGTGCTGTATGCCGTTATCGATCCGAAGATTCGTTACTAACGCTGGGGTTCGCCATGATGTTAAGTAAGAAAAACAACGAGGCGCTGGAAAACTTCAGTGAAAAGCTGGAAGTCGAGGGGCGTAGCCTTTGGCAGGATGCCCGCCGCCGCTTTATGCATAACCGCGCCGCCGTCGCCAGTCTGATTGTGTTGGTGATTATCGCGCTGTTTGTCACCATCGCGCCGATGGTGTCGCAGTTCTCATACTACGATACCGATTGGGGCATGATGTCCAGCGCACCTGATATGGAGTCCGCTCACTACTTCGGTACTGACTCGTCTGGCCGCGACCTGTTGGTGCGTGTGGCGATCGGCGGTCGTATTTCATTAATGGTCGGCGTCGCTGCGGCGCTGGTGGCGGTGATTCTTGGCACGCTTTACGGCTCGCTTTCCGGTTATTTGGGCGGCAAAGTGGACTCGGTGATGATGCGTCTGCTGGAAATCCTCAACTCTTTCCCGTTTATGTTCTTCGTCATTCTGCTGGTGACCTTCTTTGGCCAGAATATTTTGCTCATTTTCGTCGCCATTGGGATGGTCTCCTGGCTGGATATGGCGCGTATCGTTCGCGGCCAGACCCTGAGCCTGAAGCGCAAAGAGTTTATTGAAGCTGCGCAGGTCGGTGGAGTCTCAACAGGTAACATTGTTATCCGCCATATTGTGCCGAACGTGCTTGGCGTGGTGGTGGTGTATGCCTCGTTGCTGGTCCCGAGCATGATCCTGTTCGAATCCTTCCTGAGCTTCCTTGGTCTGGGTACCCAGGAGCCGCTAAGCAGCTGGGGCGCGTTGCTCAGCGATGGTGCGAACTCGATGGAAGTATCGCCGTGGCTGCTGCTGTTCCCTGCCGGTTTCCTGGTGGTAACGCTATTTTGTTTTAACTTTATCGGCGATGGCTTGCGTGATGCCCTCGACCCGAAAGACCGCTAAGGAGCGCCGTCATGAGTACGATTGAAACGGCAAAAGCGCCGCAGGTAGCACAACAATCCAGCCTTCTTCTGGATGTTAAAGACCTTCGCGTCACCTTTGGCACTCCCGATGGCGATGTTACTGCGGTCAACGATCTCAACTTTAATCTACGAGCAGGGGAAACCTTAGGTATCGTGGGTGAGTCCGGTTCCGGTAAGTCGCAAACCGCTTTTGCGCTGATGGGCCTGCTGGCGGCAAATGGTCGCATTGGCGGCTCAGCGACCTTTCACGGTAAGCAGATCCTGAACCTTCCGGAACGTGAGCTGAATAAGCTACGCGCCGAGCAGATCTCAATGATTTTTCAGGACCCGATGACGTCGCTCAATCCGTATATGCGGGTAGGCGAACAGCTGATGGAAGTCCTGATGCTGCATAAAGCGATGAGCAAAGCCGAAGCGTTTGAAGAGTCGGTTAAAATGCTGGATGCGGTCAAAATGCCGGAAGCGCGTAAACGGATGAAAATGTATCCACACGAGTTTTCCGGCGGGATGCGCCAGCGCGTCATGATAGCGATGGCGCTGCTGTGTCGGCCTAAGCTGCTGATTGCCGATGAGCCGACAACGGCGCTGGATGTGACCGTGCAGGCGCAAATTATGACGTTGCTGAATGAACTCAAGCGCGAGTTCAATACCGCGATCATTATGATTACCCACGATCTCGGCGTAGTGGCGGGGATCTGCGATAAGGTGCTGGTGATGTATGCTGGCCGCACTATGGAATATGGTCAGGCGCGCGACGTTTTTTATCATCCGTCGCACCCTTATTCAATTGGTCTACTGAATGCGGTTCCGCGTCTGGATGCTGAAGGTGACGCCTTGTTGACCATTCCGGGCAACCCACCAAACCTGCTGCGTTTGCCGAAGGGTTGTCCGTTCCAGCCGCGTTGCCCGCATGCAATGGAGATTTGTAATAGCGCTCCGCCTCTTGAGGAGTTTGCGCCAGGCCGCCTGCGTGCCTGCTTTCAACCGGTGGGGGATTTGCTATGAACGCCGTAACGGAACAAAGAAAAGTCCTGCTCGAAATTGCCGACCTGAAAGTGCATTTTGATATTAAAGACGGTAAACAGTGGTTCTGGCAGCCGTCAAAAACGCTCAAGGCTGTAGATGGCGTAACTTTGCGCCTGTACGAAGGTGAAACGCTGGGCGTGGTCGGGGAGTCAGGTTGTGGAAAATCAACCTTTGCGCGAGCCATTATTGGCCTGGTAAAAGCCACTGACGGTAAAGTTGCCTGGCTGGGTAAAGATTTGCTGGGGATGAAGTCTGAGGAATGGCGCGATGTGCGCAGCGATATCCAGATGATCTTCCAGGATCCGCTGGCGTCGCTGAACCCGCGAATGACTATCGGGGAAATCATTGCCGAGCCGTTGCGTACTTATCATCCGAAAATGCCGCGTCAGGAAGTTCGCGACCGGGTTAAAGCGATGATGATGAAAGTGGGGCTGCTGCCAAACCTGATTAACCGATATCCGCACGAGTTCTCCGGCGGTCAGTGCCAGCGTATTGGTATTGCGCGCGCGCTAATCCTTGAACCCAAACTGATTATCTGTGATGAACCGGTTTCAGCGCTGGACGTGTCGATTCAGGCGCAGGTGGTGAATCTTCTTCAGCAGCTGCAGCGTGAAATGGGCCTGTCGCTGATTTTTATCGCCCACGATCTGGCGGTCGTTAAGCATATTTCTGACCGCGTGCTGGTGATGTATCTGGGTCATGCCGTGGAGCTGGGCACTTACGATGAGGTGTACCATAATCCGCTGCATCCTTATACCAAAGCGTTGATGTCGGCGGTTCCCGTTCCGGATCCTGACCTGGAAAGAAATAAAACTATTCAGTTGCTGGAGGGGGAATTACCATCGCCGATTAACCCACCGTCGGGATGCGTATTCCGCACGCGATGCCCTATTGCCGGACCGGAGTGCGCGAAAACGCGACCGGTGCTGGAGGGCAGTTTCCGGCACGCGGTTTCCTGCCTGAAGGTAGACCCGTTATAATCTCTGGGGCTGACGTAAGTCAGCCCTTTTTTAGCGAGGTTAACGTGGCTTTTCATATTCATGCCGCTCGTCTGCGGCTGTATCATTTACTCTTCGATCAAAACCGACGCTCTGGCCGCCATTTTGAAGGTCTTTGCGGCGTTTTTGCGTTGCTATCGGTGTTGGTCATATTTATCGAGTCCGGGCTAGGAACTCAATATCATCTGACATTAGATGAATGGCATATTTTTGTCTGGCTTGAGCTTATTGTTACTGCGGTTTTTACCCTCGAATATCTTCTGCGGATCATCAGCTGGCCGAATCCGCTTAAGTATATTTTTAGTTTTTGGGGAATTATTGACCTTGCCACTATCTTACCGATGTATGTGATGTGGCTGTGGCCGGAGATTAGCCTCGATTACGTCTTTGCCTGGCGGGCCATGCGTGCTATTCGCGCGTTACGCATTCTTAAGCTGCTGCGTTTTATGCCATCGCTGAATATTTTCTGGGCCGCCATCGTCAGCGCCCGCCACCAGCTGATCCTTTTTTATTCTTTTATTGCTATCGTGATGGTGATTTTTGGTGCGCTAATGTATCTGGTTGAGGGGCCGAAATACGGATTCACCACGCTAAATGCGTCAGTTTACTGGGCGATTGTGACGATAACGACGGTGGGGTATGGCGATATCACACCACATACGCCGTTGGGGCGTATTCTTGCCTCCATACTTATCTTAATCGGCTACTCGATTATTGCGATTCCGACCGGCTTAATTACCACCCACATGACCACGGCATTTCAGAATCGACGAGCTCAGCGTACATGTCAAAATTGCCAGCATGATACGCATGAGAAAGATGCACACTACTGTAAGGTATGCGGAAGCGAACTGCCTAAGTAAATAAAAAGCCTGCTTCGGTAAATCAGGCAGGCTTCTTCTGTATAGCTATTGGCTTGAGAAAGAGCTTATTCTCGCCACAGAATATGGCAAATCTTGTGGTCTTTTTCGCGACACAGCAGCACGCGGGCAAAGATATCGTTAATATCACCGCCATCGGTATCGGCCAGGCCAATCACCACTTCGGCAAAGAAATCCGGATTGAGGTCAAAATCGACGTGTTCTTCCCAATCAGGAGCCGGGTCAAACAGCTCGGCACCGCCGCGTTCTTCAAATTGTAGGTTGAACAGAATGACATCCGCCGGATCGAGGTTGTCGACAGCCAGTTCCAGGAAGATATCGTAGGCTTGTTCAAGCGTTTCGTCTTCGGTCAGGCGATTGTTTAAATCCATATCCATGATTGCTACCCATTAAACATCTGATTGGCACGTTTTACAGCAATGGACTGAAGAAGTAAAACAGTCGCTCGGCGATCCGCTGCCACAGCGGACGTTTTAACCACAAGCGGGCGTCCAGCAGGCGCGAGCGAGAGATATAGTCGTCCTGAACTGCCGCCAGATCGCTACCAAATCCGGCATCGTCAATCACCAGCGTAATTTCGAAGTTAAGCCATAGGCTGCGCATGTCGAGATTCACGGTACCGACCAGACTGAGTTCGCCGTCAACTAATACGCTTTTGGTATGCAGCAGTCCGCCTTCAAATTGGTAAATTTTCACCCCTGCCGCCAGCAGTTCACTAAAGAAAGCGCGGCTGGCCCAGCCGACCAGCAGCGAATCGTTCTTGCGTGGCAAAATAATGCTGACATCGACACCGCGTTGGGCGGCAGTACAGATAGCATGCAGCAGATCGTCACTGGGCACAAAGTATGGAGTGGTCATGATCAAATGCTCTTTGGCTGCATAGGCGGCGGTCAACAGAGCCTGATGAATCAAGTCCTCCGGGAAGCCTGGACCGGAAGCTATGGTATGAATTGTATGCCCACTGGCCTCTTCGAACGGCATGATATTGACGTCTGGCGGCGGTGGTAAAATCCTTTTTCCGGTCTCAATCTCCCAGTCACAGGAATAAACAATACCCATGGCAGTCGCGACTGGGCCTTCCATTCGCGCCATCAAATCGATCCACTGACCAACGCCAGAGTCTTGTTTAAAGAAACGTGGATCGACCAGATTCATACTGCCGGTATAGGCAATATAGTTATCGATCATGACCATTTTGCGATGTTGACGCAGGTCCATACGACGCAGAAAGACGCGCATCAGGTTTACCTTCAGCGCTTCGACAACCTCAATTCCCGCATTGCGCATCATGGCGGCCCACGGGCTGCGGAAAAAAGCCACGCTACCCGCGGAGTCGAGCATTAAACGGCAGTGTACGCCGCGCCTGGCCGCTGCCATTAACGATTCCGCGACCTTATCGGCCATACCGCCGGGCTGCCAGATATAGAACACCATCTCAATATTGTGACGAGCGAGCTGAATATCTCGGATAAGCGCCTGCATAACGTCATCTGATTCGGTGAGTAGCTGAAGCTGGTTGCCTTTAACGCCAGCGATGCCCTGGCGGCGCTCGCAGAGTTGGAATAACGATTCGGCGACCGGGCTATTTTCATCGGCAAAGATATGTTTGCAGGCTTTGAGATCTTTTAACCATTTGGCCGTCGAAGGCCACATTGCGCGAGCGCGTTCAGCGCGGCGTTTACCCAGATGCAGCTCGCCAAACGAGAGATAGGCAATGATTCCCACAAGCGGAAGGATGTAGATGATCAGCAACCACGCCATTGCTGACGGAACTGCACGTCTTTTCATTAGTATGCGTAATGTTACACCAGCGATCAGCAGCCAGTAACCGAGTATGACCAGCCAGTTAACCACTGTGTAAAAGGTTGTCATAGATGAAAAATCCTTTTGAATGACTTTATGTCATGAGTTTACGCATCAACATCAATCTGGCAAATAAAAACGCAGCGAAAGCGTTGGTCACCCAGATTCATCGGTCTATAATGCTGGCTGTTTTCACTTGTAGAGTAGTAGCAATGAAGCGTAGTAGAACGGAAGTAGGGCGCTGGCGCATGCTAAGACAGGTGAGTCGCCGTAAAACACGCTGGCTGGAAGGCCAATCGCGTCGCAATATGCGCATCCTCTCCATCAGAAAAGAGCTGGTGAAACGGCAACGTCATTCCCTGCTGTTCACTTTCTCTGAGTTTTGAGAGTCGAAACAAAAGGCACCGCTCGCGGTGCCTCTGTTTTTGGTCAGGGTCTTGTTTTCAGAATACCTTTTTGAAAGGCTTAACGGACACTTTCTGATAAACCCCAGCAGCGATATACGGGTCATCATTGGCCCATGATTGCGCCGCTTCCAGTGATTCAAATTCTGCAATAACCGTTGAACCGGTAAAGCCAGCCACGCCAGGTTCATTACTGTCTACAGCAGGCATTGGGCCAGCGGTCAGCAAACGACCTTCATCATGTAATAGTTGTAAACGCGCCAGGTGGGCGGGACGTACCGACGATCGTTTTTCCAGAGAGTCGGCGATATCTTCAGCGTAGATAACGTAAAGCACGGCATGGCTCCTTATTAATAAATTGGCGAATCACGTTAAGTGAAACCGTCGTTGACTGCAATGCAAAGATGCGCACGACCCTTAGATTGCCATGCTCTGGCGCCTTTTTGTCAGAAAAGGAGGCAAATTTTGATGCAACATAACAACCCTAGTTGAATATGATTGCTATTTGCATTTAAAATCGGGGCATCATTTTTCAACAGAAACGACTATGAGCGCAATGACCCTTGATTTACCTCGCCGCTTTCCGTGGCCTACGCTACTGTCCGTGGTTATCCACGGAGGTGTTGTAGCGGCGTTGCTGTATACTTCGGTACATCAGGTTATTGAACGACCTTCGCCTTCGCAGCCTATCGAAATTACAATGGTGGCCCCGGCCGATCTGGAACCGCCTCAGGCGGCGCAGCCGGTGGTTGAACCCGTAGTTGAGCCAGAGCCTGAACCGGAAGTGGTGCCTGAACCGCCAAAAGAGGCACCGGTTGTGATCCATAAACCCAAGCCGAAGCCAAAACCAAAACCGAAGCTGGAAAAAAAGGTTGAGCAGCCAAAGCGTGATGTGAAACCAGCGGAAACGCGCCCTGCATCGCCGTTTGAAAACTCAAATACGGCACCAGCGCGCACGGCACCAAGTACATCGACCGCGACCGCTAAACCAACCGTTACGGCCCCGACCGGTCCACGAGCGTTAAGCCGCGGAGAACCGACCTATCCAGCTCGTGCCCAGGCGCTGCGCATTGAGGGTGATGTTCGCGTTAAATTTGATGTTACGCCGGACGGTCGCGTGGATAACGTGCAGATCCTCTCCGCTCAGCCAGCGAATATGTTTGAGCGTGAAGTGAAGAGCGCTTTACGTAAATGGCGCTATGAAGCAGGTAAACCGGGTACTGGCATCACCATGACCATTCAGTTCCGTCTGAAAGGCGTGAAGATTAGCTAAGAGTGAGGCCCCTTAAGGGGCCTTTTCCATTAATACGTCATCAAGTGCTTTCTGCGCCGTGACCAAATGTTGTCCACCAAACAGAATCGCCCGGTTCAGCAATGTATATAGCTGGTAGATGGGTTGACGTTCGAGAAAGCCGGACGGCAGCGGTGAAACGGATTGATAACCGTCGTAAATTTGCGGTGGTTGTTCAAGATGTAACGGCAGCATAGCCAGATCGCACTCTCTGTCACCCCAATAGCAGGCCGGGTCGAAAATATAAGGTCCATTCGGCCCTAGCGCACAGTTGCCAGACCATAAATCTCCGTGAAGTAATGATGGCTGTGGCTGATGATTGCTCAGCCGCTGTTGTACAGTGTCGACGAGAGTATCAATATCGCCAAAATGCAGACCTTTTTCGGCGGCTAACTCCAACTGCCAGCCAATGCGCTGCTCGGCAAAGAAAGTGGACCAGCGGCGCTGCCACGCGTTTGGCTGCGGAGTGGTGGAGAGATCGTTATCAAAATCGAGACCAAACTGCGGCTGATCGCTCCATTGATGTAAATGCGCGATTTGTTGACCTAACAGGAAAGCATTATGCGCATCCAGTGGCCGGGGAGGGAGATATTCCATCACCAGGAAACTGTAATCCCGGTCGCTGCCGACAGCAAAAACCTGCGGTACGCTAACGGTTTTACTTCGTGACAGCAGCTCAAGCTGATCTGCTTCAGCGGTGAAGATGGGCAAAAGCTCCCGTTCATCACATTTTACGAAGTAATCTCGCCCACCAAAGCGTAAATGCCAGGCTGCATGGATTTCTCCACCAGGTAGTTCGTTTCGCAGTTCGATTTCAGCTGCTTCAGTGTGCCAATCGCTTAACAAATTGCTGATAGCTTGCCACATGCTGTCTCTCCCCTATGTTTTCCACCATTTCATAAGGTTAGCGCATAACCTCGGTGTAAAATTCGAACTGACGCACAACTGACGGTTTCTACTGCGCTAATCGCACTTATTGAGCTTTCAACCACTGATCAAATGTGGTGACGGTTATTTCGATAGGTCTTCCCAGGGCAGTTTCGGCTAAACCTGCGCTCAGGGCTTTCACATCGGCGGCATCCTGAGCGGAAAGCAGGCCAAATGTATTGGTTCCGAGCTCGTGGGCATTTCCTTCATCATCATTTAAAACAAGGGTAAAACCGGCTCGAATGAGATGGTTACTGAGCTCGTTAATTTCTGTTAACGTTTCTTCATGAAAGCGAGCCGTGACGACCCAGGCAGTAATTTCGCTACTCATTTTTTCACCTCATTGTTATCCATGGCATTTTCAGCATAGACCATCACGGTGATTTGGCGACTCCCTCTGGAGAGGCAGAGGGAGTAGGGGGATTAACAACCGCGCAGGTAATCGTAGATTTTTTGCGTATTTTCCAGAGAGCAAAGACGAGTTCCCTGGTTTATTGTTGCAGCGCTCCCCGCCGCAACGCCAAAGCGCACCATATCTTCAAGGGAAGCATTCTCCGCCAGCCGAAGAGTCATCGCACCGACCATACTGTCACCAGCGCCGACGGTACTCTGACTCTTCATCGGTGGCGGTACGACCTGTACGCTGCCGTTGGCATCGACACCTAAAGCCCCTTGGGGTCCCAGTGAAACCACGACGCGCCGGGCCTTGCCGATACGAATTAGCTCCAGGGCTGCCTTACGTACATCATCCGGTTGGCTGAGATCGCGCTGAACGAGGGCGCTGAGTTCTTTCTGGTTCGGTTTAACCAGTTCAATATTGCCAACGTTGAGTGCGGCGGCGAGGGCTTCGCCAGAGCTATCGATAATACAACGCAGTCCATGCTGTTGAGCGTTTTTGACTAATTTTGTCAGGCTCTCGACGCTGATGCCTGGTGGCAGACTGCCGCTGATAACCAATAGGGAATCGGGGGAAATGGAGAGAACTTTTTCTTCCAGGCGATGAAACTCTTCCTGGGTTAACGCGGCTCCAGGCATGACGAAACGATACTGTTCACCGCTGGTATTCACATGCACATGAAGATTTTGTCGCGTCCAGTCATGCGTTTCTACTGTCTCTACCGGAACATGTTCATCGATCAGCAGGGCTGTGAGATGTTCTCCCGTCGCGCCGCCGACGGGGAATATTGCGGTAGCGCTGCCGCCAAGAAAAGTAATGGCTCGCGCAACATTTATCCCTCCACCGCCAGGTTCGAAAACGGGAGCGCTACAGCGTAGTTTGCCTTCCGGGTAGATTTGCGGGGTCTGCGTTGCGCTGTCGAGCGAAGGGGCTAATGTGAGCGTATAGATTTTGGTCATCCAATTTCCTCCATAACACGAATTTAGCTGCTCTGTTTTTAAGCATGGCACTTAAAGGAGGGCAGGGAAAGTAACGAGTGACATTTGCACCAGCATCTCTTTTTATCTTTATGAAATAAAAATTGTTTTGAGAAGCCTCTTATACAAAAAATGAAATAGTAATTGATTGCTAAGTTAATCGTGCTTTTTTATAATTTAATCCCTTTCCTGGAGCGGCAATCAGCGATCCTTGCGAAAGCTCCCGGGACCATCCTGGTCTCCTTTTATGTTGTACGGACTTTAAATTAAATGAAGCTTTTGAAGACAGTACCCGCAGCGGCAATGCTGGCGGGGGGGCTCTTTGCATCTACATGCGCAATGGCCGATGATTCCGTTTTTACTGTCATGGATGACCCTTCCACAGCCAAAAAACCTTTCGAAGGTACTGTTAACGCTGGTTATCTGGCGCAGTCTGGCAATACGAAAAGTTCCTCGATGACTGCGGACTCTACTTTGACCTGGTATGGTAATACTACAGCGTGGTCACTTTGGGGGAATGCCAGCAATACATCGTCAAACGATCAACGTTCTTCGGAAAAGTACGCGGTAGGCGGGCGTAGTCGTTATAACCTGACCGATCAGAATTATATTTTTGGCCAGGCGAGCTGGTTGACGGATCGTTATAACGGTTATCAGCAGCGTGATGTACTCACCGCGGGTTATGGTCGGCAAATCCTCAATGGCCCGGTACACAGCCTGCGTTTTGAATTTGGTCCTGGCGTACGTTATGACGAATATACCGATGGTGACAACGACACTCAGCCGCTGGGCTATGCTTCTGGTACCTATGCGTGGCAGATGACCGATACCACCAAATTTACACAGGGTGTTTCAGTTTTCGGCTCTGAAGATACGACGCTCAACACGGAAAGCGCGTTAAATGTTGCTATCAATGCACATTTTGCGCTTAAAGTAGCCTATAACCTGACCTGGAACTCTGAACCGCCGTCCTCAGCGCCAGCGCACACCGATAGACGTACTACTCTGTCGCTCGGTTATAAAATGTAATATATCAGGCCGGATATTCCGGCCTGATTGTTTTAAATTTTGCAATAAGTGACATTATTATTTTTGGCCTTTCGTTTTATTTTTTATAAAAAGAAATTGCCTTCATAATTTCCTCATAATTGTCTTTTTGTTGACAAATATGCAGTTAATTTGACACGAAAAGATAAATATTTAGTCGGACAAGAATGTGATCTGGATCTATACTGTTTAGCACTGACGGAGATAATGCCTCCGTTCAATTAGCTGAAACAAATAAGAGAATCACTATCATGAAAAATAACAAAATCGCAATCGCGGCTGTGATGCTGTGCACGCTATCTTTTGGCGCATTTGCTGCTAACACGGCTCCACAGCCAGCCAACAACGACCATACTCAAGTTGGCATTGCTAAAGCGACTGACGTTGAAGCGGGCTCCAATATTGCTCCAGGTTCCCAATCAACGGGTCAGTCAATGAATGATGCCTTTGATGTGCACAAGCTTGTTGCCGGTGAGTGGTCCTGATATTTCATCTAACACATCATTTATATTCCATTATTTCGTAAAGCAGCAAGCCGGGTAATGATGTACCGGTTTTGCTTTCCGCATTTTTTGTTAAACATCCATTTGTTGTGTTAAATTCTTATTATCACACTTGGTTTTTATCATACCGATACCGTTTCTTTTTTCGCATATCATCAAATCAAATAGCGTGCGTTTTTTTGGGCTGCCACCTCTTGTTTTTCCATCAACCAGAACCATTTAGTCTCATGTGACTTTAATCACGCAGTAATGATGTGTAAACTGACTGTCGGTGTTATCTACAGGCGGCTGCAGGTGGGTTCGATTCGGTAAACGGTCGTGCTCATATTTCGCAGAGTGAAGCGGGAACTGGGCCTGAACTTGTTGATAATTATGATTATATTGTTTTGTATGTGCTCTTTCGTGTGGGGCACCACTGCAAATAAGGACATGAAATGCCTGTAATTACGCTTCCTGATGGCAGCCAACGCCATTTTGATCACGCTGTGAGCCCGATGGATATTGCTCTGGATATCGGTCCAGGTCTGGCGAAAGCCACAATTGCTGGTCGTGTCAACGGCGAGCTGGTTGATGCCTGCGATCCTATTGAAAACGATGCAAGCCTCTCCATCATCACCGCTAAAGATGAAGATGGTCTGGAAATTATTCGTCACTCCTGCGCCCACCTTTTGGGGCACGCAATTAAACAGCTGTGGCCAAATACCAAGATGGCGATCGGCCCGGTTGTCGACAATGGTTTCTACTATGATGTCGATCTGGACCACACTCTGACCCAGGAAGATATCGACGCGCTCGAAAAACGCATGCACGAGCTCGCCGAGAAAAACTACGACGTTATCAAGAAGAAAGTTAGCTGGCACGAAGCGCGTGAAACCTTCGTGAAACGCGGTGAAAGCTACAAAGTCTCCATTCTTGATGAAAACATTGCTCATGATGACAAGCCTGGCTTGTATCATCACGAAGAATATGTCGACATGTGCCGTGGACCGCACGTGCCGAACATGCGGTTCTGCCATCACTTCAAACTGATGAAGACCGCAGGTGCCTACTGGCGTGGTGATAGCAACAATAAGATGTTGCAACGTATCTACGGAACCGCATGGGCAGATAAAAAGGCGCTGAATGCTTATCTGCAGCGTCTTGAAGAAGCCGCCAAGCGCGACCATCGTAAAATCGGCAAGCAGCTCGACCTGTATCATATGCAGGAAGAAGCACCGGGTATGGTGTTCTGGCACAACGACGGCTGGACTATCTTCCGTGAACTGGAAACTTTCGTGCGCTCCAAGCTGAAGGAGTACCAGTATCAGGAAGTTAAAGGTCCGTTTATGATGGACCGTGTGCTGTGGGAAAAAACGGGCCACTGGGACAACTATAAAGATGCGATGTTTACCACGTCTTCCGAGAATCGTGAATACTGCATCAAGCCGATGAACTGTCCAGGTCACGTTCAGATCTTCAATCAGGGTCTGAAATCCTATCGCGATCTGCCATTACGTATGGCTGAGTTCGGTAGCTGCCATCGTAATGAGCCATCAGGCGCGTTGCATGGCCTGATGCGCGTACGTGGATTTACTCAGGACGATGCCCATATCTTCTGTACGGAAGAGCAGGTTCGTGATGAAGTTAACGCCTGTATTCGTATGGTCTACGATATGTACAGCACTTTTGGCTTCGAGAAAATCGTCGTCAAACTGTCTACTCGTCCCGAAAAACGTATCGGCAGCGACGAGACGTGGGATCGTGCTGAAGCGGATCTGGCGGTCGCGCTGGAAGAGAACAACATCCCGTTTGAATATCAACTGGGCGAAGGCGCGTTCTACGGTCCGAAAATTGAATTTACCCTGTATGACTGCCTCGATCGTGCATGGCAGTGCGGTACAGTACAGCTGGACTTCTCTCTGCCGCAGCGTTTAAGCGCCTCTTATGTAGGCGAAAATAACGAACGACAGGTTCCGGTAATGATTCACCGTGCGATTCTTGGTTCACTGGAGCGCTTTATTGGCATCCTGACCGAAGAGTTCGCTGGTTTCTTCCCAACCTGGATTGCACCTGTGCAGGTTGTGGTGATGAATATTACTGATTCTCAGGCTGAATACGTTAACGAATTGACTCGTAAACTACAAAATGCGGGCATTCGCGTAAAAGCAGACTTGAGAAATGAGAAGATAGGCTTTAAAATCCGCGAGCACACTTTACGTCGTGTCCCTTACATGTTGGTCTGTGGCGACAAAGAGGTAGAAGCAGGCAAAGTTGCCGTGCGTACCCGTCGTGGCAAAGACTTGGGCAGCCTGGACGTAAATGAAGTTATCGAGAAGCTGCAACAAGAGATTCGCAGCCGCAGTCTAAAACAACTGGAGGAATAAGGTATTAAAGGCGGAAAACGAGTTCAAACGGCACGTCCGAATCGTATCAATGGCGAGATTCGCGCCCTGGAAGTTCGCTTAACAGGTCTGGAAGGCGAAGCTTTGGGTATTGTGAGTCTGAGAGAAGCAATCGAAAAGGCTGAAGAAGCCGGAGTAGATTTAGTTGAAATCAGCCCTAACGCCGAACCGCCAGTTTGTCGTATCATGGACTACGGCAAGTTCCTTTATGAAAAGAGTAAGTCTTCTAAGGAACAGAAGAAAAAGCAAAAAGTTATCCAGGTTAAGGAAATTAAATTCCGCCCTGGTACCGACGATGGCGATTATCAGGTAAAACTCCGCAGCCTGATTCGCTTTCTGGAAGATGGCGATAAGGCCAAGATCACGCTGCGTTTCCGCGGTCGTGAGATGGCCCACCAACAGATCGGTATGGAAGTGCTTACGCGCGTTCGTGACGATCTGAGTGAACTGGCAGTTGTCGAATCCTTCCCAACGAAGATCGAAGGCCGCCAGATGATCATGGTGCTCGCTCCTAAGAAGAAACAGTAAGGCCTTCAAGTAGCAATGCCTATGGAGCCTGCGGGCTCTATAGTCGTTGTTCGCCTATGTTTCGTTTATTAACAATGCGAAGTGGAAGTTATTAAAATGCCAAAAATTAAGACCGTACGCGGTGCTGCTAAGCGCTTCAAAAAAACCGGTAAAGGTGGTTTTAAGCACAAGCACGCTAACCTGCGTCACATTCTGACCAAAAAAGCTACCAAGCGTAAACGTCACCTGCGTCCGAAAGCCATGGTTTCCAAAGGCGATCTGGGCCTGGTAATCGCGTGCCTGCCGTACGCATAAGTCGTTAACCCTTTTAACTTTTTAATTAGAATAGATACAGGAGAGCACATATGGCTCGCGTAAAACGTGGTGTAGTTGCCCGTGCACGTCACAAGAAAATTTTGAAACAAGCTAAAGGCTACTACGGTGCGCGTTCTCGCGTATACCGCGTTGCCTTCCAGGCTGTTATCAAAGCTGGTCAGTACGCTTATCGTGACCGTCGTCAGAAAAAGCGTCAGTTCCGTCAACTGTGGATTGCGCGTATCAACGCAGCAGCACGTCAGAACGGTATTTCTTACAGCAAATTCATCAACGGCCTGAAAAAAGCCTCTGTTGAAATCGACCGTAAGATCCTGGCTGACATCGCAGTATTCGACAAATTAGCGTTCACCGCGCTGGTCGAAAAAGCGAAAGCAGCTCTGGCATAAGCCAGTTGAAAGAGGGAGCTTGTCTCCCTCTTTTCGTTTCAACATTATCAATACATTGACTTTTATTGGCGTAAGCTTTTCAATACAGGTCTTCCGTTTCGTACCAGACAAGGTAATGCAAGCATGAATGCTGCTATTTTCCGCTTCTTTTTTTACTTTAGCACCTGAACTCAGGAGGCTAGCGCGTGAAAGAAGAAACGGAAAACAGCGCCAGAAAGCCTCCCACTGTGGAGGCTTTTTTCGTATATGAACTGGCTCATTCTATTTCAAGCTGCAGGTAGGTGAATTAACTCGTGCGATCCAGCTGGAGCAATCTGCGGTAGATACGGATTTACCCACTACCTGTCACTCGAAATAGTGAGAGCAAAATAATAACCATAACCGGTGTCTGCACCGACATAATGAGGAAAACCATGTCACATCTCGCAGAGCTGGTTGCCAGTGCGAAGGCAGCCATTAACGAGGCATCAGATGTTGCTGCGCTGGACAACGTCCGCGTGGAATATTTGGGTAAGAAAGGGCAACTGACCCTTCAGATGACGACCCTGCGTGAGCTGCCTGCTGAAGATCGCCCGGCAGCCGGTGCTGTTATCAACGAAGCCAAAGAGCAGGTCCAGCAGGCGCTTAACGCGCGTAAAGCTGACCTCGAAGGCGCAGCGCTTAACGCGCGTCTGGCCGCGGAGACCATTGATGTCTCTCTGCCGGGGCGTCGTATCGAGAACGGTGGTCTGCACCCGGTTACCCGTACCATCGACCGTATTGAAAGTTTCTTCGGTGAGCTAGGCTTTACCGTCGCGACCGGTCCGGAAATCGAAGATGACTACCATAACTTCGATGCGCTGAATATTCCTGGCCACCATCCGGCGCGTGCTGACCACGACACTTTCTGGTTTGATGCCACGCGCCTCCTGCGCACTCAAACTTCAGGCGTGCAGATCCGCACCATGGCCAACCAGCAGCCGCCAATCCGCATCATTGCGCCGGGGCGAGTATATCGTAACGACTACGATCAGACTCACACTCCAATGTTCCATCAGATGGAAGGCCTGATTGTTGACACTAACATCAGCTTCACCAACCTGAAGGGAACCCTCCACGATTTCCTGCGTAACTTTTTTGAAGAAGATTTGCAGATTCGTTTTCGTCCGTCCTACTTCCCGTTCACAGAGCCTTCTGCTGAAGTTGACGTCATGGGGAAAAACGGTAAATGGCTGGAAGTGCTCGGCTGCGGCATGGTGCACCCGAACGTACTGCGCAACGTTGGCATTGATCCGGAAATCTATTCCGGCTTTGCCTTCGGTATGGGTATGGAGCGACTGACTATGCTGCGCTACGGCGTAACCGACTTACGCGCATTCTTCGAAAACGATCTGCGTTTCCTCAAACAGTTTAAATAAGGGCAGGACAGAACAATGAAATTCAGTGAACTGTGGTTACGCGAGTGGGTTAACCCGGCCATCGACAGCGAAGCGCTGTCGGACCAGATAACCATGGCAGGCCTCGAAGTTGACGGTGTTGAGCCGGTCGCGGGAAGCTTCAACGGCGTTGTCGTAGGTGAAGTGGTTGAATGCGCTCAGCACCCTAATGCTGACAAACTACGCGTAACGAAAATCAACGTTGGCGGCGAACGTCTGCTGGATATCGTCTGCGGCGCGCCGAACTGTCGTCAGGGTCTGAAGGTTGCGGTTGCAACCATCGGTGCCGTACTGCCGGGTGATTTTAGAATTAAAGCGGCGAAACTGCGCGGCGAGCCTTCTGAAGGTATGCTGTGTTCTTTCTCCGAGCTGGGTATTTCCGACGATCATAGCGGCATTATCGAATTGCCTGCTGATGCGCCGCTGGGTACCGACATCCGTGAATACCTGAAGCTGGACGATAACACCATTGAAATCAGCGTCACGCCGAACCGTGCCGACTGCCTGGGTATTATTGGTGTTGCTCGCGATGTGGCCGTGCTCAACAAAGCTCCTCTGAATGCTCCGGAAATTACCCCGGTTGCGGCGACTGTTGATGATGTGCTGCCAATCCAGGTTGAAGCGCCGGATGCTTGCCCGCGCTATCTGGGGCGCGTGGTGAAAGGCATTAATGTTAAAGCGCCGACTCCGTTGTGGATGAAAGAGAAGCTGCGTCGTTGCGGTATTCGTTCCATCGATGCCGTGGTTGATGTGACCAACTATGTGCTGCTTGAACTGGGTCAGCCAATGCACGCCTTCGACAAAGATCGCATTGACGGCGGGATTGTCGTGCGTATGGCGCACGAAGGGGAGACCTTAGTTCTGCTGGATGGCTCTGAAGCTAAGCTGGACACCGATACTCTGGTTATTGCTGACCACCAGAAAGCGCTGGCAATGGGCGGCATTTTCGGTGGTGAACACTCTGGTGTGAATGACGAAACGCAAAACGTTCTGTTGGAATGTGCGTTCTTCAGCCCGCTGTCTATTACTGGCCGCGCGCGTCGCCATGGCCTGCATACCGATGCCTCTCACCGCTATGAGCGTGGTGTGGACTCAGCGCTGCAATATAAGGCAATGGAACGTGCAACTCGCCTGCTGATGGATATCTGTGGCGGTGAAGCTGGTCCGATCATCGATGTTACTAATGAAGCGACTCTGCCTAAGCCTGCAACTATCACACTGCGCCGTAGCAAGCTCGATCGCCTGATTGGTCATCACGTTGATGATGCGCAGGTGAGCGATATTTTGCGTCGTCTGGGCTGCGAAGTGACTGAAGGTCAGGACGAGTGGAAAGCCGTTGCGCCGAGCTGGCGTTTCGACATGGAGATCGAAGAGGACCTGGTCGAAGAAGTCGCTCGCGTTTATGGCTATAACAATATTCCTGATGAGCCGGTCCAGGCTGGCCTGATCATGGGCACCCACCGCGAGGCGGATCTGTCGCTTAAGCGCGTGAAAACCCTGCTCAATGACAAAGGCTACCAGGAAGTTATTACCTATAGTTTTGTAGATCCGAAAGTACAGCAATTGATCCACGCTGGTGAAGAAGCGCTGATTCTGCCGAGCCCAATCTCCAGCGAAATGTCGGCAATGCGCCTGTCATTGTGGACTGGCTTACTGGGAACTGTGGTGTATAACCAAAACCGTCAGCAGAGCCGTGTACGTATCTTTGAGAGCGGCTTACGCTTTGTTCCAGATACTCAGGCTCCGCTGGGTATTCGCCAGGATGTGATGCTGGCTGGCGTGATTTGCGGTAACCGCTACGAAGAGCACTGGAATCTGGCAAAAGAAACCGTTGATTTTTATGATTTAAAAGGTGACCTTGAGTCCGTTCTTGACCTGACCGGTAAGCTTTCCGATATCGAATTCCGTATCGAAGCTAATACTGCGCTTCATCCGGGGCAGTCCGCAGCGATTTATCTGAAAGGTGAACGTATTGGTTTTATTGGGGTTGTTCACCCGGAGCTGGAACGTAAACTGGATCTGAACGGTCGCACTTTGGTCTTCGAACTGGAGTGGAACAAGCTTGCAGACCGCGTGGTGCCTCAGGCGCGTGAAGTTTCGCGCTTCCCGGCGAACCGTCGTGACATCGCTGTTGTTGTGGCAGAAAACGTTCCCGCTGCCGATGTTTTAGCCGAGTGTAAGAAAGTTGGCGTAAATCAGGTAGTTGGCGTAAACTTATTTGACGTGTACCGCGGTAAAGGCGTGTCGGAAGGCTTTAAGAGCCTTGCGATTAGTCTAATCCTTCAGGATACCAGCCGTACACTCGAAGAAGAGGAGATTGCCGCTACCGTCGCCAAATGTGTAGAGGCATTGAAAGAGCGATTCCAGGCATCATTGAGGGATTGAACCTATGGCGCTTACAAAAGCTGAAATGTCAGAATATCTGTTTGATAAGCTTGGGCTTAGCAAGCGGGATGCCAAAGAGCTGGTGGAGTTGTTTTTCGAAGAGGTTCGCCGTGCTCTGGAAAACGGAGAGCAGGTAAAACTCTCCGGGTTTGGCAACTTCGATTTGCGTGATAAGAACCAACGCCCGGGCCGTAACCCGAAAACGGGAGAGGATATCCCTATTACAGCCCGGCGAGTGGTGACCTTCAGACCAGGCCAGAAGCTAAAAAGCCGTGTTGAAAATGCGTCACCCAGAGACAAATAATCTGAACTAACTAAAAAGGCCGCGATGCGGCCTTTTTCTTTTCTTTACTGAATACCGTAAAATCAATCACATCCCACTCCTGGATTTAGGAATCTATGCTGACCTTTGCTCAAATTCAGCAGCGCCGCAGTCGGCGCTGGCTTGCGGTATTAACCTTGCTGCTTCTGATCACATCGACCATCAGCCTGTGCGCTGGAGACCAGTGGATTGGCCCCGGCGAGTGGTTGAGCGCTAAAGGTGAGCTTTTTATCTGGCAGATCCGTCTGCCTCGTACTCTGGCCGTCCTGCTTGTGGGAGCAGCGCTGGCGCTTTCGGGGGCGATAATGCAGGCGCTATTTGAAAACCCGCTAGCGGAGCCGGGGCTGCTGGGCGTATCCAATGGGGCAGGGGTTGGCCTGATTGCTGCTGTGCTGCTGGGGAAAGGGTTGCTTCCTGGTTGGGCGTTAGGGCTATGCGCGATTCTTGGCGCGCTAGTCATCACCTTTATTTTGCTGCGCTTCGCCAGGCGACACTTGTCCACCAGCCGGTTGCTGTTGGCGGGTGTCGCGTTAGGTATCATCTGTAGTGCACTGATGACCTGGGCTGTCTATTTTTCTACCTCTTTCGATCTTCGTCAGTTGATGTACTGGATGATGGGCGGTTTTGGCGGCGTTGACTGGCAGCAGCTGTGGCTAATGCTGGCGCTGTTGCCGGTGTTGGGCTGGGTGTGTTTGCAATCGCAGCCGCTCAATCTGCTGGCGCTGGGCGAAGTGTCCGCGCGACAGTTGGGCTTACCGTTGTGGCTATGGCGCAAAGTGTTGGTGGTGGCTACCGGCTGGTTGGTGGGAGTTAGCGTGGCGCTGGCTGGGGCGATTGGTTTTATTGGCCTGGTCATTCCGCACATTCTGCGTTTATGCGGTTTAAGCGATCATCGTGTTTTGCTTCCGGCCTGTATGTTAGCCGGAGCCAGTGCTTTACTGGGGGCGGATATTGTCGCGCGTCTGGCGCTGTCGGCGGCGGAACTGCCCATCGGCGTGGTTACCGCGACGCTGGGGGCGCCGGTGTTTATCTGGTTATTGTTAAAATCAGGCCGCCCGCAGTAGGGCAATACAGGCGCTGTATTGCCACAGCGCCTGCAATAAGTCGAGAATATTACCAGCCTTTAATGGCATCGCCCTTGTAGACTTCTGCTGCCTTATCTGCGACTTCTTTGGTCTGGAAGGCTTCTTTCAGCTCCTGAACCTTTTTACTGTCTTTATTATCTTCGCGCGAAACAATAGCGTTAACGTACGGAGAGTCCGGACCTTCCATAAATAAACCATCGCGGGCAGCAGACAAACCGGCCTGCGCAGAGAAGTTAGTATTAATAATCGACAGCGCGACGTTCGGGTCATCCAACGTACGGGTTAGTTGCGGCGTATCAACCTCGACAATTTTCAGCTGTTTTGGATTGTCGATAATATCCAGCGTCGTGGGCAGGTAACCGACACCGTCTTTCAGCTTGATTAAGCCTTGCGCCTGGAGCAACAGCAGGCTGCGGCCCAGAGTGGTGGTTTCGTTAGAAATAGACACCGTTGCGCCGTCAGGCAGTTCGTTGATGTTCTTGATTTTCTTTGAGTAAGCGGCAATCGGGAAGACAAAAGTTTTACCGACAATCGCAAACTTATAGCCACGCTCTTTTGATTGTGCCTCAAGGTAAGGTAGCGTCTGAAACGCGTTAGCATCGACGTCTTTATTGTTGAGGGCTTCATTAGGCAGGACGTAATCATTAAACGAGATAACCTCAACATCAAGGTTGTATTTGTCTTTGGCAACTTGTTCCACGACTTTCCAGATAGCCTCATCCGGACCGGTGTTAATCGCCACTTTAACTTTATTATCTTCATCTGGCGAACAGGCCGAGAGTAGCGCCACGGAGACGGCAATTAACGCCGTGCTAAACATCTTTTTCATCAATAAAACTCTCTCAAATTAACAATTAACGAAATACTATTACATCCATTTATCACTGTACACTGAATTGCTCTGTCTCCTTGTTGAGATGAATTCATGTTGGCAGGGCTGTTACATCAAGAGACACTCCAGGGCGATTCAAAGTAGAATGACGCGGTCTGAATCCGCTACAGTAGATAGGGATCACCACGCAGAAACCGGTTTAATTCACTGAGGGAAGGCTATGCAACACGATATTCTCAATACTGAAGTCACCACTATTGATGGTGAGAAAACAACGCTTGCGCCTTATGCAGGCAAAGTGCTGTTGATCGTCAACGTTGCGTCAAAATGTGGCCTGACGCCGCAATATGAGCAGTTGGAAACTTTGCAAAAAGATCTCGAAAGCGAAGGTTTTAGCGTGCTGGGCTTTCCATGTAACCAATTCCTGGGGCAAGAGCCGGGCAGCGAAGAAGAGATTAAAACGTTCTGCAGCACTACTTACGGCGTCACTTTCCCGATGTTCAGCAAGATTGACGTCAACGGCGAACATCGTGCGCCTTTATATCAGAAGCTGGTCGATGCTGCCCCGCAGGCCATCGCGCCGGAAGGCAGCGGTTTCTATGAGCGAATGGCCAGTAAAGGCCGGGCGCCGCTGTATGTTGACGACATCCTGTGGAACTTTGAAAAATTCCTGATTGGTCGCGACGGTCAGGTTATCGGCCGTTTCTCACCTGATATGACGCCGGACTCCCCGCAGCTGGTGGCCGCGATTAAAGGAGCTTTAGCCAAATAATGCCATTTTTGATGCAGCTACAGGATGTAGAAGAGGCGGGGCGGCTGGCCCCATTTACCGCGGATGTCCGACCCGGAGAGATTATTCACCTGGTGGGGCCAAACGGCGCGGGGAAAAGCACGCTGCTGGCGCGAATGGCGGGTCTCACCACTGGCCCCGGACAGGTGACGCTCAATGAGCGCCCGCTGAACGACTGGCTAGCGCAGGACCTGGCCCGTCATCGTGCCTATCTCAGCCAGCACCAGATGCCGCCCTTCGCGATGCCGGTCTGGCACTATCTGTCGCTGCATCTGCAAAACGAGACACAGAACGCGCTCCTGAAGACCATCGCAGAAAAACTGGGTCTGAGCGATAAGCTCGGACGCCAGGTGAATCATATTTCGGGTGGAGAGTGGCAGCGTGTGCGTCTGGCAGCGGTAATATTGCAAATCCATCGTCAGGCCAATCCGGCAGGACAGCTGTTACTGTTGGATGAACCGATGAATAGCCTCGACGTGGCGCAGCAGGCAGCGCTCGATCGGGTATTAAGTGAACTTTGTGCCTCAGGTATTGCGATCGTCATGAGCAGTCACGATCTCAATCACACCCTCCGCCATGCCCAGAGTTCCTGGCTTATCCGTCAGGGGGAGACTATCGCCTGCGGCAGTACATCCGAGGTGCTGAGCGAAGAAAATTTAACCGCCGCCTATGCGATGGCCTTTCAACGAGTGGAGGTGGCGGGTCATCTTATGCTCGTTGCGTCACAGTAGCACGCAGTAGCCTTGCCAGCGAATTGATAAACAAGCTAAATTATTCTGACAATAAGATAGGGAACAGAGGAATCGTCTGAGATGCGTTTCTGGTTCGTGTTGTTTGTAGCGCTATTTCTGGCGGGTTGTAGTAGCCATCGGGCACCGCCGCCAAATCCGCGGCTTGCAGATTCTATTACCGTTGTCGCCAACCTCAATGAGCAGTTAAGAAACTGGCGGGGAGCGCCGTATCGTTATGGCGGAATGTCGCCGCGCGGTGTTGATTGTTCCGGTTTTGTGCTGATGACTTTTCGCGATAAGTTCGCGTTGCAGTTGCCGCGCGAAACCCGTGAACAGGCGGAAATAGGCACTAAGATTGATAAGAGCGAATTGCTGCCCGGCGATCTGGTCTTTTTCAAGACGGGCTCCGGAGAGAGCGGCTTGCACGTCGGTATTTATGACACGGATAATCAGTTTATCCACGCCTCCACCAGCCAGGGCGTGACGCGTTCATCACTGGATAACGTGTACTGGCATAAGAAATTCTGGCAGGCGCGAAGGATTTAGCGTTGGTCAATTAGCCGAAGGGAAGCGCCAGTTTCCCTTTTTCATCGCAATACCCATTCAATCCCTCCGTGTTAATAATTTGTTGAAAGCACTACACTGGAGACAGGAGGTACCATGGCCCTGTCTTTTACTACCCACTGGCGTGATGAACTGCCGGATTTTTATACTGCATTAACACCGACTCCGCTGGAGAATGCGCGGCTTGTCTGGCACAACGCGTCACTGGCGCGAACGCTGGGCATCCCTGATTCGTTATTCAAACCAGATCGGGGCGCTGGCGTATGGGGTGGCGAAACCCTGCTGCCGGGGATGTCGCCGCTGGCGCAGGTTTACAGCGGTCACCAGTTCGGTTCCTGGGCCGGACAGCTTGGTGATGGGCGCGGGATTTTGCTTGGCGAACAGCAACTCTCCGATGGTCGACGCTTTGACTGGCATTTGAAAGGTGCCGGACTCACTCCCTATTCGCGAATGGGCGACGGGCGGGCGGTATTACGCTCGACGATACGCGAAGGTCTGGCCTCGGAAGCGATGCATGCGCTGGGCATTCCCACCACCCGTGCGCTGGCGATAGTGACCAGCGACACGCCGGTGTATCGGGAAACCGTTGAACAGGGTGCGATGCTGATGCGTATCGCGGAAAGCCATCTGCGTTTTGGCCATTTTGAGAACTTTTACTATCGCCGCCAGCCGCAAAAGGTTCAGCAGCTGGCGGACTTTGCGATTCGCCATCACTGGCCGCACCTGCAAGACGAAGCCGATAAGTATGTTTTATGGTTTAGTGACGTTGTCACGCGAACGGCGGAAATGATCGCCAGTTGGCAAACTGTCGGCTTCGCCCACGGGGTGATGAACACCGATAATATGTCAATTCTGGGGTTAACGATGGACTACGGTCCGTACGGTTTCCTTGATGACTTCCTGCCGGGCTTTATCTGCAACCATTCCGATCATCAGGGGCGCTATAGCTTTGATAATCAGCCAGCGGTAGGGCTATGGAACCTGCAACGACTGGCGCAAACGCTATCACCTTTTATCAGCGCTGAGGCATTAAATACCGCGCTGGATGGTTACCAGCATGCACTGCTGACGGCGTACGGTCGCCGTATGCGTGACAAGCTGGGGCTGTTTACCCAGCAAAAAGGCGATAACGAGCTGCTTGATGGGCTGTTTGCGCTGATGGAGCGCGAAGGCAGTGACTACACGAGAACTTTCCGTATTCTTTGCGCGAGCGAACAGACGAGCGCAGCTTCGCCGCTGCGCGATGAGTTTATCGACCGCGAGACGTTCGATCGCTGGTTTGCTGATTATCGCGCACGCCTGCGCGATGAGCAGATTGACGATGCGCGGCGGCAGGCCCATATGAGGAGCGTAAATCCGGCAATTGTACTGCGTAACTGGCTGGCGCAGCGCGCGATAGAACAAGCGGAGCAGGGTGATATGAGCGAGCTGGAGCGTTTGCATAACGCTTTATCTCAGCCCTTTGCTGATCGAACGGATGATTATATTAACCGTCCGCCAGACTGGGGGAGGCGTCTTGAAGTGAGCTGTTCCAGCTAGTAAACCGTTATCCCTGCCGTTATCGGTGGGGATAATTATTTGGTCAGTATCAGCTTGCCCGCATTGGTCTGGCGCAGTAAATAACGCTGACCGTCGTGTTCGATAACCACCCGTCCTTCGCTACCTAATAACGTGCGGCTGTTTATCTGCCTGTCCGTGGAAACGGGATAAGGGGCATTGTCTTTTGTTTTTTCTGCTGTGGCAGTGTTATCCATACGCGTCATAGCACTCAAAAATAAAAATCAAAGCAACAATGATTATCATTATCAATAATGTTGATTTTCACGGCAAGTATTTTTTACAGGAATACCATATTTGGCAGGTTTGTTGTCGGGGGCTGAGAAAATATCCCCACCACGAATGTGGTAGGGAGAAGGGCTAAAGGCGGGTTGCGGTTGCTGCGGCTAATTCCGCAAGCAGGCGTTCGCTATCTTCCCAGCTCAGGCAAGGGTCGGTAATCGATTGTCCCCTGGCCAGCGGCTGGCCGGGGATAACCTTCTGCGTGCCTTCCTGAAGGAAGCTTTCGGCCATGATCCCGGCGATGGCGGTTGATCCCGTGCGGATCTGCTGGCAGATGTCGGCGCAGACGTCCAGCTGACGGCGATGCTGTTTCTGGCAATTCCCGTGGCTAAAATCAACCACCAACTGCTGCGGCAGGTTGAATTCCGCCAGCACATCCCCGGCAGCGGCGATATCGGCGGCGTGGTAGTTTGGCTGTTTCCCGCCACGCATAATGATATGACCATAAGGATTGCCGCTGGTCTGGTAGATGGTCATCTGCCCCTGTTTATCTGGCGACAGGAACATATGACTGGCGCGGGAAGCGCGAATGGCGTCAACGGCAATACGCGTATTGCCATCGGTACCGTTCTTAAATCCTACCGGGCAGGAGAGCGCCGAGGCCATTTCGCGGTGAATTTGGCTCTCGGTGGTGCGCGCGCCGATAGCGCCCCAGCTAATCAGGTCGGCAATAAACTGCCCGGTCACCATATCGAGAAATTCGGTGGCGGTCGGCACGCCCAGCTCGTTTACCTGCAACAGCAGGCTGCGGGCCAGCTCAAGGCCATGATTGACTCGATAGCTGCCGTTCAGGTCAGGATCGGAAATCAATCCCTTCCAGCCAACCACCGTGCGCGGTTTTTCAAAGTAGGTGCGCATCACGATTTCCAGCTGCGGCTGGTAACGTTCGCGCATTCCTTGCAGGCGGTGCGCATACTCCATCGCCGCATCAGTATCGTGAATGGAACATGGGCCAATCACCACCAGCAGGCGGCGATCTTCACCGTTGAGGATCCTCTCGATTCGGCGGCGAGAAGCGGAGACGTGTGCTGCAACATCGGCAGACACAGGGTGCCGTTGCGCCAGTTCCGCGGGCGTTACCAGGCTTTCAATGCGCGCGGTACGCAATTCGTCTGTTTTATTCATTGGGGGTCTCAAAAATCTGTTTCTTCCGCGGCGAAAATGCCGGGAAGTGATGCGCATCACGATAAACCAATCCCTGCTTATTGCAAGAGCAGGGCATGATCCTGTATGAGCCATGGGTGATAGCATAAACAAATTTTTGATAATGTACTAGCTCGTTAGTACATTCTGCGACTTAGCCCCATAATGTCCATGATTTTAGTGGCGATTTCTTCCACTGAGTAATTGGTACTGTTCAGGCAAGGTATCTTATTTTTGCGATAGAGAGCTTCCACTTCGGTCACTTCCATCCGACACTGACGCATGGAAGCATAGCGGCTATTTTCCCGTCGCTCTTCACGGATAGCCGCCAGACGTTCCGGATTGATAGTTAGCCCGAATAGTTTGTGCTGTAGCGGTTTTAACGATGCGGGAAGAATCAGATTGTCCATATCATCGGCGATAAACGGGTAGTTGGCGGCGCGAATACCGTATTGCATTGCCAGATACAGGCTGGTGGGCGTTTTCCCACAGCGCGAAACGCCAAGAAGGATCACCTGGGCCTGGTCGAGGTTGCGCAGTGAAATCCCGTCATCGTGAGCGAGGGTGTAGTCGATAGCAGCGATACGTGCGTCGTACTTATTCAGATTACCCGGCGTCAGTCCGTGAGTACGATGAGCGATCGGCGACGGGTCAAGACGTAATTCCTGTTGCAGCGGAGCCACCAACGCCTGAACGATGTCCTGACAAAATCCTTCGCTTTGCATGATAATGTCGCGAATTTCCGGAATAACGATGGAGTAGAAGACCAGCGGACGGATACCGGTTTGTTGAAAAATCGCGTCAATTTGTTCCTTCACGGCGCGCGCGCGGCTGATATTTTCGACAAACGGCAGGGTCACGCTGCTAATGGCGACCGGGAATTGCGACATAACCGCATGACCCAGCACTTCTGCCGTAATGGCGGTACCGTCGGAAATATAAAACACGTGGCGATCTACAGCACTTTCCATTTTGACCATCCGGTATAAAGAGTTTAATTACCTGAAAGCTGATATTAAATTTAAGCATATCGCTCCAGGCTTTGTCTCATATTTAAAAAGTGAAACGCTATTTTTATTTTTAATGAAAAGCCCTATTCATTTTTTGTAACTGCGTATCTTTTGTATCAAAATCCACCAGATTCTTGAAGAATCATTAAGTTAGCTATATCTGGAAAAGAATCCTAAAAACGAAAAAATAATTTGCTTGAACGATTCACCGTTTTTTTAAGCCGCGTAAATATGTCAGGATAAATCCCGTAGTCGATCGTGAATTATTTATCACTGGTATTAAATCACAAAAGGATTGTCTCGATGTCCAACAATGGCTCGTCACCGCTGGTGCTTTGGTATAACCAACTCGGCATGAATGATGTAGACAGGGTTGGAGGCAAAAATGCCTCCCTGGGTGAAATGATTACGAATCTTTCTGGTATGGGTGTTTCCGTACCGAACGGGTTTGCCACCACCGCTGATGCTTTTGATCAGTTCCTGGACCAAAGCGGTGTTAACCAGCGCATTTATGCACTGCTGGATGAAACCGACATTGACGACGTTTCCGCATTAGCGAAAGCGGGCGCGCAGATCCGTCAATGGATCATTGATACGCCGTTCCAGAGTGAACTGGAAAATGCGATTCGCGATGCCTATACCCAGCTGTCCGCTGATGACGCTGAGGCTTCTTTTGCCGTTCGCTCCTCCGCGACCGCCGAAGATATGCCGGATGCTTCCTTCGCCGGGCAGCAAGAGACATTCCTCAACGTGCAGGGCTTTGACGCCGTGCTTGTCGCGGTGAAGCACGTCTTTGCTTCGCTGTTTAACGATCGCGCAATCTCCTACCGCGTGCATCAGGGTTACGATCACCGCGGCGTGGCGCTCTCCGCCGGGGTGCAGAGAATGGTGCGCTCCGATCTCGCCTCATCCGGCGTGATGTTCTCCATTGATACCGAGTCCGGCTTTGATCAGGTGGTGTTTATCACCTCCGCCTGGGGACTCGGCGAAATGGTCGTACAGGGCGCGGTGAACCCGGATGAATTCTATGTCCATAAGCCGACGTTGGAAGCGGGTCGCCCGGCCATTGTGCGTCGCACCATGGGGTCGAAAAAGATCCGCATGATTTACGCCCCGACCCAGGAACACGGGAAACAGGTGCGTATCGAAGATGTTCCGCAGGCGCAGCGCGACGTTTTCTCGTTAACCGACGAGGAAGTGCAGGAGCTGGCGAAACAAGCGGTGCAGATCGAGAAACACTACAACCGTCCGATGGATATCGAATGGGCGAAAGATGGCCACACCGGTAAGCTGTTTATCGTACAGGCGCGACCGGAAACCGTGCGTTCGCGCGGCCAGGTGATGGAGCGTTATACCCTCCATGCACAGGGGCAGATTGTTTCCGAAGGGCGTGCCATCGGCCACCGTATTGGTGCGGGTCCGGTAAAAGTTATTCACGATATCAGTGAAATGAACCGCATTGAGCCCGGTGACGTGCTGGTCACCGACATGACCGACCCGGATTGGGAGCCGATCATGAAGAAAGCGGCGGCGATCGTCACCAACCGAGGCGGGCGCACTTGTCACGCAGCGATTATCGCGCGTGAGCTGGGGATCCCGGCGGTAGTGGGCTGCGGCGATGCGACCGAACGCATTGAGGAAAACCAGAACGTCACTGTTTCCTGTGCGGAAGGCGATACTGGCTACGTCTATGCCGAAATCCTCGACTTCAGCATTAAGAGCTCCAGCGTTGGCGAAATGCCGGATCTGCCGCTGAAGATCATGATGAACGTCGGCAACCCGGACAGGGCCTTCGACTTCGCCTGCTTGCCGAATGAAGGCGTGGGCCTGGCGCGTCTGGAGTTTATCATCAACCGAATGATTGGCGTTCACCCGCGCGCGCTGCTGGAGTTTGACGATCAGGAACCGGCTTTGCAGAACGAAATCCGCGAGCTAATGAAAGGCTACGACTCGCCGAAAGAGTTCTACGTTGGTCGTCTGACTGAGGGGATCTCGACGCTTGGCGCGGCATTCTTCCCGAAACGAGTGATTGTGCGTCTCTCCGACTTTAAATCTAACGAATACGCCAACCTGGTCGGCGGCGAGCGTTATGAGCCGGAAGAAGAGAACCCGATGCTGGGCTTCCGTGGAGCCGGTCGTTACGTTTCCGAAAGCTTCCGCGACTGCTTTGCGCTGGAGTGTGACGCGGTAAAACGCGTTCGTAATGATATGGGCCTGACTAACGTCGAAATCATGGTGCCGTTTGTTCGCACCGTGGCGCAGGCGAAAGCGGTGGTTGAAGAGCTGGAACGCCAGGGCCTCAAGCGTGGCGAAAATGGCCTGAAGCTGATTATGATGTGTGAAATCCCATCGAATGCGCTGCTGGCCGACCAGTTCCTCGAATACTTCGACGGTTTCTCTATCGGTTCCAACGATATGACGCAGCTGGCGCTGGGTCTGGACCGTGACTCCGGCGTGGTCTCTGAGTTGTTCGATGAGCGTAACGAAGCGGTGAAAGCGCTGCTGTCGATGGCGATTCGCGCGGCGAAGAAGCAGGGCAAATACGTGGGTATCTGCGGGCAGGGCCCGTCTGACCATGAAGACTTTGCCGCATGGCTGATGGAAGAGGGGATTGATAGCCTGTCCCTGAACCCGGACACCGTGGTGCAAACCTGGCTTGGCCTGGCTGAACTGAATAAGTAAATTTTCGTTAAAATATGTCATCCCCGTCAGTAATGGCGGGGATTTTTTTGTTTTCGCACACCCGCACCGCTTATTTGCGCTCAGTCACATAAAACGGAAAAAACAAAATACCGTAATCCGACAGTTAATTTCTACAATTGTCCCTTCTCTGTTTATTACTAATACTGACACAACGTTATCAAAAATCATGATAACCACTTCCTGAAATACCTCTTCTATTGTGTACAGGATAATAATAATGACACTTTCCTCGGTACTCACTACAAAAGATAAAATAGGTTATGGACTTGGCGATATGGCCAGCGCGCTGGTGTGGCAAACGGCCACGCTTTTTTTGGCCTATTTCTACACTGATGTTTTTGGTTTACCTGCCGCAATCATGGGGACAATGTTTTTGGTCGTCAGGGTTATTGATGCGGTGGTCGATCCCTGTATTGGCGCCCTGGTCGACAGAACTCGTACCCGGCACGGACGTTTTCGCCCCTGGCTATTGTGGTTCGCCATTCCGTTTGGCGTGAGTTGTATTATTACTTTCTACGTCCCTGATGTTGGACCAACGGCAAAAATCGTTTACGCCTGTGTTACTTACGCTATTTTAAGCTTTATCTATTCGGCGATTAACGTGCCTTATTGCGCCATGCCCGGCGCGTTAACGATGGACCCGCACGAGCGTCACTCGCTCCAGTCGTGGCGCTTTGCGCTGTCGTTTATTGGCGGGCTGATTGTCACCGTGATTGCGCTGCCGCTGGTCGCCCATCTGGGACAGGGTGATGCGCAAAAAGGCTATTTTTATGCCATGACCCTGATGGGTATCCTCGGCATCGTGCTTTTCTTTAGCTGTTTTTTCCTGACCCGGGAGCGTTATACCCCGCAGGGCGACAGCTCAGGTTCGTTATTAAAAGACCTTAAGCTGCTAGCGGGAAATAGTCAGTGGCGCATCGTTTTTATCTTCAATATTTTATTACTTACCGCGGTGGTGACGCGCGGCTCGGCAACCATGTATTACGTCAAATATGTGATGCAGCGCCCGGATATGGTATTCACATTTATCGTTACCGGGATGATTGCGGCGCTGCTCGGCGCATTATTATCTGCACGCCTGCTCGGGAAATTTGACCGCGTACGTTCCTATCAGTGGACAATTATTACTTACGTTGTTTTTGCAGCGGCTATTTTCTTTATTCCCGCCAATCAATTGTGGTTAATATTGAGCCTCAACGTCATCTTTGGCTTTATTCAAAATCTCACTACGCCGCTGCAATGGACTATGTTCTCTGATGTGGTGGATTACGAAGAACATCGCAGTGGACGACGTCTCGATGGTCTGGTGTTTTCTACCGCGCTATTTGCCATTAAATTCGGCCTCGCGCTTGGCGGCGCCGTCGTCGGCTGGGTGCTGGGAATGGTGAACTATGCCCCCAATGCGCTCAATCAATCCACCACGGTGTTAAACACCATCAATGCGCTTTTCACTCTGGTGCCATCGGTACTGTTTATCGCCATGGCGCTTCTGCTGATGCTCTACAAACTCAACAGCCGTACGGCAGACAGCATCGCCCGTGAACTGGCCCATAAACGTGAAGCGCGCGCGCAAGAAACAGCGCAGCCGACGCTGAATTCAGCCCTACAGGAGTAATAACATGACTGTGATTTATAAGGATGCTCATCGCCCTATCGCGGAACGCGTTGCGGATTTATTGTCGCGAATGACGACCGAAGAAAAATTTGCTCAGATGCACGCATACTGGCTGGTGTTGGTGGAAAATGGTGAGCACCGTGAGCGCAGCGATATGAGCGATGAATTCGCTGGCGTCAGTGAGCAGACTTCATTGGCGGAAAGGCTGAAACTTGGCATCGGGCAAATCACTCGTCCCTTGGGGACACATATTGTGGATGCGCAGAGTGGCGTACGGGCGGCGAATCGCCTGCAAAAAATGCTGATCGAAGAGACCCGGCTGGGCATTCCGGCACTGTTTCATGAAGAGTGTCTGGTTGGGCTGCTGTGCAAAGATGCGACGCTGTTTCCCTCATCGCTAAACTACGGTTCAACCTGGGACCCTGAGTTAGTCGAGCGCGTGGCGCGGGAAATTGGCGCTGAAGCCCGTTCGACCGGCTGTAAACAGGGGCTGGCTCCGGTGCTGGACGTCTCTCGCGATGTACGCTGGGGGCGAACCGAAGAGACCTTTGGCGAAGATCCGTGGCTGGTTGGGGTCATGGCCTGCGCCTACGTCAATGGCTTACAAAGTGAAAAACGAGATCTGCTGGCGACGCTCAAACATTACGTCGGGCACTCGTTTAGCGAGGGCGCGCGCAACCATGCTCCGGTACACCTTGGTTTTTGCGAACTTAACGATATCTTCCTTCTACCGTTTGAGATGGCGGTGAAGCTGGCCAATGCCGGTTCAGTGATGCCAGCCTATCACGATATCGATAACCAGCCGGGCCACAGCGATAGCTTCCTGCTGACCACCGTTCTGCGCGAGCAGTGGGGCTTTGACGGTATTATCGTTGCCGACTACGGCGGCGTCAGTCTGCTGCATCAGCATCACGGTATCTCACACGATGCAGCGGAGTCCGCAGCGCTGGCATTCAATGCCGGTCTTGATGTGGAATTGCCGAAAGATGATTGCGCACGCCACCTGTGCGAGGCGCTGGATCGCGGATTAATCACTATGGCGAAAATTGATGAGATTGTCGCCCGCACTCTGGCCGAGAAATTCCGCCTTGGGCTATTTGAACACCCCTATACTGACGTGACAGGTATTGTACTGCAATCGACAAGCGCCCGTCTGGCGGCGCGCGATGTTGCTACACGCTCGCTGACGCTACTGGAAAACCGGGGCGCGATACCATTGTCGGGTAAGCCGAAGGTGGCGGTCGTGGGGCCTACCGCCGACGATCCTCTGGCGCTGCTGAGCGGTTACAGCTTCCCGGTACACCTGATCATCAGCGATATGGTGGATGAGGTCTCGCAGGTGACTACGCCGCTAAACGCCCTGCGGCAGTATCTTGGCGAGGATCAGGTCAGCTACGCTAAGGGCTGTCATATTATTGAACATCGGATGGCCGGTGCGCCGGTATTCCCTGGCGATAGCGGCGGCAAACCGATGCAGCAATCACCGGTCTCGCTGGACGTCAGCCTGATCCCAGATGCGGTAAGCGCCGCCCGGGAAAGTGATATCGTCGTGGCCTGCGTGGGTGACCTGGCGGGTCTGTTCCAGAGTGGCACAGTAGGTGAAGGTTCTGATACCGACAGCCTGAATCTGCCGGGCGTTCAGCAGCAACTCCTTGAAGCACTGGTTGGCACCGGTAAACCCGTTATTGTGGTGATGACCGGAGGGCGACCTTATAACCTACAGGGGCTGGAAGACAGCATTGCTGGCTTGCTTATGGCATGGGCACCTGGTCAGGAAGGTGGCTGGGCGATTGCCGATGTATTAACCGGTCGCGCCGAACCGCAGGGACGCTTAGTGGTCAGCGTACCGAAAAGCGCCGGTGCGATGCCCTATTACTACAACCATAAGCTGAAAAGCGGCGGTACGCCGTTTGCGTTTCACTTTGGCTCACGTTACCCGTTCGGCTACGGGCAAAGCTGGACGACGTTCGATTACGCCGAACCACATTTGCTGGCGCAGGAGGTTAACGTGGAGGGTGAAATCGCCGTGCAGGTTGCCGTGCGCAACAGCGGAGAACGCCGCGGTAGCGAGGTGGTTCAGCTCTACGTTCGCGATAAAGTCGCCTCGATGGTGCGCCCGCTCCAGGAGCTAAAGGCCTTCCAGCGTGTGACGCTCGATCCTGGCGAAACGGCAACGCTGAGATTCTATTTGCCGGTAGATATGCTCAACTTCACCCGTCGTGACGGTCAGCGAATTGTCGAACCGGGAGAGTTTGAACTGCAGATTGGTGCATCCTCCACAGACATTCGCGGGACGGCAACCGTAACGGTGAATGGTGAGGTTCACGAGCTACCACGGGACTGGCGCATGATGAGCCGTTGCGAAGTGAGCTGACAAAAAAATGCCCATCGTGGGAGATGGGCAAAGACTACACACAGCAATTCGTTGTTTCACTCAGGGGATTTCCATGCTTATAAATCAATGTGTTGATTCATAACCGTGAGCTAATAGTAGGCATAGAGATTTTTTGCGTCGATCGGATTCCTCTCAATAGTTAAATTGAGGTAAAGAATCTGCGAAGTAAATGTGGAAAATAGTTTGAGGAAAGGGGATTGCTGTGTGCGATGCATCAGTTTTATTTAAGTTTAAGTGGCATTGCCGGGCAAGGCGTTAGCTGCCGCCCGGCAAAAATACGAGCACAGTATTTAAAGGTGAGTTTCCCCGCCTTTTCACTCTATTTATCCAGAGGGGCTCGCGTATTCAGCTCGCTGAGCTCTTCCAGCACCAGGTCAGGATCTTTCGGCGGCAGTGGCGCTTCGTTGACCCACGCATCGTACAGACGCCAGGAGACGGCCAGCAGCACCGGGCCGATAAACAGACCAATCATGCCGAAAGCCACCAGGCCGCCGATTACGCCGGAAAGGATCAGAATCATCGGCAGGTCTGCGCCCATCCGAATCAGCATTGGGCGAATAAAGTTATCCATCGTGCCCACCACGCAGCTCCACACCAATAGTACGGTGCCCCAGGTGGTATCCCCGGTCCAGTACAGCCAGATAATTGACGGCACCAGAACCAGCAACGGCCCCAGTTGTACCAGACAAGTAAAAATCATCACCACGGTGAGCAGCGCGGCGTAGGGCACGCCGCTGATGGCAAGACCGATACCGCCCAGTACCGCCTGAACCAGCGCAGTCACCACCACTCCCAGCGCGACGGCGCGAATCGCCTGACCGGCGAGGATCACTGCCGCATCGCCGCGTTTTGCCGCCAGACGAGTTGCAAAGTGGCGGAATCCATAGGCCACCTGTTCGCCGCGCCAGTACAGCAGGGCGCTAAACAGCAGCATCAGGCCGCAATAAACCAACAGCTTGCCTATATGCGCCGCCTGGCCGACAAACCAGGTAGTGGTGGTGCCAAGGTAGGGGCGAATTTTGGTCATAATTGCCGTTCCCCCCATCTCCAGCAAATTATGCCAGCCGGTATACAGCTTATCGCCAATCAGCGGAATACTGTTCAGCCACGCCAGATCGGGCGGGGTAAAGTTGCCGCTGGTGACCACTTTAATAAGCGGCGCGCTGTTATCCACCAGGCTGTTGACCAGCAGTGCGATAGGGATAACGAACAGTAAAAAGAGCAGCAGCGTCATGACCAGCACGGCCAGAGAGCGTTTGCCAAAAAGCAGGCGCTGCAGGCGCAAAAGTACTGGCCAGGTGGCGATAACCACAGTGCCGGCCCAGGCAAATGACAGGATAAATGGCTGCACAACCCACAGGCAGGAAATAATAATCAGGGACAAAAACAGCACCGACAGCAGAACTTGCGGTATGTCCCGGGGCTGATTGGGGCTAATCATAGTGAAATTTTACCTTTGCAGTCGCGTCAAAAGGCTGACGCAGCGTAATTCCATATACTGATAATAATATCAATAAGTTCGCGCGCCTGATTTTGCACTTAATTCTGGCGGGCGCATATGAAAAAAATGTGATAAAAAGTTGAGTGCACAACGCAAACGTTTAATCACTTACAACACAACATAGTCAGGCAGGGTCGAGCGTCATGATCCCACAAATTTCTCAAGCGCCAGGTGTCGTTCAACTGGTGCTGAATTTTTTGCAGGTACTGGAGCAACAAGGTTTTACCGGTGATACCGCCACAAGTTATGCCGACAGGCTAACAATGGCGACTGATAACAGTGTATATCAACTGTTGCCGGATGCGATTTTATTCCCCCGTTCCACGGCAGACGTTGCGCTGCTGGCAAGAGTGGCGGCGGAAGAGCGTTTTAAAACGCTGATCTTTACGCCACGCGGCGGCGGCACCGGCACTAACGGGCAGGCGTTAAACGCGGGCATCATCGTCGATATGTCCCGCTACATGAACCGCATTATTGAAATCAATCCTGAAGAGGGTTGGGTGCGTGTGGAAGCCGGGGTCATTAAAGACCAACTTAATCAATATCTTAAACCCTACGGCTACTTTTTTGCGCCGGAACTGTCGACCAGCAACCGCGCGACGCTTGGCGGGATGATCAATACCGATGCCTCCGGGCAGGGCTCGCTGGTCTATGGCAAAACCTCTGATCACGTTCTCGGCGTGCGTTCGGTGCTGATCGGCGGTGATATTCTTGATACCCAGCAGATTCCCGTGACGCTGGCGGAAACCCTGAGCGCTGAACAGTCGGCAATCGGGCGTATTTACCGTACGGTTTATCAGCGCTGTAAAGCGCAGCGGCAGCTGGTTATCGATAAATTTCCCAAACTTAACCGATTCCTGACGGGCTACGATTTGCGCCACGTCTTTAATGACGAGATGAGCGAATTCGATCTGACCCGCATTCTGACGGGTTCAGAAGGGACGCTGGCGTTTATCACCGAGGCGCGGCTGGATATCACCCGTCTGCCGAAAGTGCGTCGTCTGGTTAATATTAAATACGATTCGTTTAACTCAGCGCTGCGCAACGCGCCGTTTATGGTTGAGGCGAAGGCGCTGTCGGTGGAAACCGTCGACTCGAAAGTGCTCAATCTGGCGCGGGAAGATATTGTCTGGCACTCGGTTAGCGAACTGATCACCGATGTCCCGGATAAAGAGATGCTGGGATTGAATATCGTCGAATTTGCCGGTGATGACGCCGAGATGATTGACCGCCAGGTGACGACGTTATGTCAGCGTCTGGATGAGCTGATCTCGCGCAACGAAGCGGGCGTCATCGGCTGGCAGGTTTGTAATGAACTCGACGGCGTGGAGCGCATCTATGCGATGCGTAAAAAAGCGGTCGGGCTGCTGGGTAACGCCAAAGGGGCGGCCAAACCGATACCTTTTGCCGAAGATACCTGCGTGCCGCCGGAACATCTGGCAGACTATATTGTTGAATTCCGCGCGCTGCTTGACGGTCATGGCCTGAGCTACGGCATGTTTGGCCACGTCGATGCTGGCGTGCTGCACGTGCGCCCGGCGCTGGATATGTGCGACCCGCAGCAAGAGATGCTGATGAAGCGCATCTCTGACGAGGTGGTGGCGTTAACCGCCAAGTACGGCGGCCTGCTGTGGGGGGAACACGGCAAAGGTTTTCGCGCCGAATACAGCCCGGCGTTCTTCGGTGAGGAGCTGTTTGGTGAGTTACGTAAGATTAAAGCTGCGTTTGACCCGGACAACCGCCTGAACCCCGGGAAAATTTGCCCACCGGAAGGCGTTGATGCGCCAATGATGAAAGTGGACGCGGTTAAACGCGGGACTTTCGACAGGCAGATCCCTATTGCGGTGCGCAGCTCATGGCGCGGTGCGATGGAGTGCAACGGCAACGGTCTGTGCTTCAACTTTGATGCCAAAAGCCCGATGTGCCCTTCGATGAAGGTCAGCAACCACCGTATCCATTCGCCGAAAGGTCGGGCGACGCTGGTGCGCGAATGGCTACGTCTGCTGGCGGATCGTGGTATCGATCCTAACCAGTTGGAAAACGATCTGCCGGAAAAACGTGCCAGCCTGCGAACCCTGGTCGAACGCACCCGTAATAGCTGGCATGCGCGCAAAGGAGAGTACGATTTCTCGCATGAGGTTAAAGAGGCAATGTCCGGCTGTCTGGCCTGTAAAGCCTGCTCGACCCAGTGTCCGATAAAAATCGACGTCCCGGAGTTCCGTTCGCGCTTCCTGCAGCTCTATCACAGCCGCTACCTGCGCCCGGTTCGCGATCATCTGGTGGCAACCGTTGAATCCTATGCGCCGCTGATGGCGCATGCGCCGAAGACCTTCAACTTCTTTATTAACCAGCCGTGGATACGCAAGCTGTCGGAAAAGCATATCGGCATGGTGGATTTACCGCTGCTCTCGACGCCCTCGTTGAAACAGCAGATGGTCGGCCATCGCTCGGTAAATACCACTCTGGAACAGCTGGAAGGACTGAGTGCTGAGCAGAAAGCAAAAATGGTGCTGGTGGTCCAGGATCCGTTTACCAGTTATTACGATGCGCAGGTGGTGGCCGATTTTGTCCGTCTGGTGGAAAAGGTCGGTTATCAGCCGGTACTTCTGCCGTTCTCGCCAAACGGCAAGGCGCAGCATATTAAGGGTTTCCTGACGCGCTTCGCGCGCACCGCGCAGAAAACTGCCGATTTCCTCAACCGCGTGGCTCAGCTAGGCATGCCAATGGTCGGTGTCGATCCGGCGCTGGTGCTCTGCTATCGCGATGAATACAACCAGGTGCTGGGCGATAAACGTGGTGATTTTCGTGTGATGCTGGTGCATGAGTGGCTGCCGCAGGCGCTGTCGGCGACAGCCGTGCAGGATCAGGGCGGCGAGTCGTGGTATCTGTTTGGCCACTGTACCGAGGTGACGGCGCTTCCCGCGTCGACCAAACAGTGGGCGGATATTTTCGCGCGCTTCGGTGCGAAGCTGGAAAACGTTAATGTAGGCTGCTGCGGCATGGCCGGGACTTACGGCCATGAAGTGAAGAATCACGCCAACTCGCTGGCCATCTACGCACTTTCCTGGCAGCAGGCAATGCAGCGTCTACCGCGTAACCGCTGTCTGGTTACCGGCTATTCGTGCCGTAGCCAGGTGAAGCGTATTGAAGGTAGTGGTGTCCGTCACCCGCTGCAGGCGTTACTGGAGATTATTGGATGATTTGGAAACGTCAAAGTACGCTGGAACAGCTGAACGCGATGGGTGACGGCAATATGGTCGGTCTGCTGGATATTCAGTTTGAAGCGATTACCGATGATTCGCTCGAGGCGACGATGCCGGTAGACGGTCGCACCCATCAGCCCTTTGGGCTACTGCACGGCGGCGCGTCGGTGGTGTTAGCCGAAACGTTAGGCTCGGTGGCCGGCTATTTGTGTAGCGAAGGAGAGCAGAAGGTGGTGGGGCTGGAGGTCAATGCCAATCACATTCGCTCGGTGCGTAGCGGCAGGGTTCGCGGCGTGTGCCGGGCGCTGCACGTTGGCTCTCGCCACCAGGTCTGGCAAATCGAAATCTCTGATGAGCAGGGGCGTCTTTGCTGCTCTTCGCGGCTCACCACGGCAGTGATATAAGATAATCAGGGGGGAGCATTTCCCCCCTGAACTTTACTGCGTCTCGTCTTTAATGGTTTCACTTGCTCCATTCTTCTGCACTGAAGCAATCCCCTTTTTCGCAGCCTCCTTAGATGAATACATTTCACTGGAGGCAATCGTTTCGTGATTATCCGCTTTTAGCACAAAATACCAGGGTTGAGAGACGTTCTTTTCCGATTTTTTTATGACGTAATAGCCCATTCTTCACTCCTTATATGAGTTACCCACGCCATAATCTGTAGACCATCATCTCTCATATGACAAGTATTCACATGATAAATATAAAATAATAAAAACTTCGTAATATATATGCTAATATTTTAGATACGAAAGATTTACAAGGTAACAAAGAGGACGGAGTTAGCTATGGGTATCATTTCCTGGATTATTTTTGGGCTTATTGCCGGTATTTTAGCCAAGTGGATTATGCCGGGGAAAGACGGCGGTGGTTTTATCGTTACCGTAATTCTCGGTGTCATCGGTGCTGTAGTTGGTGGCTGGATCAGCACCTTCTTCGGTTTTGGCAAGGTGGACGGGTTTAATTTTGGTAGCTTTATCGTGGCGGTAATCGGTGCGTTGGTGGTACTGTTTATCTACAGGAAGATTAAGAGCTAATTCTTCCTGCGCACGAATTGAGTCATAAAATGAAGAGGCTGCCGCCAATGTCGGCAGCCTTTTTTAATCGTTATAAATCACCTGATTGGCTGATAAATCCATGGCGAAGTTATAGGCTTACAGGCTCGGCATATCAGGCATTGGCACGACTTCCACGCGAACTTCATAATGTTTAGCTTTGCTGGCAGGAATAAGCGGTGTGAGTTTATTAATGGTTTCAACCGGGTTATCGGTTGCCACTGTTGCGGAGAATAATACCGGCTTTTGCGGTGGTAAAGGGGGAAACGGCATCGGACCGTGGCCCTGAGTGAGTTCAAACGGCGGATGGCCTGCATTATTGGCTGTCGGTACGGGAGCCTCTGCTTTATCTGCGGCAAAAGCGCTGGCGGCTGTAATCGAAACAATTGCGAAAAGTGCAATGATTGCTTTTTTCATTTTTATCACCTCGTGAGTTTGTGGATAAAAGCATAGAGGGTACGCTTTTGGCAAACAATCCCACGGCGGGCGAATCCTATGAATCTCCTTATTTCTTAACGAATGTGAAGGCCTTACCGAAGACGGCGAGGCTCACGGATTTATAGTGGGAAGAGGTTAATCGAGCAAAACGCTTATAATTAACAATACGACCATACACATCGACATTACATCTGTTTCTATATCCATAATCCAGTACTACATACGTTCCTGATAAGTCAGCATTGTGACATTGCGTTTAAAGATGAAGAAAATTTAGCAGCTCATTTTACACGAACTAGCTTTTGGCAAATAAATCTTTATTTCTGTGAAACAGGAGTACTTATAATGAAAATGAATAGAATCTATTGCATGAATGTATTTGCTTTGAAGTAGTATGAGAATTGTTCGTTTTTCGCTCACTCACTGCGAGTCGAGCACTGGGGCTAAGCGGCTGATTTGACACATCGGGGTAATCAGCAGAACGACTCTTTTTCTATTTCAAAAATCGGTATTTTCGATACATCTTTTCCATTGCACCTCAGAACACCGCCTGATAATAAATAACTTATTATTTTTCAGTATATTAAAACAAAAAATGATGGGCTGAAAACGCGGGGAACAGGGTCTATGCTTATAAAAAGTACAAAAAAAGAGCCTGATAGTGGAATACCCCTTCTCTGGATGGGTTGAAGTGATAATCATTATCACTAACATGGCGGGTATGCCCTGATGGCGTCAACCTATGAGGTAGAGCGATGGACTTACAAGCAGGAACTTTTAATCCCGACGATTTTAGCTGGCGCGGTCTGGAGATGACTCCGGCCGCCGCCGCCCATATTTGCGATCTGGTCCGTAAGCAACCCGAAATGCAGGGACTGCGTCTTGGCGTCAAAACCAGCGGCTGCGCCGGTTTTGGATACGTCCTCGAATTAATCGCCGAACCGGCGAAAGACGACCTGTTGTTCGAGCGTGACGGCGCGAAGCTGTGGGCACCGCTGCAAGCTATGCCGTTTATCGATGGCACCGAGCTTGATTACGTTCGCGAAGGCTTAAATCAGATCTTTAAATTCCATAATCCAAAAGCCCAGCACGAATGCGGCTGCGGTGAAAGTTTTGGCGTTCAGGCGGAGTAACTATGTCTCGTAATACTGAAGCAACTGACGATGTCAAAACCTGGAGCGGCGGGCCACTCAACTATAAAGAAGGCTTTTTTACCCAGCTACAGACCGATGAGCTGGCGAAAGGCATAAATGAAGAGGTGGTTCGGGCGATTTCTGCACGCCGCAATGAGCCAGAATGGATGCTGGAGTTTCGTCTTAATGCGTTTAAAGCCTGGCAGGCGATGGAAGAACCACACTGGCTGAAAGCGCACTACGACAAGCTGAACTATCAGGATTACAGCTATTATTCAGCGCCCTCCTGCGGCAACTGCGATGACACCTGCGCATCTGAACCCGGGGCTCAGCAACAAACCGGTCCCAGCGCATTTCTGACCAATGAAGTGGAAGAGGCGTTTAACCTGCTCGGCGTGCCGGTACGTGAAGGGCGAGAAGTGGCCGTCGACGCCATTTTTGACTCGGTTTCCGTGGCGACCACCTACCGCGAAAAGCTGGCGGAGCAGGGGATTATTTTCTGTTCCTTCGGCGAAGCGATCCACGATCACCCTGAGCTGGTGAAAAAGTATCTCGGCACCGTGGTGCCCGGCAATGACAACTTCTTTGCCGCCCTTAACGCGGCGGTCGCATCTGATGGCACCTTTATCTACGTGCCGAAAGGCGTACGCTGCCCGATGGAACTGTCGACCTACTTCCGTATTAACGCCGAGAAAACCGGCCAGTTTGAACGCACGATTCTGGTGGCCGATGAAGGTAGCTACGTCAGCTATATTGAAGGCTGCTCGGCACCGGTACGCGATAGCTACCAGCTGCACGCGGCGGTGGTCGAAGTCATTATTCATAAAGACGCCGAGGTGAAGTACTCCACGGTGCAAAACTGGTTCCCCGGCGACAACAACACTGGCGGGATCCTTAACTTCGTCACCAAACGTGCCCTGTGCGAAGGTGAAAACAGCAAAATGTCGTGGACCCAGTCGGAGACCGGCTCGGCAATCACCTGGAAATACCCGAGCTGTATTCTGCGCGGCGACAACTCTATCGGTGAATTCTTCTCGGTGGCGCTCACCAGCGGTCATCAACAGGCGGATACCGGGACCAAAATGATTCATATCGGTAAAAATACCCGCTCGACGATTATCTCGAAGGGGATTTCCGCCGGTCATAGTCAGAATAGTTATCGCGGGCTGGTGAAAATCATGCCGACGGCGACCAACGCGCGCAACTTTACCCAATGCGACTCCATGCTGATTGGCCCGGATAGCGGGGCGCATACCTTCCCGTATGTGGAATGCCGCAACAACAGCGCTCAGCTGGAGCATGAAGCCACTACGTCGCGTATTGGTGAAGACCAACTGTTCTACTGTCTACAGCGCGGGATCAGCGAAGACGATGCGATTTCAATGATCGTCAATGGTTTCTGTAAGGACGTCTTCTCAGAGCTGCCGCTGGAATTTGCCGTTGAAGCGCAAAAATTGCTGGCGATTAGTCTTGAACACAGCGTCGGCTGATAACAAAGGAAATAAGATGTTAAGTATTAAAAATTTGCAGGTCGCCGTTGAAGATAAAGAGATCCTGCGCGGACTGAATCTGGACGTTCGCCCTGGCGAAGTGCATGCGATTATGGGGCCAAATGGTTCCGGAAAAAGTACGCTTTCGGCAACGCTCGCCGGGCGCGAAGACTATGAAGTTACCGGCGGCAGCGTGGAGTTTAAAGGCAAAGATCTGCTGGATCTGGCCCCTGAAGATCGCGCGGGCGAGGGCATTTTTATGGCCTTCCAGTATCCGGTAGAGATCCCCGGCGTCAGCAATCAGTTTTTCCTGCAAACCGCACTTAACGCTGTGCGCAGCTACCGCGGCCAGGAGCAGCTCGACCGTTTTGACTTCCAGGATCTGATGGAAGAGAAAATTAAGCTGCTGAAAATGCCGGAGGATCTGCTGACCCGTTCAGTTAACGTTGGCTTCTCCGGCGGCGAGAAAAAGCGCAACGATATCCTGCAGATGGCGGTGCTGGAACCGGAGCTGTGCATCCTGGATGAGTCTGACTCGGGGCTGGACATTGACGCTCTGAAGATTGTTTCCGATGGCGTCAACTCCCTGCGCGACGGCAAGCGCTCGTTTATTATCGTCACCCACTATCAGCGTATTCTCGACTACATCAAGCCTGATTACGTCCACGTGCTGTATCAGGGTCGGATTGTGAAATCCGGCGATTTTACTCTGGTCAAACAACTGGAGGAGCAGGGCTATGGCTGGCTTACCGAACAGCAGTAACGCGCTGCAACAGTGGCATCATCTGTTTGAAGCCCAGAGCGAACAGCGTAGCCCACAGGCGCACCAGCATCTGCAACAATTACTGCGTCTGGGCTTGCCAACGCGTAAGCATGAAAACTGGAAATATACGCCACTGGATGCATTGCTCAACCAGACCTTTGTGACGGCTCAGCCGGAGGCGCTGACTCCTGCGCAGCGGGATACTCTGGCACTGCCCATCGATGCCTGGCGTCTGGTGTTTGTCGATGGCCAGTTTAGCGCAAGCTTAAGTGATGATCTGACCGCCAGCGGCTACGATGTCAGCGTGGATAACCAGCGCCAGGCGCTACCCGATGCCGTGCAGCCAGAGGTGTTTCTCCATCTCACCGAAAGCCTGGCGTCAACCGTCACTCACATCCGCGTCAAGCGTAATCAGCGCCCGCAAAAGCCGCTGGTAATTATGCATCTGACTCACGGACTGGCTAACGATGAGATGAACACCGCTCACTATCGGCATCATCTGGAGCTGGAGAGCGGCGCGCAAGCGACGATCATCGAACACTACCTGAGCCTGAACGGAGAACGCCACTTTACCGGCGCGAGGCTGACTATGTCGGTGGCTGATAACGCTCATCTCCAGCACATCAAGCTGGCCTTTGAGAACGCGCAGAGCTACCACTTTGCTCATAACGACATGGCGCTCGGGCGTGATGCCTCGGCTTTCAGCAGCAGTTTTCTGCTAGGCGCTTCGGTGCTGCGCCACCACACCAGTTCGCAGCTCAATGGTGAAAACAGCAACCTGCGCATTAACTCGCTGGTGATGCCGGTCAACAACGAAGTGTGTGACAGCCGCACCTGGCTTGACCACAAGGTGGGATATTGCAACAGCCGCCAGCTTCATAAAACCATCGTCAACGACAAAGGTCGGGCGGTGTTTAATGGCCTGATCAATGTGGCGCAGCATGCCATTAAAACCGATGGTCAGATGACCAACAACAACCTGCTGTTGGGGCGTTTGTCTGAAGTGGATACCAAACCGCAGCTGGAGATTTACGCCGATGACGTTAAATGTAGCCACGGCGCGACCATCGGCCGCATAGACGATGAGCAGCTGTTTTACCTGCGCTCGCGCGGTATCACCCAACAGGCGGCGCAGCAGATGATCCTTTACGCCTTTGCTGCAGAGCTAACGGAAGCTATCGACGATGAGGCGCTCAGGCAACAGATCTTGGCGCGTATTGGCCAGCGTTTGCCGGGAGGTATGGCATGACATTTTCAGTGGAACGGGTGCGTGCGGATTTCCCGCTGCTCAATCGTGAGGTTAATGGCCAACCGCTGGCTTATCTCGATAGCGCCGCCAGTGCGCAGAAACCGGAAGCGGTGATTAATGCCGAAGCAGAGTTTTACCGTCACGGCTATGCGGCGGTGCATCGCGGTATTCATACGCTCAGCGCGGAAGCGACGGCGCGAATGGAACAGGTGCGCCAGCAGGCGGCAACCTTCCTGAACGCCCGCTCAGCGGAAGAACTGGTGTTTGTTCGCGGTACCACCGAGGCGATTAATCTGGTGGCGAACAGCTGGGGGAGTGCCAGTGTTGGCTCGGGCGACAATATTATCGTCAGCGCAATGGAGCATCACGCCAACATTGTCCCGTGGCAGATGCTGTGCGCCAGAGTCGGGGCGCAGCTGCGGGTGATCCCGCTCAATCAGGACGGCACTCTGCAACTGGATGCGATCCCTGGTCTGTTTGACGAACGGACCCGCTTACTGGCTATCACCCAGGTTTCGAATGTGCTGGGCACCGAAAACCCCATTTCGGCTCTGATTGCTTTGGCTCATCAGCATGGGGCTAAAGTGCTGGTCGATGGCGCACAGGCGGTGATGCATCATCCGGTAGATATGCAGGCCTTGGATTGTGATTTTTACGCCTTTTCTGCGCACAAGCTGTACGGTCCAACCGGGATAGGCGTGCTCTATGTTAAGCAGGACATATTGCAGGAGATGCCGCCGTGGGAAGGTGGCGGGTCGATGATCGCCACCGTGAGCCTGACAGAAGGCACTACCTGGGCAAAAGCACCATGGCGCTTCGAGGCGGGAACGCCGAATACTGGCGGTATTATCGGCCTTGGCGCGGCGCTGGATTATGTTATCGCGCTCGGGTTGGAGCATATCGCTGAATATGAACAAACCCTGATGCGCTATGCGCTACAGGCGCTGAAGAGCGTGCCGGATTTAACCCTTTACGGCCCGGAAAACCGTCTGGGGGTGATTGCCTTTAATCTCGGTAAGCATCACGCCTACGACGTCGGCAGTTTCCTCGATAACTATGGGATTGCGGTGCGGACCGGTCATCACTGCGCGATGCCGTTAATGGCGTTCTACGGTGTTCCGGCCATGTGTCGGGCATCGCTGGCGATGTACAATACTACGGAAGAAGTGGACAGGCTGGTGGCTGGGCTGCAGCGAGTCCATAAATTATTGAGCTAAAGGAAGCAACGATGGCGGCTTTACCCGACAAAGACAAACTGCTGCGCAACTTTAGCCGTTGCGCAAACTGGGAAGAGAAGTATCTCTACATTATTGAACTCGGTCAGCGTCTGGCTTCGTTGAGTCCCGAGGAACACATCGCGCAGAACATCATTCAGGGCTGCCAGAGTCAGGTGTGGATTGTGATGACGCAGGATGAGACTGGTGCCATCGTGCTTCGCGGCGACAGCGATGCAGCCATCGTAAAAGGGCTTATCGCGGTGGTGTTTATTCTTTATGATCAGATGACCGCCAAAGATATCACCGCTTTTGACGTGCGTCCGTGGTTCGAAAAAATGGCCCTGACGCAGCACCTCACCCCATCCCGGTCGCAAGGACTGGAAGCCATGATCCGTGCAATTCGCGCGAAAGCGGCAATTCTTAGCTAGAATAAAACAGGTAGATTTCATTCTGTTATGCGCGACGGGAGTTTGCTTCCCGTCGGCATACAGGCCTGGCGTTTTATCAGCGAAAGAAGGAATCTCAGTATGAAACGCGCGTCCCTCATTACCATAACCCTTCTGAGCGCCCTCAGTGCGTCACACGCTGCCTGGGCCGTTGATTACCCACTTCCCCCAGCCAATAGCCGCCTGATTGGTGAAAACCAGTCCTGGACAGTGCAGGAGGACGACCGCAATCTACAGGCGATTGCCCGTCGTTTTGACACGGCGGCGATGCTGATCCTTGAAGCGAACGATACTATCGCGCCGGTGCAGCCTAAGCCGGGCACTCAAGTGCTTATTCCCTCGCAAATGTTGCTGCCTGACGTACCGCGAGAGGGGATTGTCGTCAACCTGGCTGAACTGCGCCTTTACTACTTCCCGCCGGGCGTGAATCAGGTGCAGGTTTATCCGCTGGGAATTGGCCAACAGGGGCTGGAAACGCCGGAGATGACTACCCGTATCGGACAGAAAATCCCTAATCCGACCTGGACGCCGACGGCGGGCATACGAGCACGCTCGCTGGAGAAAGGAATTAAATTGCCGCCGGTAGTGCCAGCAGGGCCGTATAACCCGTTAGGACGCTATGCGCTGCGTCTGGCGTACGGTAACGGCGAGTATCTTATTCATGGCACTAATGCGCCGGACAGCGTGGGGCTACGCGTCAGCTCAGGCTGTATGCGGATGAATGCCGCGGATATTCAGTCTTTATTCAGTCAGGTTAGAAGTGGCACGCCGGTGCGTATTATCAATCAGCCGGTGAAGTTCGCCGTAGAGCCTGACGGCAAACGTTATGTTGAAGTTCATCGTCCGTTAACATCTGATGAAGGTAGTAATACGCAGACGATGGCCTATACGCATCCTGCGGAATTTCATCAGTTTGCTGGCAATAAAGCGATAGATGAGGCGTTACTTAAGCGCGCGCTGACCAGACGAGCGGGGTATCCGGTGGCGGTATCAGGTAGTGAGAACGCGACCTCGACGTTGTCGGTACAAAATGCGCCAGTGGATGAAGCGAAAAGAACGCAGTAGGCGAGGTGAAAAGCAAAGCAAAAAAAATGGCGCACAAGGTGCGCCATTTTTATTACACAGATACTATTACTTACGGTATTTAGTAGCTGCGTTGTCCAGACGCTGGTTAGCGCGTGCTGCGTCATCTTTAGCAGCCTGAACGTCGGAACGCATTGCGTTCACGTCGTTGCTCAGCTGGTCAACTTTAGCGTTCAGAGTCTGAACGTCAGAAGACAGCTGATCGATTTTAGCATTGCTGGAGCAACCAGCCAGCAGAGTAGAACCCAGGATTACCGCGCCCAGTACCAGTTTAGTACGATTCATTATTAATACCCTCTAGATTGAGTTAATCTCCATGTAGCGTTACAAGTATTACACAAACTTTTTTGTGATGAGAATATTTTTTTACTTGAATGCACTTATTTTTGATCGTTCGCTCAAAGAAGCATCGAAATCGTCGCTTTAGTTTAAAAACGCGTGTGAAAACAGCACGCTTCCATCGGATTCATCTTAGATAATCTCTGGTTAAATAGTAAATTCCGATTTGCATTTTTATTAATAGTAGCTAGTACTAAAATAAAAAAAAGCGCCCCGAAGAGGCGCTTTTAAAGGAAATACTAATTAACCTGTAAATTATTACAGCACGTGCACAGAAGCGGTATTGGTGGTTCCGCTTGGGACTAACGCGCCGGAAACCATAACAACTACGTCACCTTTGCGTGCCAGGCCGCTTTGCAGCGCCAGCTCTTTACCCTGGATATAGAAAGCATCAGTAGAAGAAATATCTTCTACCAGCTGCGCCACAACACCTTTGGTCAGCACCAGCTGACGCGCAGTAGTTTCGTTGGTGGTCAGCGCCAGGATGGTCGCATCCGGGAAGTATTTACGTACGGCACGTGCAGATTTTCCGCCCTGGGTCGCGACAACAATCAGCGGCGCTTCCAGTTTTTCAGCCGTTTCAACCGCACCGCGGCATACCGCTTCGGTGATGCGCAGCTTACGGTTGTCGTTGTTGAACTCCAGACGGCTGGTCATCACGCGGTCGGTACGTTCACAGATGGTCGCCATGATGGTGACTGCTTCCAGCGGATATTTACCTTTTGCGGATTCGCCGGACAGCATCACTGCATCGGTACCGTCGAGGATGGCGTTAGCCACGTCGCCTGCTTCAGCACGGGTCGGACGCGGGTTTTTGATCATGGAATCCAGCATCTGAGTCGCGGTGATAACCACTTTACGCGCGCGGATACATTTCTCGATCATCATCTTCTGAGCGAAGATAACTTCTTCAACCGGGATCTCTACGCCCAGGTCTCCACGTGCAACCATGATGCCGTCAGACGCTTCGAGGATCTCGTCGAAGTTGTTCAGGCCTTCCTGGTTTTCGATCTTGGAGATGATCTGGATCTTCTCGCCACCATGGGCTTTCAGGTGCTCACGGATTTCAACGACGTCAGAACGTTTACGGATAAAGGAAGCAGCAACAAAGTCAACGCCTTGCTCGCAACCGAAGATCAGGTCCTGTTTGTCTTTTTCAGCCAGGGCCGGCAGGGCGATGGAAACGCCCGGCAGGTTAACGCCTTTGTTCTCGCCGAGGTCGCCGTTGTTCAGTACTTTACAGACAACTTTATTACCTTCGATTGCGGTGACTTCCATACCGATCAGACCATCGTCTACCAGCACAGTGTTGCCAACGCTCAGGTCGCTGGTGAAACCTTCATAGGTCACCGCAACGATATCGTTATTACCGACAACGGATTTATCGGTGGTGAAGGTGAAAGTCTGACCAGCTTTCAGGGAAACGTCATTACCGCCTTCCAGCTTAATGGTACGAATTTCCGGACCTTTGGTATCCAGCAGGATAGCCGCTTTCTTACCGGTTTTACTCATCACATTGCGCAGGTTCTGGATGCGCTGACCGTGTTCCGCATAGTCACCGTGAGAGAAGTTCAGACGCATAACGTTCATGCCCGCGTCCAGCATTTTGGTCAACATCTCTTCGGATTCGGTTTTCGGACCGATGGTGCAAACAATTTTGGTCTTTTTCATGACAGTTTAATCTTTAAGTTGTGAAGGATAAGGATGGGGAAATCTCACTCCGTGGGCGCACTGCCGCGGAGTTAAACCTGTATTACGAAAGTTGCTATGCCACGCTCTAAGGATAGGTGACAACAATAGAGCGTGCAGAAGAAAGTGTGCTGGCGGTTCAGCCCATGAAAAGAGGCAATGTGTTATGCGTTTAGTCATGCAATCCAATGCGCTGAAACCATTCAATACGAATTTGTTGGGCATTATACGTTGCCAAATCCAAAAAAGAAAATGAAAACCATGTTTCATTTCTATAGTTATATACTTAACAAAAAGCAAACTAATCCTATGATTTTGCGCAACACATTTTTTCATCTGGTGACAAGATAAATAGCGCGAAAACGCGGATTTATTCACAAGTTTTGCAGAGAAAATCATCTGCTGGTCAGCAAAAGCGGCACTGGTTTGATTTATCCAGAAAATATATCAATAATGATTTGATTGATAATGAAAATTTGTGAGCCAAATACAATGGGAAATAAAGCGAAAGACGACGAACTGTACCAGGAAATGTGTCGTGTAGTCGGCAAAGTCGTGCTTGAAATGCGCGATTTGGGCCAGGAGCCGAAACATATCGTTATCGCCGGCGTCCTGCGCACCGCTCTGGCTAACTCTCATGTTCAGCGTTCCGAACTGACGCAGGAAGCGATGACGAAAGTTGTCCATGCTCTTTCAGGAAACTAGCCGTTCCCGCGCGTTGCCTTTACGCTTCAGGAAATGACGAAGCGAACCACCGCTTTGACGGCAATATCGCAGTGATGTGTGACCATCGCTTCATCATCAATTTCCGGCAACGGATCGTCGAGATACAGGCTGCTGAAGGTATAAAAGTTTGATACCTGATAAAAGCTAAAGCTACTGATCAGCCGATGCACATCGCGCGCTTCCAGTCCTGCCTGAAACACCCCTTGCTGCTGGCCGCGCTGAAGAATGTCTTCCAGAATCGATAGGGCGGTGCGGTTTAGCGGTTTTAACTGACCGGAATTTTTTAGCCATTTTCCGCGCTGCATGTTTTCCATACAGATCACCCGCATATAGTCGGCGTGCGTAGCGTGATAGCGTACGCTCCACTTCACCAGTTGCACCAGCGCCTCAACCGGCGGCACGTTTTCCAGCCCAAGCTGCTGCTCGGTTTCGCGAATACGTGCATAGATGTGCTGGAGCACCGCCTGATAGAGCTGCTCTTTGGTCTTGAAGTAATAAACCACCATCCTTTTCGTGGTCTGCGCTTCGGTGGCGATCTGCTCCATTCGCGCACCTGACAATCCATGCTCGGCGAAAACGGTAATGGCAGCGGCAAAGATCCGCTCTTTCAGGGATTGTGCCTCATCGTGAGCAACGGCGGACATAATGGCTCCTTTTTAATAAGATGCAAAAAATACACATATTGATCACAATTTGGCAACCCACCATGGCGCGATTGAACCAAATGATACATATTCAGGTCTTAGGTCAGCTAATGACACGAGGACTTTATGCTGCGCTCAATCGCCACCGTCTCCATCTCCGGCACCTTACCCGAAAAGCTGCACGCGATTGCCGCAGCGGGTTATCAGGGCGTCGAAATCTTCGAAAACGATCTGCTCTATTATACGGGTTCGCCAGCCGATATCCGTCATCTGGCAGCCGATTTAGGGCTAAAAATCACGCTTTTTCAACCCTTTCGTGATTTTGAAGGCGCCAGCCGCAGTCAGTTCGAAGCGAATCTGGAGCGTGCAAAGCGCAAATTCGCGCTAATGCACGAGCTGGGCTGCGGCACCATGCTGCTATGCAGCAACGTTCAGCCGGACTGTTCTGCTGATGTCGAACGACAGGTCGCAGATTTACGCGCGCTGGCCGAACTGGCAGAACAAGAAGGGATCGCCATTGGTTACGAGGCGCTGGCCTGGGGCACGCACGTTAACCGCTGGCATCAGGCCTGGGAGCGAGTCAAAAGCGTCAACAGTCCGGCGCTGGGCATTGTGCTCGACAGCTTCCACGTACTGGCGCGCGGCGACACGTTGCAAAGACTGGCGGAAGTACCGCCGGAGAAAATCATCTTTGTGCAGATGGCCGACGCGCCGCTGATGAAGATGGATATTCTGGAATGGAGTCGGCATTTCCGCTGCTTTCCCGGACAGGGGCAGCTACCGCTGGTGGACTTTGCCTGTGCGCTAACCCGTTGCGGCTATCGCGGCCCGTGGTCGCTGGAGATTTTCAATGATAGCTTCCGCGCCTCGCCCAACAATGCGACGGCGAAAGATGGCTATCGTTCTTTGCTGTGGCTGGAAGAGCAGACCCGTCAGCGGCTGCCGCAGAGCAGCGCGCCGTTGTTCGCACTTCCTGAACTTCCTGAATACGCCGGGCTGGAGTTTATTGAGTTCGCCGCGAATCCAGCGGAGGCTAAAGGGCTGGGGCAACGGCTGGCGCAGCTTGGCTTTGCTGAAGAAGGAACGCATCGTTCAAAACGCGTCTCCCTTTGGCGCAACGGCGGGGCCCGGGTGGTCGTCAACGCGCAACTGCACAGCTGGGCCGATCATTTTCACCAGCGCCACGGGGTTTCATTGTGCGCCATGGCGCTGCGCGTTAGCCAGAGTGAGGCGATTGTCGAACGCGCGCGTGCCTACGGCTACGCAACCTGGCAAGGAGATGCCGGGCCAAACGAAAGCCCTATCCCGGCGATTTGCGCTCCGGACGGTAGCCTTATCTATTTGATTGAAGTGGGTGATGACATCTATACCCGTGATTTTCATCTGCGCGCGAATCTTACGCTACGTGACGATTATTGCGGCATTGACCATCTTGCCCTTGGAATGGAAGCGGATAGCCGCGATAACTGGATTATCTTTTTCCGTAGCGTATTTGGCTTCACGCTTGAGCATGAGCAGACGCTACCGGATCCGTACGGGTTGGTGCGCAGTCTGGCGGTGCGCAGTCCGCAGGGGGACATTCGCCTTGCATTAAATATCTCGCAAAGCCGCGCCACACAAATTGCCCGCTCGGTCGCCTGCTATCAGGGGGCAGGTTTACAGCATGCCGCTTTTGCCTGCCACGATTTATCCGCGACGCTGGAAAACCTGCCACAGCTCTCGGTCAATGCACTGCCGATCCCGGCGAACTACTATGAGGATTTGCTGGCCCGTTTTGGCGACGGCTGTTCAGTCAATCTGCTGAAAAATCATAGTATTCTCTATGACCGCGATAACAGCGGCGGTGAGTTCCTGCATCTCTATACCCGCCCGTTCTCTACGGGGCGCTTTTTCTTTGAATTGACCGAGAGACGCAACAGTTACGCACTTTATGGTGCTGTAAATGCAGCTGTACGCTTGTCAGCAATGCAGTACACCGAGTAATGTAGCAGATGGTTCGTTTGAGAACGCCACCAACACAATAACAACACATATCTGTACCCTATGACAGGAAACGACTATGAACTCTTATAGCCAAAATCAGGCGACGGCGGGTGCTGCGGCCAGGGGGCGTCCATCCCGGCGGCGTATCGGGATCCTTGCGTTGCTGGCCGTCGGCACGATGATTAACTACCTCGACCGTACGGTGTTGGGGATTGCCGCACCGCAGCTGACCGCTGAACTGGGTATAGATGCCGCGGTGATGGGGATCGTCTTCTCCGCTTTTGCCTGGACCTACGCGCTGGCGCAGATCCCTGGCGGCATCTTTCTCGATCGCTTTGGCAACAAAATTACCTATTTTCTGGCGTTGACCCTGTGGTCGCTATTTACCATGTTCCACGGTATGGCGGTGGGCCTGAAAACGCTGCTGCTTTGCCGCTTTGGTCTTGGCGTCAGCGAAGCGCCCTGTTTCCCGGTGAACAGTCGGGTAGTGAGCGCCTGGTTCCCGCAGCAGGAGCGTGCGAAAGCGACGGCGGTTTATACCGTCGGCGAATATCTCGGGCTGGCCTGCTTTTCACCGCTGCTGTTCTGGATTATGGGCAGCTTCGGTTGGCGGGCGCTGTTTATCAGCGTGGGTGCGGTCGGCGTAATGTTTGCGCTGGTGTGGTGGCGCTGCTATCGCGAGCCGCATGAGGATAAGCATCTTAATCAGCAGGAGCGCGAGCATATCGTCAACGGCGGCGGGATGACGACCGGAGCGGAACAACACACGGCATTTAGCTGGCCGCTGATTCGCCAACTGCTGGCCAAACGGCAGATTCTCGGTGCCAGCATCGGTCAGTTCGCCGGTAATACGGTACTGGTCTTCTTCCTTACCTGGTTCCCGACCTATCTGGCGACCGAACGCCATATGCCGTGGATCAAAGTCGGCTTCTTCGCCATTATGCCGTTTCTCGCGGCGGCGGGTGGCGTGATGTTCGGCGGTTGGGTTTCGGACAAATTACTGAAAGCTACCGGCTCGGCAAACCTCGGACGCAAGCTGCCGATTATTGCCGGTCTGCTGATGGCGAGCACCATTATTTCCGCCAACTGGCTGACCAGCGATCTGGCGGTCATTCTGGTGATGTCGTTTGCCTTCTTTGGTCAGGGAATGGTCGGTCTGGGCTGGACGTTAATTTCTGATATCGCTCCAAAAGGCCTAGGCGGTCTGACCGGCGGCTTGTTTAATTTCTGCGCCAACCTTGCCGGCATCCTGACGCCGCTGGTAATTGGTTTCATTGTGGCTGCCTCAGGTAATTTCTTCTACGCGCTGATTTATATCGGTGGCGCTGCGCTGCTTGGCGTAGCGGCATATGTGTTTATTTTGGGCGACGTGAAGCGTATTGAACTTTCGCAGTAACATTTTTGCAGTAACTAAAGGAGCAGGGCATGGTGATTAGTGGTAATACGCGGCTGATAGCGCATCTTGGCTACCCAACTGCCAAATTTAAAGCGCCGATGATTTATAACCCGTGGTTTGCCCATCAGCAGGTTGACGCCAAGGTGGTGCCAATGGGTGTGAAGCCAGAGGATTATGCCGCCTTTGTGCCGGCGCTGTTTAAGATGACTAATATTATCGGCGCGCTGGTCACTATGCCGCACAAAATCGCCACCTGTGACCTGGTCCAGCATATCAGCCCGACGGCGGCGATTGCCGGAGCCTGTAACGCGATTCGCCTTGAAGCTGACGGCAGCCTGAGCGGCGATATGTTTGATGGAGAAGGGTTTGTCCTCGGCATTCAGCGTAAAGGTTTCGTGACACAAGGGGCGCGAGCGCTGGTGGTTGGTAGCGGCGGCGTAGGCTCGGCCATTGCCGCTTCGCTGGCGGCAGCAGGCGTTAGCGCCCTGACGCTATACGATGCCCGTCCGCAGACCGCTGAAGCGCTGGCTGAGCGTCTGCTTGCGCACTATCCTCAGCTGGATATTACCCTGATGCAGCGCGACCCGCAGGGGCACGATCTGGTGGTTAACGCGACGCCGCTGGGAATGAAAGAGGGCGATCCGCTGCCGCTGGATCCGCAGCGTCTGACGCCGGGAACGTTTGTTGGCGAAGTGGTGATGGCCCAGGAGTTCACGCCATTATTGCTGGCGGCACAGGCGGCGGGATGCCCAATCCAGCGCGGTACCGATATGCTGTTCGAGATGATCCCGGCCTATTTGCGCTTCTTCAACCTGCCGGTGGCAACTCCGGAACAGCTGCGCGAGCTGGCGGAAATTCGTTACTGAAACGGCTGAATCCGGTTAATATAGCGCTATATTTAATGAGATGGTCACTCCCTCCTTCCCGGTACTATGCTGAGGATAGGCTTT
>NZ_JAPUEW010000051.1:0-11982 GCF_027492335.1 Klebsiella sp. | reverse complement strand
CATCAGAGAGAACTGGCCGGTTCTTTCTGACGGAGTCATCATACAAGCCCGGACAAGGCGCGTCTGGCGCCGCCTCCGGGAGAAGTACCAGGCCTGATGGTTTGACGCAACTGCTTCCCGGCTACAGGTTCACAGTCGTCTGAGGGTGAGTAGCCCGCTCTATGCGACTTCCAGCACCTCGTTAGTCGATTTCACGCCCTGATGCATCAGCATCATCAGCGCTTCCAGCACACCGCCGCCAATCGCCCTCGCCTTATCAGAAACGCTGGTAAAATCAGCGGTCTCGCCGCGCGGGTCGATATCGCCAATCTTAAAGCCGCCGACCACAGCCAGACCATCGCTTAACAAGCCGCGCACCATGCCCGATAACGGCGCTTTAATTTCGCTTTCACCAATCCAGGCCACGACATCACCCTCTTCTACCAGATCGCCTAGCTTCACGTTGGCACGCATGATGCCTGCGGCGGGCGCGCGGATCACCCGACGCGCGGTGTGACCCATAATATTGCCGGGAACGCCGGTATTTTCCTGCGCGCAGCCCGAGTAAATCACCTGCCCCAGCCAGTGACCGCGATTGGTCTCAATCACCGCACGGCAATCCTCACCCGCACGGAACCCTGGCCCCAGCGCAATAGTCACCGGCGCCATTTCAATATGAGTGCCCAGATTCTGTTTCGCCAGAATCGCATCGACCACGCAGACGGGCTTCAGCGCCTCAAGCGATGAACAGAAAGGGTCGACCAGTATCGGGATAATACCGCGTTCAGCCAGCGCAATCGCCTCTGCCGTCGTGCTCGCCAACCGGGCGGTTACGCCTTCGACCACCATCTCGCCGTCAAACGCTGCCTGGGCAAAAGCCACGCTGCGGCGGATAACCGTCGGTTTCTCAACCTCCAGCATGAACACTTTGAATCCGGCATGAAACAGACGCAGCGCCACACCGCTGGCGATATCCCCCGCGCCGCGAACCACCACGCGCTGGTGTCCGGACGGGTGCGCTGCTCGCATCATTAAGCCGCCGGGAGCATTGTTTTTAACCTGTAAGATTTCAGCCAGCACGCTCACTGCAATCTCCTGCGGCGTTTCGGCACCAATGTTATAACCCACCGGCGCATGCAGGCGCGCGAGATGCTCTTCATCAACCCCCTTCTCCCGCAGCTGGCGCATAAAAAGCTGAACCTTGCGGCGGCTCGCCAGCAACCCCAGCCATGCCACCGGACGCTCCACCAGCTTATCCAGCGCCTCGCGATCCTGATTATTGGTGGCGATCAGCACAAAGTTATCGGGGCGGATCTCCAGCGCATCCACCGCCGCGGCAAACGAGTCGGCACAGAGTAGCTGCACCGAAGGAGGAAAAGAGGCCGGATTTAAGCTTTCGCGATGGATATCCGCCACGGCGATATCAAACCCCAATAACGCCGCGCTCTGGGCAATAGCCCGATTCACATGCCCCGCGCCAATCAATACCAGCCGGGGCCGCAGCCCGTGGACGCTAATAAATACCGTCATCGCGCCGCCGCAATCTGAACCCACGGCATCGGTGCCGTTACGCGCCATTCGCCCATGAAACAAGCGCGGCTTTCGCTCCTCTAATGCCTGTAGCGCCTCGTCGATCACCTTACGCTCCACCATACCGCCGCCAATGGTGCCGACGATGGTTCCATCCTGATGGACAAGCATTTCTGCTGAATGTCGCGGCGTTGAGCCACGACTATCCACAATTTGCGCCAGCGCAAATGGGCTGTTTTGTTCTTCGAGTCTTGCCGCTTCTGTGAAAATATTCATAAAAACCTCAGTGGATATCCGTTCGGTAGATCCGGTCTCCCGGCGTCTCTATCTCACAAATCTGCGCAAAATCAGCGGGCGTTCCAGTATCGCGCCCAGCCAGATGGCATCCATATCTCCATTGCGCAAGAGCGGGTTCAGTTCGTCTTCAGCCAGGCGATTCTCAGATTGAGAAAACTGGTTGAGGAACCAGATCCGTCGGCTGCCCAGCGGTACGTTTTTAAACGCGCCCTGCGGATGGCGAATGAGCCGGAGAAGGTGCCCGAACGTCAGCGGTTCATCCGCTGTCAGGCCGGTAATATCAGCAAACAACGGCCAGCGATGGACATTTTCCGCTCCCGTTTTCTCCCCCAACATATGCCCGCCCGTTACGGCAATCACGGAGCAGCTGCTTTCAGGTATGCAAGGTTCATGCTCATCCGGCGCTTTCAGCGGCAATCCGTGAGCGCCGTCAGCTTCCACTAAAATAACGTCGCATTCCTCTCGCGCAGCCAGCGCATCAATGGCGCTCGCCGAAAAACCTCGTGCTTTGCCCTCCTGTGCTTTCCATGAGTGAAAACAGGTTAAAATGGGCAATTTGAGATAGTGAGAAGGCAGAGCGGCAGGTTCCCGACAAAAGATCACCGGATAAGCGGAATCAGGCAGGAACATATGAGTCGTCGTCGTCACCACGACGCGCCGGCCGCTGGCATGGAATAACTGAGCCAGCGAGAAAATGGTGCTGGTTTTGCCTCCGGCCCCCACCACTGAAATAACCGATGGACGGTTCTGCGCACCTAAGTCAAAGAACAATTCGGCGTTATCCGTTATATTTTCCTTGGTAACCATCAATCACCTTAAATAATGGACGCGCAATGCCAGCTATCGACTGTATTATTACCGCCGCGGGGCTTTCATCACGGATGGGAGAATGGAAAATGATGTTACCCTGGCAAGGAGGGACAATTCTTGATGCAAGTATCAAAAACGCCCTGCAATTTTGCAGTCGGGTTATTTTAGTCACGGGATATCGTGGCAATGAACTGCATCAACGTTATGCCAATATGCGTGATATTATTATTATCCACAACTCAGATTATGCTGACGGTTTATACTCTTCCGTGAAGGCTGCCGCCGCCGCCGTTGAGAGCGAATACTGCTTCATCACCCACGGTGACATGCCCTGCCTTACCGTTGAAATATTCAATAAAATGTGGTCCTTACGTAACACCAGTGCACTCATACCTTACTATCACGGCGTCCCTGGACACCCTATTTTGCTCACCCGAGAGTGCCTGCGGCAAGCTATCTCCCGGCCACATAAAAATATGCGTCAGGCATTGCTGGCGGGCGAGCATAATAGAGTAAAAATAAACAATCGCGAAATCACTTTAGATATCGATACACCAGAGGATTTTATTAACCTACATCATTGTCAATAAAATTTCTTACCTGCCAAGTTAAACGATTGCGTTCAAATAATCAAACCAGGCGTCTTTCGCACTTATCATAATGATACAAACCCACCCTTTTTGAGAAAATAAGATACTTTCGAGAAACTCTGACTTCATCAACGACCAGGACTGATTTTAATTCTCATTTGCGCAATGTGAGTTCTTTCACAAAGCAGACTTAACTTTAGAAGCGCTTCACAAAAAATTATATTTATGCCGCTCGCCAGCAAGAGTGGTGTGAATATTGCTCCATATCTCTCAGGCTACCGGTTTATCTATACCGGTCAATCAGTGAGAACTATATACCCTAAATAATTCAAGTTGCAGGAAGGCGGCAAGTGAGAGAGTCCCCAGGAGCTTACATAAGTAAGTGACTGGGGTGAACGAGTGAAGCCAACGCACATGCAACTTGAAGTATGACGGGTAAAGGAGAGGGTTATGGGGGATATTATGCGTCCCGTTCCGTTCGAGGAACTCTTGACGCGCATATTTGATGAATACCAACAGCAGCGCTCCATCTTTGGTATTCCCGAGCAACAATTTTACTCACCAGCCAAAGATAAATCGGTCAGCGTCTTTGGCGAAACCTGCGCTACCCCCGTTGGCCCCGCTGCTGGCCCGCACACCCAGCTGGCGCAAAATATTGTCACCTCCTGGCTCACCGGCGGCCGCTTTATCGAGCTGAAAACGGTACAAATTCTTGACCGGCTGGAGCTGGAAAAACCCTGTATCGATGCCGAAGATGAGTGCTTCAATACCGAATGGTCCACCGAATTCACCCTGCAAAAAGCGTGGGATGAGTACCTGAAAGCGTGGTTCGTTCTGCATCTGTTAGAGCAGGTTTTCCAGCCCTCGGGCGCGGAAAAGTCGTTTATCTTCAATATGAGCGTCGGCTACAACCTGGACGGCATCAAGCAGCCGCCAATGCAGCAGTTTATTGACTCAATGACAGACGCCTCCACGCAGCCGAAATTTGCGCAATATCGCGATACGCTTAGCCGCTGGCTGCACGACGATACCTTCCTTGAGCGCCACGGCCTGAGCGAGCAGCGGGAAAACCTGCGCGCGCTGCCTGCGCGCATTCCTGCCACCCTGGTTCACGGCGTAACGCTCTCCACCATGCACGGCTGCCCGCCGCACGAAATCGAAGCTATCTGCCAGTACATGCTGGAAGAAAAAGCGCTGAATACCTTCGTGAAGCTGAACCCGACGCTGCTGGGCTACGCACGCGTTCGCGAGATTCTGGATAGCTGCGGCTTTGCGTATATCGGCCTGAAAGAGGAGTCGTTCGAGCACGATCTCAAACTGGCCCAGGCTCTGGAAATGCTGCAACGCCTGATGGCGCTGGCAAAACAGAAATCGCTCGGTTTCGGCGTGAAGCTGACCAACACTCTTGGCACTATCAATAATAAAGGCGCGCTTCCCGGCGATGAGATGTATATGTCTGGCCGCGCGCTGTTCCCGCTCGCCATCAACGTGGCGGCGGTGCTGTCCCGCGCTTTTGACGGCAAATTACCCATTTCTTATTCCGGCGGCGCCAGCCAGCTGACTATTCGCGACATTTTCGACACCGGGATCCGCCCCATTACGATGGCGACCGATCTGCTCAAGCCCGGCGGCTACCTGCGCCTGAGCGCCTGCATGCGCGAACTGGAGTCATCAGACGCTTGGGGCATGACCCACGTCGACGTTGAACGATTAAACCGGCTGGCAGAAGACGCCGTCACCATGGCCTATACGCAGAAACGCTGGAAACCGGAAGAGCGCATTGAGGTTGCTGAAGATCTGCCGCTGACCGACTGCTACGTCGCACCTTGTATTACGGCCTGCGCGATCAAACAGGATATTCCGGAATACATTCGCCTGATGGGCGAGCAGCGCTATGCCGACGCGCTGGAGCTGATTTATCAGCGCAACGCCCTGCCCGCTATCACCGGGCATATCTGCGATCATCAGTGCCAGTACAACTGTACGCGCCTGGACTACGACAGCGCACTGAACATCCGTGAACTCAAAAAAATCGCACTGGAAAAAGGCTGGGATGAATACAAGCAACGCTGGCATAAACCGGCGGGCTCCGGCTCACGCCATCCGGTTGCGGTCATTGGCGCAGGCCCGGCGGGACTTGCCGCAGGCTATTTTCTGGCGCGCGCGGGGCATCCGGTTACCGTGTTTGAGCGGGAAGCCAACGCCGGCGGCGTCGTCAAAAACATCATTCCGCAGTTCCGCATTCCGGCGGAGCTCATCCAGCATGATATCGATTTTGTCGCCGACCACGGCGTGAAATTCGAGTACGGCTGCGACGCGCATCTGACGGTCGAACAGCTAAAAAATCAGGGTTATCAGTATGTGCTGGTCGCCACCGGGACCGATAAAAACAGCGGTGTCACGCTGCACGGCAATAACCCGCACGTCTGGAAATCGCTGCCTTTCCTGCGGGAATACAATCTGGGTTCCACGCTCAATCTGGGTAAACACGTGGTGATTGTGGGTGCAGGCAACACCGCCATGGACTGCGCCCGCGCGGCGTTACGCGTACCCGGCGTGGAGAAAGCCACCATTGTATATCGCCGTTCGCTTCAGGAAATGCCCGCCTGGCGCGAAGAGTATGAGGAGGCGTTGCACGACGGCGTTGAGTTCCGCTTCCTGAATAATCCGCAGCGCTTTGATGCCGATGGCACACTGACCCTGCGGGTGATGTCGCTGGGTGAACCGGACGCCAAAGGTCGCCGCCGTCCGGTCGAAACCGATGAAACCGTAACGCTGTATGCCGACAGCCTGATCACCGCCATCGGCGAGCAGCAGGATACCGACGCCCTGAGCGCCATGGGTATTCCGCTGGATGAAAAAGGCTGGCTGGAGGTCAATGCCAGCGGCGAAACCCGCCTTGCCAACGTCTTTATGATTGGCGATGTTCAGCGCGGCCCCTCTTCCATCGTCGCCGCTATCGGCTCAGCCCGTCGGGCAAGCGATACCATCCTCTATCGGGAAAATATCCGCACCCACCACGCGGATAAACGCTGGAACAACGTCAGCCCGGCTGAAATCTACCAGCGCAAGGGGGAAATAGCGGTCGCGATAGTCAACAAAGACGACCGCGATGCCTTCGTCGCTCAGGAAGCCGAACGCTGCCTTGAATGCAACTACGTGTGCAGCAAGTGCGTGGACGTCTGTCCGAACCGCGCCAACATCTCTATTGCGGTCCCTGGCTTCCAGAATCGCTTCCAGACGTTGCATCTGGATGCTTACTGCAACGAGTGCGGCAACTGCGCCCAGTTCTGCCCGTGGCTGGGCAAACCTTACAAAGACAAAATCACCGTCTTTAGCCTGGCACAGGATTTTGACTCCAGCAGCAACCCCGGATTCCTGGTGGAAGATGACCGCGTGCGCGTGCGTCTCAATAGCCAAAGCTGGGTACTGAATATCGACAACGACGGCCAGTTCGCCAGCATCCCTCCGGGGCTGGATGAGATGTGTCGCATCATCAGCCATGTCCACCAGCAGCATCACTATCTGCTGGGCCGGGTGGAGGTATAACGATGTTAATTCTAAAGAATGTGACCGCCGTACAGCTCTATCCGGCAAAAGTGCAGGAAGGCGTTGATATCGCTATCGAAAATGACGTTATTGTTGAGGTTGGCGATGCACTGACCCGCCGCTATCCACAGGCTGACTGGAAGGAGATGCACGGGCGTATCGTGATGCCCGGACTGGTGTGCGCACACAACCATTTCTACTCCGGATTGTCGCGCGGCATTATGGCCAACATCGCCCCCAGCCCGGATTTTATTTCGACGCTGAAAAATCTGTGGTGGCGGCTGGACCGCGCACTGGACGAAGAGTCTCTCTACTACAGCGGGCTGATTTGCTCAATTGAAGCCATTAAGAGCGGATGCTCTGCGGTCATCGACCATCACGCTTCTCCGGCGTATATCGATGGCTCGCTCTCTACGCTGCGCAATGCCTTTTTGAAGATTGGCCTGCGCGGGATGACCTGCTTTGAAACCACCGACCGCAACGGTGGAGTCGATGAATTGCAGGCAGGCGTAGAGGAAAATATCCGCTTCGCCCGCCAGATAGACCATGCGCGGGCGACGGGCACGGAGCCCTATCTGGTGGAAGCGCATATCGGCGCTCATGCCCCCTTTACCGTGCCGGATGCCGGGCTATCCATGCTCAGCGAGGCCCTCAAGGTTACCGGGCGCGGGCTGCATATCCACGCGGCGGAAGATCTCTATGATGTCTCCCACAGCCACCATCTTTATGGCAAAGACCTGTTGGTTAGGCTGGCGGAATACGACCTTATCAACAGCAAAACGCTGGTGGCGCACGGACTGTATTTGTCGACAGACGATATCGCCCTGCTCAACGAACAGGATGCTTTTCTGGTGCACAACGCCCGTTCCAACATGAACAACCATGTGGGCTACAACCATCACCTCACCGATATCCGCAACCTGGCGCTGGGTACCGACGGTATCGGCTCCGACATGCTGGAAGAGATGAAGTTTGCCTTCTTTAAGCATCGCGATGCTGGTGGCCCGCTGTGGCCAGACAGCTTCGCCCGCGCACTGGCCAGCGGTAACGAACTGCTGAGCCGTAACTTTAGCGCCCGCTTTGGGCAGTTAGAGGCTGGTTATAAAGCCGACCTGACCATTTGCGATTATGCCGCGCCGACACCGCTGCTGGCAGAGAATATCGCCGGACATATCGCCTTTGGCCTCGGTTCCGCCAGCGTTCATAGCGTGATGGTCAACGGCGTGTTGGTCTACGAAGATCGGCAGTTCACCTTTGATTGCGATTCGATTTACGCCCAGGCCCGAAAAGTCGCTGCGGATATGTGGCGGCGTATGGACTCGCTGGCATAGCCCACGCCCTCTTTCGTGCTGAAAGAGGGATTGATGAGGAAAGATTATGATCGAGCAATTTTTCAAACCAGACTCTGTAGAACAGGCGCTGGAGCTCAAATCGCGCTACCAGGATGATGCCGTCTGGTTTGCCGGGGGCAGTAAGATCAATGCCACCCCGACGCGACCGGATAAGCGAATCGCCATTTCGTTACAGGACCTTGAGCTGGAATGGGTGGATTGGGATAACGGCGCGCTGCGCGTTGGCGCGATGACGCGTCTGCAAACCCTGCGTGATGCGCACTTCATTCCCACCGCACTACACGATGCGCTGGGCTTCGTCTACTCCCGCCACCTGCGCAACCAGTCAACCCTCGGCGGCGAAATCGCCGCCCGCCAGGAAGAGTCGGTGTTGCTGCCCGTTCTGCTGGCGCTGGACGCGCATCTGGTATTTGGCGACGGCAAGTGCCTGTCGCTGGAGAGCTATCTCGCCGATCCCGGCGCACGGCTGATCACGGAAATTGTCATTAAAGACCCCTTCCGCCCCTGCGCCACGCGCAAAATCAGCCGCTCACAGGCGGGGTTAACCGTTGTCACCGCGGCGGTTGCCATCTCAGAACACGATGGCGTACATATCGCGCTGGACGGTGTGGCCGATGGTCCCCTACGCCTGCGAGACGTGGAGTCGCAGCAACTGGAAGGCAGCGCGCTGGAGCAGGCCGTCGCCGCCGCAATTTTCCCTCAGCAGGATGTTCGGGGTAGCGTGTCCTATAAACGCTATATCACCGGCGTGGTTGTCGCAGACCTGTATGCCGACTGCCAGCAGATGGGCGAGGAGGTCGTATGATGATTCACTTTACCTTGAACGGCGCTGCGCGCGAGATGAAGGTCAATCCCGGCGCTAACGTACAGGCGCTGCTTTTCGGCCTCGGGATGCACTCGGTGCGTAACAGCGACGATGGTTTCGGCTTCGCGGGATCCGACGCGATTCTGTTTAACGGCCGCATCGTTAACGCTTCCCTGCTTATCGCCGCTCAGCTGGAACAGGCGGAGATCCGCACCAGCGAATCGCTGGGCAAATGGAATCAGCTCAGTCTGGTGCAGCAGGCGATGGTCGACGTCGGCGTGGTGCAATCGGGCTATAACGATCCCGCCGCCGCGCTGATTATCAGCGATCTGCTCGATCGTATCGCCGCCCCAACGCGCGAGGAGATCGATGATGCACTCTCCGGATTATTCAGCCGCGACGCGGGCTGGCAGCAATATTATCAGGTGATCGAACTGGCGGTGGCGCGTAAAGGCGACCCGCAGATCGCTATCGATAGCGCCCCGACCTTCCGCGACGATCTGGCGGTCGTCGGCAAGTTGTATCCGAAAACCGATGCGGCAACCATGGTGCAGGCCAAGCCCTGCTATGTGGAGGACCGCGTCACACCGGATGCCTGCATTATTAAAATGCTGCGCAGCCCGCATCCCCATGCGCTGATTACTCATCTCGACGTCAGCAAGGCCGAGGCGCTACCGGGCGTGGTTCACGTGATCACCCATCTTAACTGCCCTGATATCTATTACACCCCCGGCGGCCAGAGCGCGCCGGAGCCGTCACCGCTCGACCGGCGGATGTTCGGTAAGAAGCTGCGCCACGTCGGCGATCGCGTCGCGGCGGTTGTCGCAGAAAGTGAAGATATTGCATTGGCCGCGCTGAAGCTTATCGACGTCAAATATGAAGTGCTTAAGCCAGTGATGTCGATTGATGAGGCGATGGCCGATGACGCGCCGGTGGTTCACGATGAACCGGTGGTGTACGTCGCTGGCGCACCGGATACGCTGGAAGAAGATAACCGTCACGCCACCCAGCGCGGGGAACATATGATTATCAATTTCCCCATTGGCTCGCGCCCGCGCAAAAATATCGCCGCCAGCATTCACGGCCATATTGGCGATATGGAGAAAGGTTTCGCTGAAGCCGATGTGGTTATCGAGCGCACCTACTCCTCCACTCAGGCCCAGCAGTGCCCGACGGAACCGCATCTTTGTTTTACCCGCATGGACGGCGATCGTCTGGTTATTCACGCCTCGACCCAGGTTCCGTGGCACCTTCGCCGCCAGGTGGCGCGTCTGGTCGGCATGAAGCAGCACAAGGTTCACGTAATTAAAGAGCGCGTGGGCGGCGGTTTCGGCTCCAAGCAGGATATCCTGCTGGAAGAGGTCTGCGCCTGGGCCACCTGCGTCACCGGACGCCCGGTTTATTTCCGCTATACCCGTGAAGAGGAGTTTATCGCCAATACCTCTCGCCACGTCGCCAAGGTGACGGTGAAGCTGGGGGCGAAGAAAGATGGTCGCCTGACGGCAGTGAAGATGGATTTCCGCGCCAACACCGGCCCCTACGGCAACCATTCACTGACCGTGCCGTCCAATGGACCGGCGCTGTCGCTGCCGCTTTATCCCTGCGATAACGTCGATTTCAAAGTGACCACCTACTACAGCAATATCTGCCCAACCGGCGCTTATCAGGGTTATGGCGCGCCGAAGGGCAACTTTGCCATCACGATGGCGCTGGCGGAACTGGCGGAGCAGTTGCAGATCGATCAACTGGAGATTATCGAGCGCAACCGCGTGCATGAAGGGCAGGAGTTGAAGATCCTTGGCGCGATTGGCGAAGGTAAAGCGCCAACGTCGGTGCCTACCGCTGCCAGCTGTGCGCTGGAGGAGATCCTGCGTCAGGGCCGCGAGATGATCCAATGGTCGTCACCGAAACCGCACGCGGGCGACTGGCAGACAGGCCGCGGCGTGGCGATCATTATGCAGAAGTCGGGGATCCCGGACATCGACCAGGCCAACTGCATGATCAAGCTCGAATCCGATGGCACCTTTATCGTCCACTCCGGCGGCGCGGATATCGGTACCGGACTGGATACAGTGGTCACCAAACTGGCGGCGGAAGTGCTGCACTGCCCGCCGCAGGAGGTGCATGTCATTTCCGGCGACACCGATCATGCGTTGTTCGACAAAGGCGCTTACGCCTCGTCCGGCACCTGTTTCTCTGGTAATGCGGCGCGTAAGGCGGCAGAAAATCTGCGGGAAAAAATACGCTTCCACGGCGCAGAGATGCTCGGGGAACCGCTAAGCGACGTTGAGCTGGTAGCCCCAGGCGTGGTGCGCGGTAAACAAGGGGAAGTGAGCTATGCCGATATCGCCCACAAGGCCGAGACCGGCACCGGCTTCGGTACGCTGGTCGCCACCGCCAGCTATATCACCGCCGATTTCGCCTTCCCGTACGGAGCGAACTTCGCCGAAGTGGCGGTGAATACCCGTACCGGTGAAATCCGCCTCGACAAGTTCTATGCGCTGCTGGACTGCGGTACGCCGGTTAACCCGGAGCTGGCGCTGGGGCAAATTTACGGGGCGTCGATGCGCGCCATTGGTCATAGCCTGACGGAGGAGATTCTTTACGACGCACAGGGCCATCCGCTTACCCGCGATCTGCGCAGCTATGGCGCGCCGAAAATCGGCGATATTCCGCATGATTTCCGCGCTGTTCTAGTGCCAAGCGATGACAAGGTCGGCCCGTTTGGCGCGAAATCGATCTCCGAAATCGGCGTCAACGGCGCGGCTCCGGCGATTGCCACCGCCATTCACGATGCCTGCGGCGTCTGGCTACGCGAATGGCATTTCACGCCGGAGAAAATACTGAGCGCGTTAGGAAAACTGTAACCACAAGGGGCCGCTACGGCGCAGAGGAATCCCCGGATTGCGGCTAACGCCTTATCCGGGCTACGGAAACGCAGACGACTGAAGGCTTGTAGCCCGGACAGATGCGCAGCATCGCCTCCGGGAAGATTCTGCGGTCTTCCTCCCGGGAGTGGCGCAAAGCGCCTTGCCCGGGCTACGGAAACGCAGACGACTGAAGGCTTGTA
>NZ_JAPUEW010000050.1:0-65102 GCF_027492335.1 Klebsiella sp. | reverse complement strand
ACACACGCCTTATCAGGTCGCCCGTTTTGTGGAGAAACCTGACCTTGAGCGTGCGCAGGCCTATCTGGCCTCCGGCGAATACTACTGGAACAGCGGCATGTTTATGTTCCGGGCGAAAAAGTACCTCTCCGAGCTGGCGAAATTCCGCCCGGATATTCTGGAAGCCTGCACGGCTGCCGTCCGGGCTGCCGACTGCGGCAGCGATTTTATCAGCATCCCGCATGATGTGTTCAGTACCTGTCCGGATGAGTCCGTCGACTATGCGGTGATGGAAAAAACCGCCGATGCGGTGGTGGTGGGGCTGGATGCGGACTGGAGCGATGTTGGCTCCTGGTCAGCGCTGTGGGAGGTCAGCCCGAAGGATGAGCTGGGAAATGTGTTAAAGGGAGATGCCTGGGTACACAACAGCCAGAACTGCTACATCAACAGTGACGAAAAGCTGGTGGCAGCGATTGGCGTCGAGGACCTGGTGATTGTCAGCACCAAGGACGCGGTGCTGGTGATGAACAAAAATCGCGCCCAGGACGTGAAAAAGGTCGTTGAGTACCTGAAGAGCAACCAGCGCAGCGAATATAAACGTCACCGCGAAATCTACCGTCCGTGGGGGCGCTGCGATGTTGTGGTGCAGACGCCGCGCTTTAACGTTAACCGCATTACCGTCAAGCCGGGTGGCGCGTTCTCCATGCAGATGCATCACCACCGCGCCGAGCACTGGGTGATCCTTGCGGGCACGGGGCAGATAACGGTCAATGGTAAGCAGTTCCTGCTCACGGAGAATCAGTCGACCTTTATTCCCATCGGTGCCGAACACTGCCTGGAAAACCCGGGACGTATCCCGCTGGAAGTGCTGGAAATTCAGTCTGGCTCCTATCTGGGCGAAGACGACATTATCCGTATTAAAGACCAGTACGGTCGTTGCTAACTTTTGCAGGACATTGACTCAGAATGACACAGCTTAACTGTTTTAAAGCCTATGATATTCGCGGCAAACTGGGTGAGGAATTAAACGAAGATATCGCCTACCGCATCGGGCGCGCCTATGGTGAGTTCCTGAAGCCAAAACAAATCGTGGTGGGCGGCGATGTCCGTCTGACCAGCGAGTCCCTGAAGCTGGCGCTGGCCAACGGCCTGATGGATGCGGGTACCGACGTGCTGGATATCGGTATGAGCGGCACCGAGGAGATTTACTTCGCCACGTTCCATCTGGGCGTGGACGGCGGCATTGAAGTGACGGCCAGCCATAATCCGATGAACTACAACGGCATGAAGCTGGTGCGTGAAAACGCGAAGCCCATCAGCGGTGATACCGGCCTGCGCGATATCCAGCGTCTGGCGGAAGAGAATCAGTTTCCTCCGGTGGACGCATCCCGTCGCGGTACCCTGCGTCAGATTTCCATTATTCAGGCGTACGTGGACCACCTGATGGGCTACGTGAACCTGGCAAACTTCACCCGCCCTTTGAAGCTGGTGGTGAACTCCGGCAACGGTGCCGCCGGTCATGTGATTGATGAAGTGGAAAAGCGTTTTGTTGCTGCTGGCGTGCCGGTGACCTTTATTAAGGTGCATCACCAGCCGGACGGCAATTTCCCCAACGGTATCCCTAACCCACTGCTGCCGGAGTGCCGTCAGGATACCGCTGATGCGGTACGCGAGCACGGGGCGGATATGGGGATTGCCTTTGACGGTGACTTTGACCGCTGCTTTATGTTTGATAATGATGCTGAATTTATCGAAGGGTATTATATCGTTGGCCTGCTGGCGGAGGCCTTCCTGCAAAAGCAGCCGGGGGCCAAAATTATCCATGACCCGCGCCTGACGTGGAACACGGTAGATATCGTGACCCGCAGCGGCGGCAGGCCGGTGATGTCGAAGACCGGACATGCGTTCATTAAAGAGCGTATGCGTCAGGAAGATGCAATTTACGGTGGTGAGATGAGTGCGCATCACTACTTCCGTGATTTCGCCTACTGTGACAGCGGGATGATCCCGTGGTTGCTGGTAGCGGAGCTGCTGTGTCTGAAAAACAGCCCGCTGAAAGCGCTGGTGGCGGACAGGCAGGCGGCGTTCCCGGCCTCCGGGGAAATTAACCGCAAGCTGGAGAATGCGGCAGCGGCGATTGCGCGCATCCGCGAACGTTATGAGGCAGATGCGGCAAACGTGGACACTACCGACGGCATCAGCATTGAATACCCGGAGTGGCGCTTTAACCTGCGCAGCTCGAATACGGAGCCAGTGGTACGCCTCAATGTGGAGTCAAAAGCAGCGCCTGCGCTGATGAAAGAAAAAACAGCAGAGCTGTTACACCTGTTAAGCGGGGAATAAGGTGAGAGAATTGTTCACGACGATTTATCGTTATCGGGGATTTATCTGGAGTAGCGTTAAGCGCGATTTTCAGGCGCGCTACCAAACCAGCATGCTGGGCGCGCTATGGTTGGTTTTACAGCCACTCTCTATGATTCTGGTTTACACTCTGGTCTTTTCCGAAGTGATGAAAGCCAGGATGCCGGATAACACCGGTCCATTTGCCTACAGTATTTATCTCTGTTCTGGCGTGCTGACCTGGGGATTGTTTACGGAAATGCTGGATAAAGGGCAGAGCGTTTTTATTAACAACGCCAACCTGATTAAAAAACTGAGCTTTCCGAAAATTTGCCTGCCGATTATTGTCACTTTATCGGCGATTCTTAATTTCGCGATTATCTTCAGCCTGTTTCTGATTTTTATTATTGTCACCGGCAACTTTCCCGGCTGGTTATTCTTTTCGGTGATCCCGGTTTTACTGTTGCAGGTGCTATTTGCCGGTGGCTTAGGCATGGTTTTAGGCGTCATGAACGTCTTTTTCCGCGATGTCGGTCAACTTGTTGGCGTCGCGCTTCAGTTCTGGTTCTGGTTTACACCTATCGTCTATGTACTGAATTCGTTGCCGGGATGGGCAAAAAATCTGCTGCTGTATAATCCAATGACGCGCGTCATGCAGTCCTATCAGTCAATATTTGCCTACCATCAGGCGCCCAACTGGTATTCGTTATGGCCGGTACTGGCTCTTGCCATTATTTTCTGCGTCATCGGCTTCAGGATGTTCCGCAAGCATGCGGCAGATATGGTGGATGAATTATAATGAGCGATATCAGAGTAAATAATGTTGGTAAGGCCTATCGCCAGTATCACTCAAAAACCGGCCGACTGATTGAATGGCTATCTCCTTTTAACACTAAACGCCATAACCTGAAATGGATCCTGAGTGACATCAACTTTGAAGTCGCCCCCGGCGAGGCGGTTGGGATCATCGGGATAAACGGCGCGGGTAAAAGCACTCTGCTGAAGCTGATTACCGGAACATCCAGACCGACGACCGGAAATATTGAAATCTCCGGGCGCGTCGCGGCGCTGCTTGAGCTGGGTATGGGATTTCACTCCGATTTTACCGGTCGGCAAAACGTCTATATGTCCGGGCAACTGCTGGGACTGTCTTCGGACAAAATCACCGAGCTGATGCCGGAGATCGAAGAGTTTGCCGAAATTGGCGACTATATCGACCAGCCGGTACGCGTTTATTCAAGCGGTATGCAGGTGCGTCTGGCCTTTAGCGTAGCGACGGCAATTCGCCCGGATGTGCTGATCATCGATGAGGCGCTGTCCGTTGGTGATGCCTATTTCCAGCATAAAAGTTTCGAGCGCATTCGTAAATTCCGCAAGGAAGGAACCACGCTTTTGCTGGTATCCCATGATAAACAGGCTATCCAAAGCATCTGCGATCGCGCCATTTTATTGAATAAAGGCCGTATCGAGATGGAAGGCGAGCCGGAAGCCGTTATGGATTATTACAACGCGCTGCTGGCGGATAAGCAAAATCAGTCCATCAAACAAGTCGAGCATAACGGTAAAACACAAACCGTTTCTGGCACCGGCGAAGTGACTATTTCTGACGTGAACCTGCTGGACAACCAGCGGAGTGTGACCGAGTTTGCCTCGGTAGGACAGCGCGTTCACCTACAGGTCAACGTTCAGGTTGAGGAAGATATTCCTGAGCTGGTGGTGGGCTATATGATTAAAGATCGCCTGGGGCAGCCTGTTTTTGGCACTAACACCCATCATCTGAATCAGGCGCTCACCTCCCTGAAAAAAGGGGAAAAACGCTCATTCTTATTCACCTTTGACGCCAACCTGGGCGTAGGTTCCTATTCCGTCGCCGTCGCGCTGCATACTTCAAGTACCCATCTGGGCAAAAACTACGAGTGGCGCGATCTGGCTGTGGTATTCAACGTCGTGAATACGGATCAAAAAGAGTTTGTTGGCGTGTCCTGGCTACCGCCTGAACTGGAGATTTCTTAATGGGTTCGTCGTTTTATCGTTCATTTGAAGAACGACACAGGGGTTCGGTTGAAGATATTAAGGGCCGCCTGAGCTTTTATTTACCCTTTCTGACGCGCTTAAAAACGCTCTACCCGGACGGAGTGATTGCCGATATCGGCTGCGGTCGCGGGGAGTGGCTGGAGATCCTCAATGAAAACGCCATCGCTAACGTCGGTGTTGACCTTGATGACGGTATGCTGGCGCGCGCGCAGGAAGCCGGGCTGAACGTGCAGAAAATGGACTGCCTGCAGTTTCTTGAGCAGCAGGAAGACGAAAGTCTGATCGCACTGACCGGTTTCCATATTGCTGAACACCTGCCTTTTGAGGTTTTGCAGCAGCTCGTCAAGCACACCTTACGCGTGTTGAAGCCCGGCGGCTTGTTGATTTTGGAAACGCCGAATCCGGAAAACCTGAGCGTCGGCTCCTGTTCATTCTATATGGACCCGACTCATCACCATCCGCTGCCGCCGCCGTTGCTGGAATTTCTGCCTGTTCACTACGGTTTTAATCGTGCGATAACCGTACGTCTGCAGGAAAAAGACGCCCTGAAAGCTGCTAATGCATCGATTAGGCTGGTTGATGTCCTTAAAGGCGTTAGTCCGGATTACAGTATCATTGCGCAGAAAGATGCGCAGCCTGAGCTTCTCGCCAGCTTCGAGCCATTGTTTACCCAACAATACGGCCTGACGCTGGATGCTTTAAGTGACCGATACGATGCTATTTTGGCTGAACAACTTGAGGCTTCAGCCGCGCACCTGGAAACGCTTGAGCAGTCGTACACCCGGCAAATGGGTGAAATGGCGCAGAGCATCCAGTTACTGCAAAACCAGATGGGTGAGCTTAATCAACTGGTTGCACATAACCATCAGCTTCATCAGCAGGTTACCGACTTGCATAACAGCCGTTCATGGAGAATTACCCAGCCTCTGCGCTGGCTCTCTTTCCAGCGTCAGTTATTGCGTCAGGAAGGCGCAAAAATTCGCGCACGGCGTGCAGCAAAGAAAATAATGCGCAAAGGGATGGCGTTCTCGTTGGTCTTTTTCCATCGTTATCCCAGGTCGAAGGTGTATCTGTTTAAGATCCTCCGGAAAACCGGTAGCTATCAATTGCTCCAGCGCCTGTTCCAGCGCGTGATGCTGGTTTCGTCGGACCCGATGATGATGGCGCAGTCCAGAAGATATGATGTAGATACTGAAGAAATGACAAGTCGCGCGCTGAGTATTTATAACGAATTAAAAAATAAAAATACGGAGAAATAACGATGCGTATCGTCATTGACTTACAAGGCGCGCAGACGGAAAGCCGCTTTCGTGGCATCGGTCGTTATAGTGTTTCCATCGCCAGAGCGATCATTAGAAATAATAGCCAACATGAAGTTTTCATTGCGTTGTCCGCCATGCTCGGGGAATCCATCGCCGATGTGAAAGCGCAGTTCGCCGATCTTCTGCCGCCAGAAAATATTGTTATCTGGCATGCCGCGGGGCCGGTCCGGGCGATGGACAGAGGTAATGAATGGCGTCGGGAAAGTGCTGAGCTGATGCGGGAAGCTTTTCTTGAAGGGCTGCGTCCGGATGTGGTTTTCATCACCAGCCTGTTTGAAGGGCACGTCGACGATGCGGTCACCTCAGTGCACAAGTTTAGCCGTCGCTACAAAGTGGCGGTACTGCACCACGATTTGATTCCCCTGGTACAGGCAGAAACCTACCTGCTGGACGATGTTTATAAGCCCTATTATTTGCAGAAAGTTGAATGGTTAAAAAACGCCGATCTTCTGCTGACTAACTCAGGCTACACCGCGCAGGAAGCAATCGAACACCTGCATCTGCAGGGCGAACATGTGCAGAACATCGCCGCCGCGGCGGATCCGCAGTTCAGTGCGGCAGACGTTAGCGCGAGTGAAAAAGAGACGGTATTAGGCCACTACGGTATCCAGCGCGAGTTTGTCCTGTATGCGCCGGGCGGGTTCGACTCGCGTAAAAACTTTAAACGACTGATTGAGGCCTATGCCGGGCTCAGCGACGATTTACGTCGCGCGCACCAGTTGGTGATCGTCAGTAAACTCTCTATCGGCGATCGTCAGTATCTTGAGTCCCTGGCTTCCGGCAATGGCCTGCAGCAGGGAGAACTGGTGCTGACCGGCTATGTCCCAGAAAACGAACTGATTCAGCTCTACAGGCTGTGTAAGCTGTTTATCTTCGCCTCGCTGCATGAAGGTTTTGGCCTGCCCGTGCTGGAGGCAATGTCCTGCGGCGCTCCGGCGATTGGCTCAAACGTTACCAGCATTCCTGAAGTTATCGGCAATCCCGATGCGCTGTTTGACCCCTATTCAGTTTCCTCTATTCGCGAAAAGATCGCCCAATGCCTGACGGATGCTCATTTCCTGGCTCGTGTGAAAGAACTGGCGCAGCAGCAGGCGGGTAATTTCTCATGGGATAAGGCTGCTGTTACCGCTCTGGAAGCATTTGAGAAAATCGCAGCAGAGGGAAAAAGCGACGTCCCGTCATCACTAGCGGCGCTGGTGCAGCAAATTCTTGCTATCACTCAGGGGCAACCGGAAGATCGTGATTTGCGTTTATGCGCGACGGCTATCGATTACAACCTGAAGACGACTGAACTCTATCAGCTTGATGATAGCGCGCTAAACTGGCGCGTGGAGGGGCCGTTCGACAGTTCATACAGCCTGGCGCTGGTGAATCGAGAGTTTGCCCGCGCGCTGGCAGGGGATGGTGTGGATGTGTTACTGCATTCGACGGAAGGGCCTGGAGATTTCGCCCCCGATGCGGCGTTTATGGCGCAGGCGGAAAATAGCGATCTGCTTAATTTTTATAATAAATGTCGGGCTGTCGAGGCTGGGGAAAAGGTTGATATTCTCAGCCGAAATATCTACCCACCGCGCGTTGCTGATATGAATGCCCGGGTTAAACTTCTTCACTGCTATGCCTGGGAAGAAACCGGTTTTCCCCAGCCTTGGATCGGTGAATTCAACCGTGAACTGGATGGCGTCCTGTGTACTTCAGAGCATGTGCGAAAAGTATTGATCGACAATGGGCTTAGCGTACCGGCCTTTGTGGTTGGCAATGGCTGCGATCACTGGCTGAATACACCGGCAAAATCTGCAAATAAGGCCAAAGACGGCACGTTCCGTTTCCTGCATGTCTCTTCCTGCTTCCCGCGTAAGGGCGTACAGGCAATGCTGCAGGCCTGGGGCAGGGCGTTTACCCGTCGCGATAACGTCTCCCTTATCATTAAAACCTTCGACAATCCGCATAACGAAATCGACGCCTGGCTTGCGCAGGCGCAAAGCGAGTTTGCTGACTATCCTGCAGTTGAAGTGATCAAAGCGGATATGTCGGCCAGCGAGCTGAAAGGCCTTTACGAAAGCTGCGATGTGCTGGTTGCGCCGGGTTGCGCAGAAGGTTTTGGTCTGCCTATTGCTGAAGCGATGCTTAGCGGGCTACCGGCGATTGTCACCAACTGGAGTGGTCAGCTTGATTTTGTGAATTCACAAAATTCCTGGCTGGTGGATTATCAGTTTACGCGGGTAAAAACGCATTTTGGACTGTTTGCTTCCACCTGGGCCAGTGTGGACATCGATAATTTAACCGCTGCCCTGAAGCAAGCCGCCGCAACGGACAAACCGGCGCTGCGAAAAATGGCTGATGCCGGGCGTCAGCTCATTTTGTCTCAGTTTACGTGGGCGGCAGTTGCGGAGCGTTCTCAGCAGGCGGTTAAAACCTTGCGAGCGCACATTGATATTGCTCAGCACCGGGCGCGGATCGGCTGGTTGACCACCTGGAATACTAAGTGTGGCATCGCGACCTACTCTCAGCATTTAGTGGAAAGCGCGCCGCAGGGTGCGGATGTGATATTTGCTCCTCAGGTCAGCGCCGAAGAGTTGGTTAATCCTGATGAAGGCTTTGTGCTGCGCAACTGGATAGTCGGTAAAGAGAACAACTATCTGGAAAATCTCCAGCAGCAAATTGATGCGCTGCGCCTTGACGTGATTGTGATTCAGTTCAACTACGGTTTCTTTAATCATCGTGAACTGGCTGCGTTTATTCGTCACCAGCATGATGCCGGGCGCGTCGTGGTTATGGCGATGCATTCGACGGTGGATCCGCAAAAAGAGCCAACGTGGAACTTCCGCCTTGCTGAAATGGCAGATGCGCTGGCGCTGTGCGATCGGTTGCTGGTGCATTCCATTGCCGATATGAACCGTCTAAAAGGGCTGGGTCTGACCGATAACGTCGCCTTGTTCCCTCATGGGGTCATTAATTATTCGGCTTCGGTTGTTCAGAACAAACCGCAGACATTACCGTTAATCGCCAGCTACGGTTTTTGTTTACCACATAAGGGGCTGATGGAGCTGGTTGAATCCGTTCATCGGCTGAAACAGGCTGGAAAGCCGGTTCGTTTGCGGTTGGTGAATGCCGAATATCCGGTAGGAGAATCGCGTGACCTGGTGGCTGAATTGAAAGCAGCGGCTCAGCGTCTTGGCGTAACGGATCTGGTTGAGATGCATAATGATTTTCTACCTGATGATGAAAGTCTGCGCTTGCTCTCAGAAGCTGACCTGCTGATTTTTGCCTATCAGAATACCGGTGAGTCAGCGAGCGGTGCGGTACGCTACGGTATGGCGACGCAAAAGCCTGTTGCCGTCACGCCGCTGGCGATATTTGATGATCTGGACGATGCCGTCTTTAAATTTGATGGCTGCGGCCTGGATGATATCAGTCAGGGAATTGACCGTATTCTGCAGTCTATTCGTCAGCAGGATACCTGGGCGCTTAGTACTCAGAAACGCGCTGATGCCTGGCGGGAGCAACATGATTACCACGCCGTATCCCGTCGCCTGGTTAATATGTGTCAAGGCTTAGCAAAAGCTAAATATTTTAAATAAAATAGCCCCCTGCATTTTTTGCCTTTTAATGCAGGGGCGTATCTGCTTAATGATGTGCCATTCATTATGAAAATTATATTTGCAACTGAGCCAATTAAATATCCACTAACGGGTATTGGTCGTTATTCTCTTGAGCTGGTAAAGCGACTGACTGTTGCCAGCGAAATTGAAGAACTTAAGTTATTTCACGGTTCTTCATTTATTGACAGCATTCCGCAGGTTGAAAGTAAGACGGATACTAAGGCCAGTAACCACGGTAAGCTATCGGCTTTTTTACGTCGCCAGCCATTATTTATTGAAGCCTACCGTATATTACACCCTCGTCGTCAGGCATGGGCTTTGCGCGATTATAAAGATTATATTTATCATGGCCCTAATTTTTATCTGCCGCATAGACTAGATCGGGCAGTGACCACCTTCCATGATATTTCTATATTTACCCGCCCTGAGTTTCATCCCAAAGAGCGGGTTCGTTATATGGAAAAGTCACTACGTGAAAGTCTGGCATCGGCAAAGCTGATTTTGACCGTGTCTGACTTTTCCCGCAGTGAGATTATTCGGCTGTTTAACTACCCCGCTGAGCGGATTGTGACGACCCGGCTTGCCTGTAGCAGCGACTATATTCCACGTAGCCCGGTTGAATGTCTGCCAGTACTGCAGAAATATCAGCTGGAGTGGCAGCGCTATGCGCTTTATATCGGCACTATGGAACCACGGAAAAATATTCGTGGTTTATTGCAGGCCTATCAACTTCTGCCAATGGAGACGCGTATGCGTTACCCTCTGATCCTTAGCGGTTACCGCGGGTGGGAAGACGATGCGCTGTGGCAGATTGTTGAACGCGGAACGCGTGAAGGATGGATACGTTATTTGGGTTACGTGCCGGATGACGATCTCCCGTATTTATATGCGGCAGCCAGAACATTTATTTATCCCTCGTTTTATGAAGGATTCGGATTACCTATTCTTGAAGCAATGTCTTGCGGTATTCCGGTAGTATGCTCCAATGTGACTTCATTACCTGAAGTTGCCGGAGATGCAGGGTTGTTATCAGACCCTAATGATGTAGATGCGATAAGCGCTCATATTTTGCAAAGTCTGCAGGATGAATACTGGCGGGAGATAGCAGTAGCGCGCGGTTTTATTCAGGCACAACAGTTTTCGTGGGAAACCTGTACGGCCCAGACGATCAATGCCTATAAATTACTTTAAGGGTGCAAGTTGAGAGTTTTACACGTCTATAAGACCTATTATCCGAATACCTACGGTGGTATTGAACAGGTCATTTATCAGTTGTGCCAGGGCAGCGCTCGCCGGGGAATCGCTGCCGACGTATTTACCTTTTCACCAGATAAAAATACCGGGCCTGTGGCTTATGAAGAGCACCAGGTTATCTATAATAAGCAATTAATTGAAATCGCCTCTACGCCATTTTCCTTGAGCGCGTTAAAGCGATTTAATAAAATTAAAAATAACTACGATATTATTAACTACCACTTTCCGTTTCCATTTATGGATATGCTGCATCTTATGGGGCATCCAAAAGCGAAAACGGTCGTCACTTATCATTCCGATATTGTGAAACAAAAGCGGTTAATGAAATTATATCAGCCATTGCAGGAGCAATTTCTCTCCAGCGTGGACTGTATTGTGGCATCGTCACCTAACTATGTTGCGTCCAGCCAGACGTTGCAAAAGTACATGGATAAAACGGTGGTAATCCCTTTTGGCCTTGAGCAAAAGGATGTACAGCATAACCCGCAGCGCGTGGCCTACTGGCGTGAGAAAGTCGGCGATAGCTTTTTCCTGTTTGTTGGCGCATTCCGTTATTACAAAGGATTGCATATTCTGCTGGATGCCGCCGAACGTAGTCGGCTGCCAATCGTGATTGTCGGCGGCGGCCCGCTTGAAACGGAGGTTCGCCGGGAGGCAGAGCGACGCGGCCTGAGCAACGTGGTCTTTACCGGCACCCTGAATGATGAGGATAAATATATTCTCTTTCAGCTTTGTCGCGGGGTGGTTTTCCCTTCCCACCTGCGTTCCGAAGCTTTTGGCATTACCTTGCTGGAAGGCGCGCGCTTCGCCCGCCCGCTGATCTCTTGTGAGATTGGTACTGGAACTTCGTTTATCAATCAGGATAAGGTCAATGGCTGCGTCATCCCACCCGATGATAGCGCGGCGTTGGTTGAGGCGATGAACGAGTTGTGGAACAGTGATGAAACGGCTGCGCGCTATGGCGCTAATTCACGCCGTCGCTTTGAGGAGATGTTTACCGCAGAACATATGATTGATGCTTACGTTAATCTCTACAACACATTACTGGAAAAGAAATCCTGAACTTCAGCGCTTTGCCCCCGCCTTCGCGGGGGCAAACAGCATCAGTGACGACTCTTCAGATTATTAATCACATCCGTCAAGTTCAACTCCTGATCCTGCAGCAGCACCAGCAGGTGATACATCAAATCCGACGCCTCATTCTTCAGCTCGAACTTATCATGCACCGTCGCGGCCAGCGCGGTCTCCACGCCTTCTTCTCCCACTTTCTGCGCAATACGCTTGGTACCGCTGGCATAGAGCTTCGCGGTATAGGAGCTTTCAGGATCAGCGTGTTTGCGTTCCGCCAACAGCTGCTCCAGTTGATACAAGAACAGCCACTGGTGGCCGGTATCGCCGAAGCAGCTTGAGGTGCCTTTATGGCAGGTTGGGCCAATCGGATTGACCAGCACCAGCAGGGTGTCGTTATCACAGTCCGGGGTGATGCTGACCACGTTGAGGAAATTGCCCGACGTTTCACCTTTGGTCCACAGACGCTGTTTAGTCCGTGAATAAAAGGTCACTTTGCCGGTTTCTTCGGTTTTCGCCAGCGCGTCCTGGTTCATATAGCCCAGCATCAGCACTTCCCCGGAAACGGCGTGCTGCACGATGACCGGCATCAGACCATCGGTTTTTTGCCAATCCAGCTGTTCAGTTAACATACCCTAATCTCCACGCCCTGTGCTGCCAGGTACGTTTTCAGTTCACCAATATTGATAATTTGCTTATGGAACACCGAGGCGGCCAGCGCACCGTCGACGTTGGCGTCGCGGAAGGCTTCCAGGAAGTGCTCCATGGTGCCCGCGCCGCCGGAAGCGATCAGCGGAACATGGCACACGGCGCGTACCTTGCTTAACTGTTCCAGGTCGTAGCCGTTACGCACGCCGTCCTGATTCATCATGTTGAGGACAATCTCGCCGGCCCCGCGCTTCTGCACTTCCTGCACCCAGTCCAGCGTTTCCCACTGCGTCACCCGCGTGCGGCTCTCATCGCCGGTATACTGATTGACGTGATACTTACCGCTCTCGACGTCAAACCAGGTATCGATGCCGACCACAATACACTGCACCCCGAAACGGTCGGCGAGGCGGGTAATCAACGTCGGGTCCGCGAGGGCGGGGGAGTTGATAGAGATTTTATCCGCACCGAAGGAGAGGATCTGCGCTGCATCGTCCAGCGACTTAATGCCGCCAGCGACGCAGAACGGAATATCGATCACTTCCGCGACCCGCGACACCCAGCTTTTGTCCACCACGCGGCCATCGCTGGAGGCGGTAATATCGTAGAACACCAGCTCATCCGCGCCTTCGTCGGCATAGCGTTTTGCCAGCGGGACGATATCACCGATGATTTCGTGATTACGGAACTGCACGCCTTTCACTACCTGGCCGTCGCGAACGTCGAGACAGGGGATTATCCGTTTTGCCAGCATTGAATGGCCTCCGTTACGTTAAATTTACCTTCCAGCAGCGCGCGACCGACAATCACCCCGCGCACCCCGGTACCGCGCAGCGCGGCGATATCATTGAGATCGCCAATGCCGCCGGAGGACTGAAACGCCACCTGCGGATAGCGAGCACAAACTTCTTCATACAGCGAGACGTTTGACCCGGCCAGGGTACCGTCGCGGGAAATATCGGTACACAGTACGTGCTGCAGGCCGACGGATTGATAGCTCTCCACTAACTCTTCCAGCGTGACGCCGGAATTTTCCTGCCAGCCGCTAACCGCCACCTGCTTATTACCTTCGGCGTCGATGCGCACGTCCAGCGCCAGCACCAGGTGCTGTGGGCCAAAACGTTTAAACCAGCCTTTCACCACTTCCGGCGACTTCACCGCCGTCGAACCCACCACCACGCGCGCCACGCCCGCTTCAAGCAGGGCTGCCACGTCTTCTTCCGTCCGCACACCGCCGCCAACCTGCACCGGCACATTGACGCCTGCCACCAGCGTTTTAAGCAGTGGGATCTGGCGCTTCGCCGGGTCTTTTGCGCCAGTCAGGTCGACCAGGTGCAGCACTTCGGCCCCTTGCGCCGCATAAGACTGCAGGCGCGGCAGCGGATCGTTGCCGTAGTCGCGCTGTTGACCATAATCGCCCTGATGGAGGCGAACAACCGTGCCGTCAATTAAATCTAAAGCAGGAATGATCATCACATCTCCAGGAAGTTTTTCAGCAGCTGCGCCCCGGCGCTGCCGGAGCGTTCGGGGTGGAACTGGACGCCAAAAAAGTTATCTTTCTGCACCGCCGCGGTGAAGGCTTCGCCGTAGTTGCACTGAGCAATGGTATTGGTGTTAACCGGCATTGCATAGCTATGGACGAAATAGAAATACGCCCCGTCTTCAATGCCGCGGAACAGACGGTCGCCCGCTTTGGCGTACACCCGGTTCCAGCCCATATGCGGCAGCGGCAGGCCGTGGTCGGTCATTTTCGGCACATCCTGTTCGATAATGCCCAGCAGGTCGACGCCGTTATTCTCTTCGCTGCGTTTTCCCAGCAGCTGCATACCGAGGCAGATGCCCAGCACCGGCTGCGTACAGGCTTTGATCAGCTCGATCAAATCGCGCTCGCGCAGCTGGTCCATTGCCGCCTGAGCGGTACCGACGCCCGGGAGAAACAGCTTGTCGGCGCGCAGCACCACGTCCGGGTCGCGGCTGACCACCGGCTCATAGCCGTGGCGGCTTACCGCAGATTTCACCGAATTGAGGTTGGCGCAGCCGGTATCAAGGATCACCACGTTCATCACAGTACCCCTTTTGAAGACGGCAGCGTGTCGCCCTGGACGCGAATCGCCTGGCGCAGCGTGCGGCCAAAGGCTTTAAACAGGCTCTCTACGCGGTGATGGTCGTTTTTACCCTTGGTTTTCAGGTGCAGGGTGACCGCCATGGTGTAGGAGAGCGAGCGGAAGAAGTGCTCAACCATCTCGGTGCTCAGGTCGCCAACGCGCTGATAGGTAAAGTCGGCGCGGTATTCAAGATGCGGGCGACCGGAGATATCCAGCGCACAGCGGGCCAGACATTCGTCCATCGGTAGCACAAAACCGAAACGACCGATGCCGCGCTTGTCGCCGAGCGCCAGCTTCAGCGCTTCGCCCAGCGCCAGACCGGTATCTTCCACGGTGTGGTGATCGTCGATATAGAGATCGCCGCCGACGTTGATTTCCAGGCGGAATCCACCGTGGGTGGCGATTTGATCGAGCATATGATCGAAGAAGCCGACGCCGGTGTGAATTTTGCTGCCGCCTTCTCGGTCCAGCCACACTTTGACATCAACCTGCGTCTCCTTAGTGTTGCGCTCGACGTGGGCATAGCGGTCGCGGCGGGTCAGCTGCTCGCAAATGGTTGGCCAGTCCAGTTTCTCACGGTCATAACGCAGGCCAATGATACCCATGTTTTCCGCCAGTTGGATGTCTGTCGCGCGATCGCCAATCACGTAGCTGTGGGCGGTATCCATCACGCCTTCTGCCAGCCACGGCAGCACCAGTTTGGTTTTTGGCTTGCGGCAGTCGCAGTTATCGGCCGGCAGGTGTGGACAAATCAACACTTCGTCAAAATTGACACCCTGCGAGGTGAAAATCTGCATCATCAGGTTGTGCGGACCGTCGAACTCGTCCTGCGGCAGGCTGGCAGTCCCCAGACCGTCCTGGTTGGTGATCATCACCAGCTTGTAGCCTTCCTGCTGAAGCTTCAGCAGGGCCGGAATTACCTGAGGCTCAAAGGCCAGCTTATCAAAGCGGTCTACCTGAAAATCAACCGGTGGCTCGGAAATCAGCGTACCGTCACGGTCAATAAAGAGAAACTTCTGGGTCATACATTCTCCGCAGTCAAAGCGTCAATGACGCGCTGGCTCTCTGCACGAGTACCGATAGTGATACGCAAACAGCCGCTTAATGAAGGTTGTTTATTCTGGTCACGTAAGATAATGCCCTGATCCCACAAAGATTTAAACACCGCGCTGGAAGCGGTAATCCGCGCCAGAACGTAGTTAGTCTCGGAGTCGAACACTTCTTCAACGCAGGCGATGTTGCGCAACTGGCTGACCAGATAACCGCGCTCGTCGAGGATCTGCGCCACGCGTGCCCGCATTGCGGCAATCCCTTCCGCGCTGAGCGCCTGGGCGGCGATATCGGCGACCGGCGTGGAGAGCGGATAGGGGGCGATCACCTTCATCAGCACGTTAATCACTTCGGCGTTGGCGAGGGTAAAGCCACAGCGCAGTCCGGCCAGCGCGAACGCTTTGGACAGCGTGCGCAGGACCACCAGGTGCGGATATTCGTTCAGCCAGGTCGCCAGCGTCGCCTGCGGGCAGAACTCAATATAGGCTTCATCCGCCACCACGATAGCTTTACCGCGCGCCATCTCCAGCAGGGTGCGGAAATCTTTCGGGTTGATAATCTGCCCGGTCGGGTTGTTTGGGCTGCAAACAAACACCACTTTCACACCGTCGAGATTCGCCGCGATACCCGGCAGATCCAACTGCCAGTCGGCGAGCGTCGGCACGGTGCGGCAGGTCACGCCGATGGTTTCGGCACTGACGCTATACATACCGTAGGTCGGTGGGCAGTAGAGCACTGCATCCTGACCTGGTTCACAGAAGGCGCGGATCAGCAGTTCGATACCTTCGTCAGCGCCGCGGCTGACCAGCACCTGTTCCGGCTTCACGCCTGCGTACTGCGCGTAGCGTTCAATCACTGCTTTCGGTTGCGGTTCCGGGTAGCGGTTCAGCGTTTGCTCGGTTAGCTGAAATTCTACCGCCGTGGGGAATTCGTTGGCGTTCAGCCAGACATCGCCTTTTCCGCCCAGACGGCGAGCAGATTGATACGGCGTCAGCGCGCGGACGTTGGCGCGGGCTAAATCTTCGATGCTCATGCTTGCTCCTTAAGGGCTGCAACGCGCAGCGTAACGGCGTTTTTGTGGGCGTCCAGGCGCTCGGCGGCGGCCAGAGTCTCAATGGTGGCGGCGAGGGCGGCAAACCCTTCGCGCGACAGCTCCTGCACGGTCATGCGTTTCTGGAAATCCGCAAGGCCAAGGCTGGAGCAGGTCGCGGTGTAGCCGTAGGTCGGCAGCACGTGGTTGGTACCGGAGGCGTAATCGCCTGCGGATTCCGGCGACCAGTCGCCAAGGAACACGGAACCAGCGCTGGTGATACCGTCGACCAGCTCACGGGCGTTGCGGGTCTGAATAATCAGGTGCTCCGGGCCGTACTGGTTGGAAATTTCAACGCACTGGGCGATATCGCGGGCCACGATGATGCGGCTGGCGGAGAGCGCTTCACGGGCAGTTTCCGCACGCGGTAGCGCAGCCAGCTGGCGCTCGACGGCTTCGGCGACGCGCGTGCCCATATCGGCGTCCGGCGTCAGCAGAATCACCTGCGAATCCGGGCCGTGCTCCGCCTGGGAAAGCAGGTCAGAGGCAACGAAGTCCGGGGTCGCACCGCTATCGGCGATGACCAGCACTTCCGACGGTCCGGCGGGCATGTCGATCGCCGCCCCGTCAAGACGCTGGCTCACCTGGCGCTTGGCTTCGGTCACAAAGGCGTTGCCCGGGCCAAAGATTTTATCCACCTTCGCTACCGATTCAGTGCCGAAGGCCAGGGCCGCAATCGCCTGTGCGCCGCCAACGTTAAAGATGTTGCGCACGCCGCACAGCTGGGCGGCATAAAGAATTTCATCGGCAATCGGCGGCGGCGAGCACAGTACCACCTGCTGGCAACCGGCGATGCGCGCAGGCGTCGCCAGCATCAGTACCGTCGAGAACAGCGGTGCCGAGCCGCCGGGAATATATAAGCCGACGGAGGCGATAGGGCGGGTCACCTGCTGGCAGCGTACGCCCGGCATGGTTTCGACATCAACGGCCTGAAGTTTTTGCGCGTTATGGAAGGTTTCGACGTTCTTAACTGCCACGGCCATCGCCTGCTTGAGCTCGTCGCTCAGGCGCGCGCCGGCGGCGGCAATCTCTTCTTCACTGACTTTCAGCGCCTTGACATCGGTCTTATCGAACTTTGCGCTGTACTCGCGCAGGGCCGCATCGCCGTTGCTTTTCACATTGCTAAGGATCTCCGACACCGTTTTGCTGATGCTTTCGGAGGCGGAAATCGCCGGGCGCATTAAGAGTTGTTGCTGTTGTTCTGCGCTACAGCCGTTCCAGTCGATGATTGTGTTGAAGCTCATGATTTGTTTCCCCTGTTTATCCCGTTACCGACCAGCCGGATTACTCCATCATCTTCTCAATCGGCAGGACCAGAATGGAGCTGGCACCCAGCGCTTTCAGTTTTTCCATGGTTTCCCAGAACAGGGTTTCGCTGCTTACCATGTGCATTGCCACGCGCTGCTTGTCGCCAGCCAGCGGCAGAATGGTCGGACGCTCGGCGCCTGGCAGCAGGGCCACCACTTCTTCCAGACGCTCGGTCGGGGCGTGCATCATGATGTATTTCGACTCGCGGGCCTGAATTACGCCCTGAATACGGGTCAGCAGGCGGTCAATCAGCTGCTGTTTGCTATCTGCCATCTCGCCGTCGCGTTGGATCAGGCAGGCTTTGGAGCGGAACATGACTTCCACTTCGCGCAGGCCGTTCGCTTCGAGGGTTGCGCCGGTAGACACCAGGTCGCAAATGGCGTCGGCGAGGCCAGCGCGCGGGGCCACTTCAACCGAACCGTTCAGCAGGCAGGATTTGAACGAGATGCCTTTTTGGTCAAGGTAACGCTTCAGCAGGTGCGGGTAGGAGGTGGCGATGCGTTTACCGTCAAGCGCAGCCGGGCCGTCCCATTTTTCATCTGCCGGAGTCGCCAGCGACAGGCGGCAGCCGCCGAAATCGAGACGGCGCAGGGTGAAGTAACGCGGGTCTTCGCCCTGAGCGCGGCGGCTCAGCAACTCTTCTTCCAGCACGTTTTCGCCGATAATCCCCAAATCGACCACGCCATCCATGATAAGGCCCGGGATATCGTCATCACGCACGCGCAGAATGTCGATGGGCATATTTTCCGCCATCGCAATCAGGCGCTGGGTGTGCAAATTCACTTTAATGCCGCAGCGGCTGAGTAATTCGCGTGAATCTTCACTTAAACGCCCTGATTTCTGAATAGCTATGCGTAAACGGCTGTTGTCTAACATTCTTGTTTTCCTCTGTAACCTTGTCTGAATCTGTCCGAATTCGGTCCAAAAAAAAGCCCCCGGAAGTGAATCTTCCGGGGGCTCTCTTTGCGTTCATGCACCACTGGAAGATCCAAACGTCTTCCAGCACACATCGCCTGAAAGACTAGTCAGGATGATGGTGATGATGGTGGTTTTTAAATTGAACGCTGTTCATAAAATTCTCTGTGAATGACTATGCATTTGATGCCTTTAACCTAAACCACTTTACTCGCATAAAGCAAGGGCTTTTTTCTATCATTAATTCATTTCATATTGACCGAAGAAATTGTCAGTTGCCGTTGCCTGGCGTAGCCTTAAGTCAGTACAGCGAAAAGTCAGGAGCAAGGGGATGAAAAAGGTCGCGATCGTAGGTTTGGGATGGCTGGGTATGCCGCTTGCGCTGTCGTTGATGTCGCGTGGATGGCAGGTGACCGGCAGTAAGACCACGCAAGATGGCGTGGAGGCGGCGCGGATGTGCGGTATCGACAGCTATCCGCTTCGCCTGGAGCCGCAGCTGGTCTGCGATACCGACGACCTGGATGCATTAATGAATGTTGATGCGCTGGTGATCACCTTACCGGCGCGCCGCACCGGGCCGGGGGAGGATTTTTACCTTCAGGCGGTACAGGAAATCGTCGATACCGCGTTGGCCCACCACGTGCCGCGGATCATTTTTACCAGTTCAACCTCTGTTTATGGCAACGCCAGCGGCATGCTGAAAGAGAGCTCCCCCCGCGACCCGCAAACCGCTAGCGGCAGGGTGCTGAAAGAGCTGGAGGACTGGCTGCATAATCTTCCCGGTACCTCGGTGGATATTTTACGCCTCGCCGGGCTGGTGGGGCCATCCCGTCATCCGGGGCGCTTCTTTGCCGGGAAATCCGCGCCGGACGGCCAGCACGGCGTCAATCTGGTACATCTCCAGGATGTGATTGCCGCCATTGAGCTGTTATTGCAGGCCCCGAAGGGTGGGCACATCTATAATATATGTGCGCCTAAGCACCCTGCGCGCGGCGTTTTTTATCCGCAAATGGCCCGTGAGCTGGGGCTTCCTGAGCCTATATTTAGTGATAATCCGGAAAACGGCGCAGGCAAGATCGTTGATGGTAACCGTATTTGCTACGAACTGGGGTTTGAATACCAGTACCCCGACCCGCTGGTGATGCCGATGGAGTAATCCGCCAGCGGCGAATCGCGTACCGTAAGGGGGACGACGATGAAACCACTGCTGGATGTGCTCGTCATTCTTGATGCCCTCGAAAAAGAGGGCAGCTTTGCCGCCGCCTCGGCAAAGCTATTTAAAACGCCCTCGGCGCTGAGCTACACCATCCATAAGCTGGAAAGCGACCTCAATATTCAGCTCCTTGACCGCAGCGGCCATCGGGCGCGTTTTACCCGGACCGGGCAGATGCTGCTGGAAAAGGGGCGCGACGTGCTGCACACCGCCCGCGAACTGGAAAAACAGGCCATTAAGCTGCATCAGGGCTGGGAAAATGCGCTGGTGCTGGCCGTCGATAACACCTTTCCTTTCTTTCTACTGGCCCCGCTAATCACCTCGTTTTACCGCCTGCATGACGTCACTCGCCTGCATTTTCGCCGTGACATAGCCTCGTCTGCCTGGCAAACGCTGGTGGACGGAGAGGCGGATCTGGTGCTTGGCGCGCTGAGTGAACCGCTGGCGTTAAGCGGTTACGGCTTTAGCCCGCTAGGGACGCTGGAGCAGGTGTTTGTCGTTTCACCACAGCATCCGCTTGCCCATGCCCCTGAACCGTTGAGCTGGCGGACGCTGCGACGCCATCGCGCTATTGTGACCGTTAACCCCTGGCCACAAGGGGATAGTCCGGACAGCCTGACAGTTTTCGATATCGCCAGTCAGTTAGCCTTGCTTTGCTCAGGACTGGGATGGGGCTATTTGCCGCTATTTCAGGTACAGGCGTTATTAGAGAGCGGCGAGCTACAGATAATAACAGCGACGGTTGCTGCGCCTTTAAATCGTGCCTGGATCGGCTGGAATGAAGATGCCTGCGGACCAGCAGGCGAATGGTGGCGAAACGAGGTATTAGCAAATAGTGCTATCCGTAACATCTATAATACTAAAATCGTATGAATATTAGGCTTTTAAATAATTGCCGTCATTTTTTGGCTTTGCAACATCTTGTCATCGTGCCAGTAGTTGTTGCAAAATACGCGTCCTGAAAATCAGAAACTGGCCGACGCTTTTTTAAAGTGTCGGTTATTTTTTTGGTTGAAAGACACATCATTCAATACCAAGAGGCCGGGCTTCGTACCGGATAGATATTTACTAAAAACCGACAGTGGTTGTCGCTGAGGAATACAAAGAAATGGGGCAATTTTTTGCTTACGCGCTGGCATCCGCCGTAAAAGGGGATAACTATGTCGCATAACGCTACTCCAAAAACCTCTCGCGTGGAATTACGTAAAACGCTTACGTTGATTCCGGTTGTTATGATGGGCCTGGCCTATATGCAGCCAATGACGCTGTTCGATACGTTTGGTATCGTCTCTGGATTGACTGATGGTCACGTTGCGACGGCCTACGCCTTCGCGCTGATCGCCATTCTCTTCACGGCACTGAGCTACGGTAAACTGGTTCGTCGTTTCCCGTCAGCGGGTTCCGCTTATACCTATGCACAGAAATCCATTAGCCCGGCTGTCGGCTTTATGGTTGGCTGGTCATCGCTGCTGGACTACCTGTTCATGCCGATGATCAACATTCTGCTGGCTAAAATTTACTTTGAAGCGCTGGTGCCTTCCGTACCATCGTGGATCTTCGTTGTCGGGTTGGTGGCCTTTATGACCGCTTCGAACCTGCGCAGCATTAAGACCGTGGCGAACTTCAACACGCTGATCGTTATCCTGCAGATGGGTATCGTAGCGGTAATTGTTGGCTTGATTATCTACGGTGTTGCACACGGCGAAGGCGCGGGCACGCTGACCAGCACCCGTCCGTTCTGGTCTGAGGGTGCGCACGTGGTGCCGATGATTACCGGCGCGACTATTCTGTGCTTCTCGTTCCTCGGCTTCGACGGTATCTCTTCTCTGTCTGAAGAGACCAAAGACGCAGAGCGCGTGATTCCGAAGGCTATCTTCCTGACCGCGCTGATTGGCGGCCTGATCTTTATCGGCGCTTCCTACTTCCTGCAGCTGTACTTCCCGGATATCTCGCGCTTTAAAGATCCGGACGCGTCGCAGCCTGAAATAATGCTGTACGTGGCGGGCAAAACCTTCCAGTGGGGCGTGCTGATTTTCTCCAGCGTCACCGTGCTGGCATCCGGTATGGCCGCGCATGCGGGCGTTTCCCGTCTGATGTACGTAATGGGCCGTGATGGCGTGTTCCCAAGCCGTTTCTTCGGTTATGTTCATCCAAAATGGCGTACCCCGGCATGGAACGTACTGCTGGTTGGCGTGATTGCCCTGCTGGCGATTAAATTCGACCTGGTGACGGCGACGGCGCTGATTAACTTTGGTGCGCTGGTTGCGTTCACCTTTGTTAACCTGTCGGTGATCTCTCAGTTCTGGATCCGGGAAAAACGCAATAAGACGCTGAAAGACCACTTCAACTATCTGGTTCTGCCGGTGTGCGGCGCGCTGACTGTTGGCGCACTGTGGATCAACCTGGAAGAGAGTTCAATGGTTCTCGGTCTGATCTGGGGCGGTATTGGTCTGCTCTACCTGGCCTGCGTAACCAAAAGCTTCCGCAACCCGGTACCGCAGTATGAAGACGTTGCTTAATCACACAATGTGATGAGAAAAGCCGGAGGGAAACCTCCGGCTTTTTTGTATCTGGCATTCGCTGATTCCCCGGTAGTGGCTACGGGTTTCTGCGGTCTGGTAGCCCGGACAGATGCACAGCATCGCCTCCGGGAGATACGGCAAAAATGTGGACGGTTTACTTCTCCTGCTGCATCACCTTAAGCAGCGTATCCAGCAATCCAGGAAAGCGCGCGTCTAAATCTTCCCGGCGCAGCGAAATCAAATTCTCCCGCCCCTGAGGCCGTTGCCAAATCACGCCGCTATCGCGCAGGACGCGCCAGTGGTGGGTCATGGTCGACTTGGCCACATCTTCATGGCGTAGAGCGTTACAGCTCTGTTCGCTGCCGTCGGCAAGGATACGGATAATCTCAAGTCGTAGCGGGTTACCGAGGGCAAAAAGGACATTTTCCAGGCGGATTTGTTCACGTTCGGGGTGATTGGCGATCATAATATTCCTGTGTCGGCGGTTGCGCTGCTTCGCGAGCAGCGGCCCGTGTCGGCGGCTGGCCGGTAATATACCCAAACTGCTTTTCTAAAGCCACGCGCGTCGTCGCAGCTTCACCAATAGTAACGATAGCAAAAATAGTTCGAATATACTCGTACAGTTGTACTATGATAGATGGCGTTAAATGAATCGCGGCCAATTCCGGCCGCTTACTGACAGTCAAAATGACTAAGGACGCATCATGCCCCGACCCATCCCCCTCGAACGTTATCGCAACATCGGTATCTCCGCGCATATCGATGCCGGCAAAACCACCACCACCGAGCGTATCCTGTTTTATACCGGGATGAGCCACAAGCTGGGGGAAGTACACGATGGCGCGGCAACCACCGACTGGATGGCGCAGGAGCAGGAGCGCGGGATTACCATCACTTCCGCTGCGGTGAGCTGCTTCTGGCCCGGTATGGACCGCAGCTTTGAGCCGCATCGAATTAACATTATCGACACCCCCGGGCACGTGGATTTCACCATTGAAGTAGAACGCTCAATGCGTGTACTTGATGGCGCAGTGATGGTTTACGACTCCGTCGGCGGCGTACAGCCGCAATCGGAAACCGTCTGGCGGCAGGCAAATAAATACCATGTCCCGCGGCTGGCCTTCGTCAACAAGATGGACCGCCCCGGTGCGGATTTCTTCCGCGTGGTGCAGATGATGACCGACCGCCTGAAGGCCAATCCGGTGCCTGTCGTCATTCCTGTTGGCGCCGAAGAGCACTTCACCGGCGTGGTGGATCTTATCAAGATGCGCGCCATTTTGTGGGATGACGCCACTCAAGGTATGACCTTCAGCTATGTGCCGGTGCCGGACGATCTTGTGGATACCGCCCGCTTGTGGCGAGAAAAAATGGTCTCTGCGGCGGCGGAGGCCAGCGACGAACTGATGGATAAATATCTGGAAACCGGCGATTTGAGCGAGGCGGAAATCGTCGCCGGGCTGCGTCAGCGCACCGTGAAGGGTGAAATTCAGGCGGTGCTGTGCGGTAGCGCGTTTAAAAATAAAGGCGTGCAGCGGATGCTGGATGCGGTGGTTGAGTTGATGCCATCGCCGCTGGATATTCCGGCGATTCAGGGCGTTGATGAGAAAGGGCAGCCTGCAGAACGCCACCCGAGTGATGACGAGCCGTTCTCGGCGCTGGCCTTCAAGCTGATGACCGACCCCTACGTCGGACAGCTGACCTTTATCCGCGTCTATTCCGGAACCTTGAAAAAAGGCGATGCGGTGTGGAACCCGGTCAAAGGCAAAAAAGAACGCATCGGGCGTATCGTACTGATGCAGGCCAACGATCGCCACGAGGTGGACGAGCTGCACGCCGGGGATATTGCCGCCTGCGTCGGCCTGAAGGATGTCACTACCGGCGACACGTTGTGCGACCCGGATGCGGTGATTACCCTTGAGCGGATGGAGTTTCCGGAACCGGTGATTTCGCTGGCGATTGAACCGAAAACCAAAGCCGATCAGGAGAAAATGGGCATCGCCCTGCAGAGGCTGGCGGCGGAGGATCCGTCGTTTCGTTTGCATACTGACGAGGAGTCCGGCCAGACGATTATTTCCGGGATGGGCGAACTGCATCTGGAGATCATCGTCGATCGCATGAAGCGCGAGTTTGGCGTTGAGGCGAATATCGGTCGTCCACAGGTAACCTATCGCGAGACGATCCGCAAAACGGTGAAAGAGGTGGAAGGCAAGTTCGTCCGCCAGTCCGGTGGGAAAGGGCAGTACGGTCATGTGGTATTAACCCTTGAGCCGCTGGAGCCGGGGAGCGGTTTTGTGTTTGAAGACGCGACCAAAGGCGGCGTAGTGCCGCGCGAGTACATCCCTTCAGTGGAAAAAGGGCTGCGCGAAGCGCTGGGCACCGGCGTGCTGGCGGGCTATCCGGTGGTGGATATCAAAGCGACCCTGACCTTTGGTTCGTATCACGATGTCGACTCTTCGGAAATGGCCTTCCGCATGGCGGCGATTTTTGGCTTCAAGGAAGGGGCGCGCAGAGCGGATCCGGTGATTCTCGAACCGGTGATGCATGTGGAAGTGGAAACGCCGGAGGAGTACGCCGGTAATATTATGGGCGATCTCTCTTCCCGTCGTGGGATGGTGCAGGGGATGGAAGAGCGGTTTGGTAGCCAGATTATCCGCGCCGACGTGCCGCTGGCCGAAATGTTTGGCTATTCCACCACGCTGCGTTCGATGTCTCAGGGCCGGGCGACTTACAGTATGGAGTTTCACCACTACGCACAAGCTCCGCACAACGTGGCTGAGGCGATTATCGCCAGTCGCGCCAAAGGCTAAGTAACCTTCCCGAAGGCGATGCTGCGCATCTGTCCGGGCTACAAAATCCGCAAAACCTGCGGGCTCGTAGCCCGGACAGGCGCGTCAAGCGCCGCCTCCGGGAATATCTCCCAATTAAACAATCTCCTGCGCGTACTGCCACAACGCCTTCAACTGCGCCAGCTTCTCTTTATCATCCGCATGCTGTTGATACAGCATCTGCAGCTCATCGGCATAGGCCTGTAAAAACGCTGGCGTAAACATCTCACGACGATGCTCCAGCCAGCGCTGCTGCTCGGTTTCATCCAGCGTGCCGGGGAAATTGCGTGCACGATAGTTGAACAACAGACGCTCAATACGCTTATCGGCGAAGGTGATATCCAGCGCCGGCAGGTTATGCGGCTCGGTCTCAAGCACGATTTTCATTGCCGCGCGATCGGCATCGCTGAAAAAGCCGTTATACAACTGCGCATCGACGTTATCGGACGGCACAAAAGGCTCTGCTTCGGCAAAGATCGCCACCACTTTTTCGCGCACCTGCGGATTAGCCCGTAGCTGCTGGGCGTTATCCAGACAGCGCTGGATATTGATCCCCAACCGGTCGGCATCCTGCGGGCGCAAAGTGTTTTGCTGCGCCAGTACCGGGCACTTATTGAGATGCACCAGCTTAATCGGTACTGAGGCCAGGTCGCCCAGCTCGCTTTTCGGCGTATACAGCCGCTCGCGCAGGGTATCGGCATCCAGCTCCAGCAGCGGAGAGATATCCCCGGCCAGGTCGACCATAATCACCGCATTACGATTATCCGGATGCCACGCCAGCGGAGCCACCAGGCTGGTATTGCCGCGCGCCGCGCCAAACATGCCGGAAACATGCACCAGCGGTTTGATCTGCGGAACGTCAATCAACGTCGCCAGCTTGCGTTTGTTGCGATAGGTATATAGATAGTCAAACAGGCGCGGCTGCTGGGTTTTCACCAGTTTTGCCATCGCAATGGTGGCGTAAACGTCGGCCATTGCGTCGTGGGCATTGCTGTGCTCGATGCCGTTGGCGACGGTCAGATGCTCCAGACGAAAGCTTGGCAGGCCATCTTCATTTTCCGGCCAGTTGATCCCTTCAGGGCGCAGTGCATAGCAGGCGCGCATCACGTCCAGCAAATCCCAACGAGAGTTATCGTGCTGCCAGCTCCAGGCGTAAGGATCGTAAAAATTGCGATAAAAGATATTGCGCGTCACTTCGTCATCGAAGCGCACGTTGTTGTAGCCGACGATACAGGTTTTCGGCACCGTGAACAGATCGTGAATGCGGCGGGCAAAGGCGGCTTCGTTGTCGCCTTTGGCGATAGCTTCCTGCGGCGTTATTCCGGTTATCATTACCGCTTGCGGCTGAGGCAGATAGTCATCGGCGAGCTTGCAGTAGAAAACCTCTGGTTCACCGACAACGTTCAGATCTTCATCGGTGCGAATGGCGGCAAACTGCGACGGTCGGTCGAGCGAAGGGCTGGTGCCGAAAGTCTCGTAGTCGTGAAACAAAAATCCGGGCTGGTTGGCGCTATCTTGCATAATCTGTTCATTATCCCTGGTGGCGAGCAGCCATCATGGTAAACGATTTACCGGGCCATCAGAAGGGCATCGGCTTTGCCCATCGTCTGAGATGTCATATTTTCTTGCAATTAAACCCTGATATGAAACGAGAAGTTCCGTAAAAAGGACGGCGAATCTGTCAATTTAGAGGATATGCCGTTGAAAGGCCGTTTGTTTATTGCTGTAACTTTGCTCGCTGCGAGCGTTTCCTGCGCATTTGCCGCCAATGATTTCCCCGTCAACGTGACACCGCCTTCCATTCAGGCCGGTTCCTGGGTGCTGATGGATTACACCACCGGTCAGATCCTGACTGCGGGTAACGAGCATCAGCAGCGCAATCCCGCGAGTTTGACCAAACTCATGACTGGCTATGTGGTTGACCGCGCCATCGACAGTCACCGTATTACCTTCGATGATATCGTCACGGTGGGTAAAGACGCCTGGGCGCAGGGTAACCCGGTATTTAATGGTTCCTCGTTGATGTTCCTGAAGCCCGGCGACCGCCTCAGCGTGCGTGATTTGAGCCGCGGGCTAATTGTTGACTCTGGTAACGACGCCTGCGTGGCGTTGGCAGACTATGTTGCGGGCGGTCAGCCACAGTTTGTCGCGCTGATGAATAGCTACGTAGAGAAACTGCACTTAAAGGATACCCACTTCGAAACCGTTCACGGTCTGGACGCGCCTGGGCAACACAGTTCGGCCTACGATTTGGCCGTGCTCTCGCGGGCGATTATTCATGGCTCGCCGGACGTGTATCATATGTATAGTCAGAAAAGCCTGACCTGGAACGGCATTACCCAGCAGAACCGTAATGGCCTGCTATGGGATAAAACCATGAACGTCGATGGCCTGAAAACCGGCCATACTTCCGGGGCAGGATTTAACCTGATCGCTTCGGCGGTGGATGGTCAGCGCCGTCTGATTGCGGTGGTGATGGGGGCTGAAAGCCCGAAAGGACGGGAACAACAGGCGGCGAAGCTACTGCACTGGGGTCAGCAAAATTTCGATACCGTACAGGTTTTGCAGGACGGCAAACAGGTCGGGGTTGAGCGTATTTGGTATGGTGATAAAGAGCAGATAACGCTGGGCACCGATCAGGACTTCTGGCTGGCATTGCCGAAGTCGGAAGTGTCGCGTATTAAAGCCAAATATGTGTTGGATAAAAAAGTGCTGGAAGCACCGATTGCCGCCCATCAGCGGGTCGGCGAAATCTCGCTTTATGATGGCGATAAAGTTGTGGCCCACTGGCCGCTGGTGACGCTGGAAAGCGTCGGCAAGGGCGGTGTTTTCTCGCGCTTTAGCGATTATTTACATCAGAAGCTGTAACTCTCCGGCCGCTCCGTTCTGGAGCGGCACCTCGTAGCTGTTTGATTATTATGCCACTTTGGTTGGCGCTTCGTTTAGTTTCAATCCATTACCTTACCCGGTCACCGTTCAGGAAATAACCTGGCGCTTCTGCGCCAAACATGGAGCTGGGAAGATGAAATATTTTGCGCGTAGTGCGCTTTCTCTGGGATTGTACGCCGTTTTTAGCACCTCTTGCTTTGCCTCTGGCCTGGTTCTGGCCGATAACGAATTCCGCAATGATTTAGCCTGGTTGTCCGACCGTGGAACCCTCTCTTTAAGTTTGTCGACCTGGCCCCTGAGCGAGGAGGAGATTAACCGGGCGCTGGCGAATGCCCATCCGACAACATCCGCAGAGCGGGTGGTGCTGAGTCGGGTGAATCAGCGATTAAGATCACTAAAAGCCGACGTGCGCCTCACCGGCTACAGCTCCACTGACAAACCAGGAACGCCGCAGGGCTTCGCCCAGTCTTATCCCGCTGATCAGTCGCTTTCTATTGCGCTGAATAACAGCGGCGAATGGTGGGATCTGCACTTACAGGGCAACGTTGAAGGGGACAAGCGCATTAGCAACGGTTCAAACGTTAACACTAACGGCGCATACGGCGCGGTAAAGTTGTGGAACCAGTGGCTGGCGTTCGGGCAGATCCCGCAGTGGTGGGGGCCAGGCTATGAGGGCAGCCTGATTCGTTCCGATGCCGCGCGACCGATGACCGGTTTTCTGCTGCAGCGTGCCGAACAGAGCGCGCCAGAGACGTCATGGCTAAGCTGGATTGGTCCGTGGCAGTATCAACTTTCCGCCAGCCAGATGAACCAGTATGCCGCCGTACCGCATACCAAAATATTCGGCGGTCGCCTGACGTTTTCGCCGTTGACCTCGCTGGAGCTGGGGGCCTCGCGCATCATGCAGTGGGGTGGAGAAGGACGTCCTTCTTCGTTTAGCAGCTTTTGGGATGGTCTGACTGGCAATGACAACACTGGCGAATCAGCCGACGATCCAGGCAATCAGCTGGCTGGTTTTGATTTCAAACTGAAGCTGGCGCCAACGCTGGGCTGGCCGGTGAGCGTTTACGGTCAGATGATCGGCGAAGATGAAGCCGGGTATTTACCCTCGGCGCACCTCTATCTTGGCGGCGTGGAAGGGCATCATCAATGGAACAGCAACGCGGTTAACTGGTACCTGGAAGCCCACGATACCCGTTCGAATATGGGACGCACCAACTATATCTATAACCACTTCATTTACAAAGATGGTTACTACCAGCAGGGATATCCGCTGGGTGATGCAATGGGGGGCGACGGACGCTTGTATGCCGGGAAGGTGGAACTGGTGACCGAAGAGAACCAGCGCTGGAGCGCGCGTCTGGTGTACGCCGAGGTGAATCCGAAGAACCAACGGATCAACAAAGCCTTCCCGCACGCCGATACGCTCAAAGGCGTGCAGTTGGGCTGGAGCGGTGATGTCATGCCGACGGTACGCCTGAGTACATCCGTGTGGTACACCGATGCTAACCATAGCGCCAGCGATGATCTTGGGGCCAGTATCGGTCTCGAACTGCCGTTCAGCTTGTAATCGAATGGCGGCTGTTTTTTAGGCTTTTCACACGCGATTTTTGTGAATTACCGCACATACTATGGGGGATAGTGTTGTTAGATTGCATGTATATTCATACAGTATTTATCAACAATGGAGGCAGTATGGACTATAACGTTAAATCCGTGGGCAAAAGAAAGATCGCTGGGTTTCATCTGGTCGGTCCCTGGGAACAGACAGTAAAGCAGGGCTTTGAACAGCTGATGATGTGGGTTGATAACAGCCAGGTTCCGGCGCAGGAATGGGTTGCTGTCTATTACGACAACCCTGATGAAGTCCCGGCGGAAAAACTACGCTGCGATACTGCCGTCACGGTGGCGGAAGGCTATGAGCTCCCCGCTAACAGCGAAGGTGTGATGATGACCGAAATCGCCGCCGGAGATTATGCTGTCGCCCGCGCCAGAGTCGAAAATTTTGATTTCAAGACGCCGTGGTGTCAGTTCTTCGACAGCCTGATGCAAAGCAAAGAGTATCAGATGACGATGGATCCCTGCTTTGAAGTCTATCTTAACGATGGTGATAAGGATGGCTACTGGGATATCGAGATGTACATTGCGGTCGAGCCCTCGGTGAAATAAGGCTTTGTCCCCTCAGTGGACAAGGTTTCTTACATTCGCGTGATGCTTGCGGCGAAAAAGCAGTTACAATTGGCATTTTCGTTGTGTCGGAGTCGGTTGTGCGCGCGGATAAATCACTAAAGCCATTTGAAATTCGGCTGTATCGCCATTACCGCATAGTTCATGGTGTGCGAATAGCATTGGCCTTTGTGCTCACCTTTCTGCTGGTGCGTTTGCTTAAGGTTCCGGAAGGGACCTGGCCTCTTATCACCCTGGTGGTGGTGATGGGGCCCATCTCCTTTTGGGGAAACGTGGTGCCGCGTGCGTTTCAGCGTATCGGCGGCACCATTCTTGGTTCGGCACTCGGGCTGGTGGCGCTCAAGCTGGAGCTTATCTCGCTGCCCATTATGCTGCTGTGGTGCGCGGTGGCAATGTTCCTTTGCGGTTGGCTGGCGCTGGGTAAAAAGCCTTACCAGGCGCTGCTTATCGGTATTACGCTGGCGGTGGTGGTCGGTGCGCCGCCGGGAGACATGAATACTGCGTTGTGGCGAAGCGGCGACGTTATCTTTGGTTCCCTGCTGGCGATGCTGTTTACGGGTATCTGGCCGCAGCGGGCGTTTCTGCACTGGCGTATCCAGATGGCCAGCTACGTCACCACTTTTAACAGGCTCTATCAGGCGGGCTTTTCGCCGAATCTCGTTGAACGTCCGCGTCTGGAAAAACATCTGCAAAAAGTGCTCAACGACGTGGTGAAAATGCGTGGTTTGATCACCCCGGCCAGCAAAGAGACGCACATCCAGAAATCCATCTTCGAGGCGATCCAGACCGTCAGCCGCAATCTGGTCTGTATGCTGGAGCTGCAAATCAATGCTTACTGGGCCTCAAGGCCCGGTCACTTCGTGATGCTTAATGCCCATACGCTGCGTGAAACCCAGCAAATGACACAGCAAACGCTGCTGACCATCGCTCATGCACTCTACGAAGGTAACCCGCAGCCAATTCTCGCCAATAATGAAAAGCTGAATGAAATCGTTGCCGAGCTGCGTCTGCTTATCAAAGAGCAGCAGGATGAGAATTTCTCCGAAACGCCGATCCATGGTTATGTCTGGTTAACCATAGAGCTGGCGCGCCAGCTTGAACTGCTGTCGCATTTAATCTGCCGGGCGTTGCGTAAATAAAGACCAGATACGCGCGGTTTGCCCATCGCTTGCTTCGATTCAGCAGCGTTTAGGGTTATGATTAGGGCAAAGGAAAAAACATTGTCATCAGCGGCTGCTAACAGTTATGTTAGCCCTATGTAGCAGTCGCTTTAGCGAATCCGAATCTCAAATATTAGGGGTGTAAAAATGGAAACAATTAAGCCTTCTTTCCAGGACGTACTGGAGTTTGTTCGCCTGTACCGTCGTAAGAACAAGCTGCAGCGTGAAATTCAGGACGTTGAGAAAAAGATCCGTGATAACCAGAAGCGTGTACTGCTGCTGGATAACCTCAGCGACTACATCAAGCCGGGCATGAGCGTTGAAGCTATTCAAGGCATCATTGCCAGCATGAAAAGCGATTACGAAGATCGCGTTGATGATTACATCATCAAAAATGCTGAAATCTCCAAAGAACGTCGCGACATCTCTAAAAAGCTGAAAGCGATGGGCGAAGCGAAAGTAGAAGATAAATCTGCCGAGTAATCCCCGGTTTAGCGCTCCGGTGGCGGTTCTCGCCGCCGGGGTCATCTTTCTCCAAATCTGCGTTATCTCTCAAATCCTCAGCAAAACAGCCCGCGCAACGCTGATCCAATCCCCTATAATTTGGTATACTCCCGCCGTAAACATATTGATATCGGAAGGGTTTATCTCATGCTGTCCCTGCAACAGGTGCCGCCGCGATGATACTGATTGCCGGTGGCGCGCATAGCGACCAATGCCGTGATGCCGAATCTATACTCAACACCTTCGTTTCGGCTGCCTACATCATCACCTCCTGGATTTCCGACAATCAAGTAACCGCTCGTATCCAACACCACCGTGATACCCGGCTGGCTCACTGGCGTCTGGAAGATGGATGCCAGGCATTTTTTGCAAAATTGCTACGCGGATAAATCGGGTAGCGGTCGGCGATAAATCATCGCCGACCGTGGGTTTTATCGACAGGAGTCTCACTTCAATGATTAAGTCTTTTTTTGCCGCATTATCGTTTATCAGCCGCCTGCCGGTCCCGGCGCGTTTGTCCCAGGGACTGGAGATAGAACAATATCAACGTAGTATCGTTACGTTTCCGTTCGTCGGGCTTTTGCTGGGGGCTATCGGCGGCGCGGTGGTGATGCTGCTCCAGCTGTGGTGTGGTGGCCCGCTGGCCGCGCTGCTCGGCGTGCTGGCGCTGGCGCTGCTGACCGGCGGTTTTCATCTTGATGGTCTGGCGGATACCTGCGATGGCATCTTCTCCGCCCGTCGCCGTGAGCGGATGCTGGAAATCATGCGTGACAGTCGGCTAGGAACCCACGGCGGTCTGGCGCTGATCTTCGTGCTGGTCGCTAAGGTGCTGGTGGTGAGCGAAGTCGCGCTACGCGGGACGCCAGCAATTGCTGCGCTGGCGGCTGCCTGCGCCGTGGGGCGCGGTATGGCGGTGCTGCTGATGTATCGCCAGCGCTACGCCCGCGAAGAGGGGTTGGGTAATCTGTTTATCGGCAAGATTACGCTGCGTCAGACGCTGATTACCATGGGGATAGCTCTGGTGCTGACGACGCTGTTGCTCGGAGTCAACGGTTTGCGAGCGGCACTCATCACGGTGGTGCTGGTCTGGGCGTTGGGTCAGGCGTTGAAGCGTACTTTGGGCGGGCAAACCGGCGATACATTAGGCGCGGCGATAGAGCTGGGTGAAGTGATATTTCTGCTGGCGCTGCTGTAGGAATTGCTTTCTTCCCGGTGGCGCTGTGGCTTCCCGGGCTACGGATTGGTACAGCCGACAAACTGGGTAGCCCGGACAGGCGCATCGCGCCGCCTCCGGGAAATTATTCAGCGCAAACGCCTACAGCGCCGTTTGCCACACGCTCTGCGGCAGCAGATAAACGTCCGCTGGCGCGTTCATTCCGTCGGTCACGATGTGCTGAATGCCGCTGGTCATCACCGCCAGGGTGACGTCGAAGGCGTTCAGGCTATCGCCAAAACCGGCGGTCAGGTTGAGCATTGAACCATTAGCCATCAGATACACGGTTTTATCGCCCATCCGATAGGCGTTAATATACGGCATCACCTCTTCATGGCTGAACTGGCGCAGGTACTCGCAGTCAATCTCTTCCGCCACGTGCCCGACGTTGAGGATAAACACACCATCTTTGGCCTTATCCAGCGCCTGTCTATTGACCACTTTTTTACCACCGGTCGCCGTGGCAACGACGTCTGCTGAGGAAATCGCTTCCTGTAATTCAACTACGTGCCAGCCGTCGTAGGCCGCCTGGAGTCGACGGGCCGGATCGATTTCCGCCACCATCACCTGGCCGCCGAAGGCTTTTGCTGCCGCCGCTACGCCCTGACCAACCAGACCATAACCGATCACCAGTACTTTTTTCTCATGCAGGGTCAGATGGGTGGTCTGGAAGAAGGTGTGCCAGGCGGTCAAACCGACCATATGGCGGTTGTGTAGCCCCTCTTTAACCGGTAAATCATCCCAGTTAAAAATCGGATAGCCGGGACGGATATCGCCCAGGCGACTGACGCCGGAACCCGTTGCTTCAAGCCCAGCCACGATGTTGCCGAACTCGCCGCGCTGATGCAGTAACGTGGTAATATCCGCGCCCATTTCACACAGATGCGTCGGCTGCCAGGCAATTGCTTTTTCCCAGGATTGCTGCCAGTCGGCATCGCTCATATCGCGCCATGCGCAGGCTTCTGCGCCGCGTTCCACCAGCCAGGCGACAACGTCATCCTGCACGGTCGTTGGGTTACAGGTGGTGAGGAAAACTTTTGCGCCTTTCTCGAGGAGCCCTTGTACCAGCGGGATCATTTTCATATCAAGATGCATGCAGCAGGCCAGGCGGACCTGGCTGAGGTCGGGCAGGGCGGCAACCTGGCGCAGGGTGCGCGGCATATTCTGACTGGCCCATGCCACTTCTTTCTCTAAGTTTGTTTTGTTATTCAATGTGGTTGACCTTAAATCCATAGAGTAGGTGATATCCCGACGGGGAGAGTGATTTTAACGTAGCGTGTAAATTTTTTATATTCACAAAATGAATACTGTAAAGCCACGATAAAGACATGGTTGTTAAATTATGGTTAAAAAAAGAAAATGAAACATAAGTTCTTATTATGACGTAAGCGAGTTGTACGATGTTAAGCGTTTTACCCGGATCGTTCTTTTCACGGATCCGCATCTTCCTTGGCCGTTTGAAACCACATGCTTTGCCGGTCGCCAGAAAACACATTGTTTTGGCGTCGATCGGTGCCGGGACGGGGCTGGCGGTAACCAGCATGTTCAGCCACTGGTTGCTGGGCGAAGTCAATCTCTGGTTTATCGCGCCAATGGGCGCATCGGCGGTGTTGCTGTTTGGCGTGCCGAGCAGTCCGCTAGCCCAACCGTGGTCGATTGTCGGTGGCAACGCATTATCGGCGCTCATCGGGGTGACGGTGGGGATACTGGTCCCCGATCTCGCGCTCGCCTGCGGCGTGGCGGCAGGGTTGGCGATCGCTGGAATGTATTTCCTGCGTTGCCTGCATCCGCCGGGCGGGGCGGTGGCGTTAACCGCGATCCTTGGCGGCGCTGGCGTGCAGAGTGAAGGCTATCATTTTGTTTTAACTCCGGTATTGCTCAACTCCTTAATGCTGGCGCTGCTGGCCATTGTCTTCAATAATCTGGTTGGACGCCGCTATCCGCACCCGCTGGCGGCGGAAGAAGTGAAGGTGAAATCGGTGCCGCTGGGCATCGTAGTGACGCGTGACGATATCCACGCGGCGCTGCTCGACGGTCAGTTTCTCGATATCGATGAAGACGATGTGCAGGAACTGCTGGAAAATATCGAGCAGAAAGCCAGGCTGCGGATCGCCAGTACGCAACGATCTTGATTTTCCCTTTCAACCATCAAGGGAGGCGTGATTTCATCTCCACGTTCCCCTTGTTTATTGTTTTTCCTCCCCGCGATTAGGCTGAACCAGGCCATTTTTCATCTCCATACGCGCAAAACTCTGCGGATCGTGATTGCGATCGAGAAAATCGTCCATTTGATGAGCAAAAAGTTGACGCCCTTAACGAAATGAAAATTCCAAAATAAATTGATATGGATTTTTTAATTCGTAAGCGTATAACAAGTTGTTAAATTATGCACCCGGGTGCAAAAAGGTGTGCAGCTGATTTCCGATGCCAGAACTTGCTGTCTCTGCATTGGCGATGTGATCTTTTTATTCATAAAAACAAAACGATAGAACGCTCATCTCTGACAGGACAACAAAATGACCGATCATGTGATAACTGAAAGTCGTAAAACAGATAATGATAAGAAAATCAGATTAATAACCCTCGTCTCCACCATCGGCGGTTTGTGCTTTGGCTATGACACCGGGGTTATTTCCGGCGCACTGATTTTTATGAAGAACGACCTTGGCCTCAGCCCGTTGCAGGAAGGGCTGGTGACATCGTTCTTATTATTCGGCGCTGCAATCGGCTCCGTTGGTGGCGGCTGGCTGTCGGACCGGCAGGGCAGGCGGAAAAATATCCTTTGGGTGGCGATTATCTTTATCTTTGGCGCGCTCGGCACCGCCGTGGCGTGGGATATGTCATCGATGATTATCGCTCGCTTTATCCTTGGCCTGGCGGTGGGCTGCGCGTCGGTGACGGTACCGATTTATATCTCCGAACTGGCGAGGCCCTCGCAGCGCGAACGGCTGGTCACGGTCAACGAGCTGATGATCGTCACCGGGCAGTTTCTCGCCTATTCGGTCAACGCCGCCATCGTCAATTTCTACCCTGACATGTCGCACAACTGGCGCTTAATGCTGGCGATCCCGGCGCTGCCCGGGGCACTGCTGTGGATAGGCATGCTGGTAATGCCGGAGTCTCCGCGTTTCTTTGTGCGTAAGGGGCAAATCGACAAAGCGGTTGCGGTGTTGAAAACGATTCGCCGTCCGGAAGAAGTGGAGCAGGAGATCCGCGATATTCAGCAGGTGAGCCAGGCTGGCGCTATTCATGGTCGGTTTATCGACGAACTGAAAAAGAAATGGGTGCTACAGCTGATTTTAATTGGCCTGATGATTGTGCTGGCGACGCGGGTCACCGGGGTTAATACCATTATGTACTACGCCCCGACGGTGCTGAAATCCACCGGTCTTGGCGATGCGGCGGCGGTGACTGGCGCGGTGGCCAACGGCGTGGTTTCTATCCTCGCGACTCTATTAGGGATGCTGCTGATTGGTAGACACTCGCGGCGGAAAATGTTCTTCACCGGGCAGATAGGCGTCACGTTGAGCCTGGTGCTGATCGGCCTCTCTTTCAAACTCTTCTTCCACATGGAAACCGTTGATGGCGTTAGCGGGCTGCAGGCCAACTTTGCCGGTGCCAGCTACATCATTCTTGCTCTGATGCTGGTGTTCCTCACCTTTATGCAGGGGTGGATCGCACCGGTGTTCTGGCTAATGCTCGCTGAAATTTATCCGCTGCGGATGCGCGGCCTGGGGATGGGTTTTGCGGTATTCGGGCTATGGATTTTTGACTTCATCATCCAGTCCGTGTTCCCGATTTTACTTAACAACTATGGCGGCGGAATGACCTTCGGTTTCTTCGCCGGTACCAACGTCATTATGTTGATTCTGCTGGTGAAATATCTTCCGGAAACCCGCGGATTAACCCTTGAGCAAATTGAACAAAAATTCAGATTCTGATTTAGAAATGTGGAGGAACATATGACAGTCAATATCGGTTTAATTGGTTTGGGCATGATTGGGCGCGATCATTTACAGCGTTTCAAGTCGGTTATTCAGAACGCCAGAGTCAGCGCCGTCTGTGATATCAATCGTAACGTGACCGACTCTATTGCCCGCGAATATGGCGCACAGGCTTATTACGATGCGGTGAAGATGGTTCAATCAGACGACGTAGATGCCGTTTTTATTTGCTCAATCGGCCCGGTTCACAAAGAGCAAATATTGGCAGCGATTAAAGCGGGCAAGCCGGTATTTTGCGAAAAACCGCTGACCCCAACCGCTGATGAAGCGAGGGCGATTATTGATGCTGAAGTGGCGTGCGGCAAACGCATGTTGCAGCTGGGGTTTATGCGTCGCTTCGACCCCGGGTACAACCAGCTCAAAGCCACTTTGGACGGTGGCGAACTGGGCGAAATTTTGTTGATTCATTGCGCCCACCGCAACGCCTCAGTCCCGGAAAGCTACACCCTGGAAATGGCGATTAATGATTCCGCGACCCACGAAATAGACATTATTCGCTATCTGCTCGACGAAAATATCGTGTCGGTGCGCGTCGACAAACCGCGTAAGAAGACCCGCAGAGCCTGTGCGCACCTGCAGGATCCGCTGATCGTGATTTTTGAAACCGAATCCGGCGTGCGCATCGATGATGAACTGTTTGTGAACTGTGATTACGGCTACGACATCCGTTGTGAAGTGATCGGTGAAAACGCCATTAGCGCGCTGACCGAGCAGGCGCTCACCACCACTCGTTCAACGAAAGGCTACAGCCGGGCGATCCCGCAGACCTGCATGGAACGTTTCGCCACCGCCTACGATCGTGAAGTGCAGAACTTTGTTGATCGCGTTAATGAAGGCAGTGAAATGACTGGGCCATCTTCGTGGGATGGGTTTGTCGTGGCGATGGTGTGCGATGCCGGGCTGGCTTCGCTGAAGGATGGCGAGAAGCACACCGTCTCCCTGCCGGAATGCCCGGCGCTGTATCGCTAACCCTTTAACGTACGGGAGAGGCGCATGTTAACCCTTAAGCAAGAAGATATTTTTATTGGCTGCCGGGCGAATTCAAAGAAGAAGGCGCTGCGCATTGCTGCGGATTCCTTGCAGGCTGGCGGCTACGTCAGCGACGGTTTTTTTGAATCGATGGTAGATCGCGAAAAGGCGCTCTCTACCTGGCTCGGGGCGGGCGTGGCGATGCCTCATTGCAGCAAAGAGGGCATTGACCTGGTGCGGCAAACTGGCTTCCAGCTGTTTCAGTTTCCGGATGGTGTGGGCTGGGGGGAAGGCAGAGTGGCTTTCCTGGTGGTCGCCGTGGCGGCAAAAAATAATGAACACATTGATGTTATCGCGGATCTGGCAGACCTGCTTGATGACGAAGTGAAAACGACGCTGCTCGCCAGCGCCGACAGCAAAGACGCGTTTATGCAGATCCTCGAAGGTCACTCATTTAAGAAGGATAGAATATGAAACTGGCACTCTGTACTGATGTTCTCGCCGACCTGGCTTTCCCTGAAATGCTCGACCGCGTGAAGCAGTATGGCATTAACGGCGTAGAGATGACCGCAGGGGGCTGGTCGCCTTGCCCGCATGTGAAAACCGAAGAGCTGCTGGCTTCCCCAGCGAAGCTCGCGGCGTTTTGCGGGGAACTGGAAAAACGCGGCATGGAAATCGTCGCCCTGAACTGTTCGGGTAACCCGCTGGCACCCGGCGCGCTGGGCGAGAAACATACCGCCAGCAGCTACCGCACCGTTGAGCTGGCGGCGAAGCTCGGCGTCAAAAAAATCGTCATGATGAGCGGTCTGCCCGGCGGCGGCCCGGACGACAAAATCCCTAACTGGATAACCTCAACGGTTTCCTGGCCCGACTATATGCCAGGGGTGATTGATTACCAGTGGAATGAGGTGGCGATACCTTGGTGGCAGGCTTTTGCCCGCCATGCGGCTGAACACGGGATCGAACAGATTGCCCTCGAAGAGTTCCCCAGCCAGCTGGTGTACAACCCAAGCACGTTGCTGCGCCTGCGCGATGCGGTGGGTGACATCATTGGCATGAACCTCGACCCGTCGCACCTGATTGCCATGGGGGCTGAGCCCATTGCCGCTGCCCGGAAGCTGGAAGGAGTGATTTATCACGTTCACGGCAAAGATGCGCGTATTGAGCGCGGGCTGGCGGACGTTGACGGTCTGCTGGAGTATCAGCCGGTGACTGAAACCAAAACCCGGACCTGGAATTACGTGGCGGTTGGCTGCGGACAGGATTTGAAGTGGTGGAAAGAGTTCTTCTCAGTGCTGCGCATGACCGGTTACAACGGTTATGTATCGCTGGAGATGGAGGACCTGACGATGAGCGTTGAAGCGGGGCTACGGACGTCGATTGATGCCCTTAACGCAACCTTAAGTCAGTGATAACGGGCCGCGTTCTTCCACCGGGGGGCGGGAGAACGCGGTGCGTTTTTTGTTGAGCGGATTCTATCTTGCTGTATTTTACGTTCTATTGGATGTTAATCATCAGGAACGTTAAAACCGAGAATGAGCGCCTCTAAACGACAAAAAGCGACCGCCAGCGATGTTGCGTTACTGGCGGGCGTCTCAAAGTGGACCGTTTCCCGGGCGTTTACTCCCGGGGCATCTATCCAGGCGAAAACGCGAGAAGATGTCATGAAGGCCGCCAATACCCTGGGGTATCGGCCTAATTTGCTGGCGCGCAGCCTGACGCAAAAGCAAACCCACATCATCGGCGTGGCGGTTGATGAGCTGCGCAATCCCAATATGGTGCTGTTGCTCAATGAAGTGACTCGCCAGCTACAAAATCGCGGCTATATGGCATTGGTAATTAACGTCGCCGATCAGGAAAGCAACCGCACGGCGATGGCGCTGGCTTACCAGCTCCAGGTCGACGGCATTCTGTTTATGGCAACGGTACTGACGCCGGAGCTTATTGCGATCGCCACCGAAATTCACCGGGTACCGCTGGTGCAGATTGGTCGTAATACCGAGAATCCGGAAATCCAGGTGGTGAATATCGACGGCTGGCTTGCTGGCAAGCAGATCGCTGAACTGCTGCTGGGGCAGGGGCATCGTACATTTGGTTATATGAAAGGGCCTGACACCCCGTCGCATCATTTACTGCGAATGGAAGGGTATCAGGCGGCGCTGGAGAAGGGCGGTTGTCGACTTGATACGTTGCTGGTGGCCGGGCAGTATCTGCGCACCCGGGGATATGCTGCGATGAGCGACTATCTTGACGCTACGCCTGAAGCCGAGCGAGTCGATGCTCTGTTCTGCGAAAACGATATTCTGGCCATTGGCGCGCTGCAGGCGCTGCGTGAGCGGGATTTAACCATGAGTATTGTCGGTTTCGATAATATCGACGAAGCGGCAGCGCCTGAGTGGCAGCTGACCACTTACGATCAGCGGCGCGAGCGGCTGGTTGAAGAGGCACTGAATCGACTGATCGATGCAACTGAAGGCTTGCCAGCGGCGTGGCGCACCGGGGAACTGATCGTGCGCCAGTCGCATCGAGAATAAGGCCGTTTCCGCTCGACTACAGCTCGCCGGTCATATACTGTGCGACGCCGCGGCCAAAACTCCAGTCGCCTTTGTGGTTGCTTATCACCGAGATCATCAGGTCATCGCCGCTCAGTCCGCAGTGCTCCTGCAATTGAGCTTGCAGAGTGGCATAGAAAAGCTGCTTCTGCTGTTCGCTGCGCGGGCTGGTATAAACTCTCACCACTACCACCTCTTTGCTGCGCGTTAGTTCCAGTCCGGTATCTTCAATCACCATATGGTGAGCTTTGTTTTCGTGAACAATCTGGTAACGGTCGCGCTCAGGCACTTTGAATGCTTGCACCACGGCGCGGTGAGCCGCATCCAGCAGGGTTTTTATCTCGCTTTCACTACGGCCTTCAATAATATCAAACGTCAGTAACGGCATGGCAGGTGGTCCTTATTGTTGGATTAACGAGCGATGAATGTGATGCTAACCCATGCTGATGCGGGTAAAAACCGCTATATTTGAACTCATTGTTTTCCTACATGAACAATCGGCATGAACGAGATCCGCCCGGAAATTTACTGGACTCACCTGTACTGGCTAACGGTACTGGAGGAGCAAAAAAGCTACACCCGTGCGGCTGAAAAGCTGGCGGTGAGTAAGTCCGCCATTAGCCAGAAGATCAGCGAACTGGAGCGGGTGACCGGCAAGGCGCTGGTGCACCGAACCACTCGCAGCGTCACGTTAAGCGAAGATGGGTTGCGGCTGGTGGCGGAGCTTAACGAGCCTTTCGGGCAGATCCGCGAGATTTTCACCGGCACCTGCGATGATGAAGGCGGGCCACTGCGCGGAACGCTACGGCTAACCGCACCGGTGGCCTTTTCGCGCCAGCAACTGGTCCCGGCTATCACGCCCTTTTTGCATGAGCATCCACAGCTTCATCTACAACTGGAAGTTACCGACCGGCTGGTGTCGCTGGCTAGCGAAGGATTCGATCTTGCCATTCGCCACTGCCGTTGCGAACTGCTGCCACAGACCCATGTGGCCTGGCCACTCTGTCGGACGGCAACCCTGGTTGTTGCCTCGGCGGATTATATTCGTCGCTTTGGTCGCCCCGACTCGCCAGACGCGCTGCGCCAGCATCACTGCCTGACCTATCCGCGTGGGCCGCAAAGCCCGCACTGGACCTTCGAATGCGGCAATGAACGAGTCAGCGTGAAAGTGCAGGGGCCGTTTTCGACCAACAACAGTGAATCCCTGCGCGATGCGGTGCTGGCTGGGCTGGGAATTGCATTATTGCCGGATTTTAGCGCCAGAGAGGCGATTGGCCGTGGGTTGGTACAGGAACTGTTGCCGGGCTGGCAGCCGGTGGATGTGTTTGCGGAAAATCTTTACGTCATTCGCCCCTACACGCCGCGGGTATCGCGGGCGGTAGAGACCTTTAGCCGCTATCTGAAGACCACTTTTAGCTGATGTTTTGCAGCACTTGCACCAGCGCCTCGCGAAAGCGGGGGAGCAAATCAGCCTCTTCAGGGATAAGCTCCGCCAGGGCCACGGTTTTATCGGTGCGGTAGATTCGACCGCTACCCAGATGCGCTTCAAAGGCATTCGCCGCCTGATGCGCTGCATAGAGATCGGCGTCCAGCAATATCACCGCGTGGGCGAGGACCACATGGCCTTTACCCCCAGCCATTGGTCGCCAATACTGAGCCGTACCGGCGATTTTACGCACCTGCTCGCCTTCACCGCAGGCCAGATTGTAGCGGCCATCGCAAAACGAACCGCTCACCGCCTGGAAGTGGCTGGCGACGCCAAAAGTTGCCAGCGTGCGCTGAAGCAGGCCGCAGAGGAACAGATAAATCGGCTCTGCCGCGTCGCCCAGCGGTTGGTAAACCGGCCAGGCGAGGCTGAGATTGATAATCCCCGGCCCCTGCGGCACTAGCCCGCCGCCGGAGCGGCGCAGCCAGACCGGCCAACCCTGACGGGCAAATTGCTTACTTATCGCCGCCAGTTCCGTGAACTTTCGGTAGCTTCCGGGGACCACAAACCCCTGCGGAGCCTGCCATAGCTGAGCGACGGCTTCCCCGTTAATAGCCCGATCAAACAGCGGCTGCTCCGCCAGCGTCGGGTCGGAACAATATTGAATCGGCAGAAGCTGGTGATTAAAACGCGTCGGCCAGCATGCCTCGCCGCGAGAGTCCTGAGTCATTTTGTCTCCTTAACGACTATTCAGCGTGGCGACTGGGCTTCATTAACATCGCCGTCAGGGCGGAGAGCAGGCAGCCTGCGGTTAAATAGATAGCGACGCTGTGCCATGAACCACCTGAGAAGGTGACCAGCGCGGCGGCGATAAACGGTGTAAAGCCGCCGCCAACCACGCTGGCGACCTGATATCCCACCCCGGCCCCGCTATAGCGGTAGCTGGCACCAAACATCTCGGTAAACATCGGCTGCTGGACGCAAACCACCATATCGTGGGCGATGTTTGCCAGCATCAGCGCGAAAAACAGGATCCAGAAATAGGACTGGCTTTCGAGCGCCATAAAAAATGGGAAACCGCTAAGCGTACCGATCAGCGCCCCAGTGATGTACACCCGACGTCGCCCGAAGCGGTCCGCCAGCCATGCGAAGCAGGGAATGGTCAGGCAGCTGATGGCACCGACTAACAGGCCGATATTAAGGAACAGTTCGCGAGGCAGGCCAAGATTCTGCGTGGAGTAGTTAAGTGCGAAGGCGGTGACGATGTACATCGTCAGCAGTTCGCACAGGCGCAGACCGATGATCATTAAAAAAGCGCCCGGATGGCGGAGCAGAGCTTCTACCACCGGCAGACGCTTTTTCTTCGTTTCACTCTGCTGATCACGCTGCTGCTGTTCGAATTCAGCCGATTCTGCCATGCCGTTACGGACCCACAGCGCCGCCAACACCAGCACCACGCTAAACAAGAACGGCAGACGCCAGCCCCAGCTCAGGAACTGTTCATCAGTAGTGTAAGAGCTTATCAGCGACACCAGGCCGGTAGAGAGCAGCAGGCCGACGCCGTAGCCCACCTGCACGCCGCTGCTGTAGAACGCTTTTTTATTTTTTGGCGCACTTTCTACCGCCAGCAGCGCCGCGCCGCCCCATTCACCTCCTACCGCAAAACCCTGCACGGCACGCAGTAGAACCAGCAGCGCTGGTGCCCACCAGCCAATCTGATTGAACGAAGGCAGCAGGCCGATGCAGGCGGTCGCGATCCCCATCATCCAGACGGTCATCATCAGCATACGCTTGCGCCCAAGGCGATCGCCGAAGTGGCCGAAGATAATTCCGCCGAGCGGGCGGAAGAGGAAACCTACGCCGAAAGTGGCGAAGGCGGCCAGGGTGCCCATCGCCGGGCTGACCTGCGGAAAGAATTCCCGGTTAAAAACCAGCGCGGCGGTAATGCCATAGAGGAGAAAATCGTACCAGTCGACCACGGCCCCGGCGAAGCTGCCCCAGGCCGCCCTGCGGGCGCGATTGAGTGAGTTTGCCTCCTTGCCGGGGCGATTAGAAATGAGCGTTGAGTCCATACTTGTCCTGTCTGTTGCTGAATTTATAATTTTTGGAATGAGACGCTTTCCTGATTAGCGTTCTATTGAGACTACCGCGCTGATGGAAAAGAGAAAAGATTTTTACTTGGGCTTTGTTCTGAAAGGCATATAGCACCTGGACAGAGGAAAGGACAACGATCTTCCTGGCTGCTCAGAATGTGAGCTTCAGAGTTGGCTTATTGTCTTTAATTTATTTTTTAGTCTCGATGGGGACATCTTTTAAGAATTCACGCAAATGGTTTACAATTAACATGTCTCCAATTTCGGAATGGTGAGTTAAATGCGTTTATTTTTTGCAGCTTTATTTTGTGTCATGGTTTTGCCTTCCGCTTTTGCAGAAAAACTGCCGATGCCTGTGGGGAAACCCGTTTTAACTATTTCCGGGCTGATTGGGAATACGAATGAAGGCGATACGGCCGTTTTTGATGTCGCAGCATTAGAAAAACTGGGCATGGAAACGACAGTGACCACGACGCCATGGTATTCCGGGAAAGTCCGCTTTGACGGGGTTTCCCTTAGTAAACTCATGGATTTAGTCGGTGCTAAAGGTAAGTCCGCCAGGGTGCTGGCGCTAAATGATTATACCACCATCGTTCCGCTTGATGATTTTCAAAAATTCCCTGTTATTTTGGCTTTAAAAATGAATGGCGAATATATGCGCATTCGCGATAAAGGGCCTTTATTTATTGTTTACCCCTATGACAGCAGCCCGGAATTGCAGAATCAAATCTATTATTCCCGTTCAGCATGGCAGGTTTCGAAGATTATAATTGAGTAAGGGTTTGATCTTGAATCGAATACTCACTGCCATTATTTTATCGCTTTTCATTGTTACCGGATACATTACCTATCTGGTACATGAGCGACAAAGTGAGCTGCAAAAATTAACGCGTTACACCGATTCGTGGTCAGTCTCACAAATAGTCTCCGAGTACATGCGCCTTGAAGCGCGGCTGAGTGCGATGGGGATGGGCGTTGAGGGGAGCGATCGCGATGAGGTGCGCCTGCGCCTGGAAATTATGATGAGCCAGATTGCGCTGCTACAGCAGGGCGATCTGGGAAAGTTTATTGGTAAAGATGCGCAGCGTAAGGCGACGGTTGCCCGCCTGGTGCGTATCCTGAATCAGTTGGATAAGCAACTGGATACCATGACGACCGCGCAGTTAAAACCGCTACTGCGCGAAATGAGTACGCTGGACGGACCTATGACCTCAATAGCGTCAACCTCGCTCGCTCAGGACATCAATATTGTTAATCTGACCCACGATAAAATACAGAACCTGTATTATATCTATTCGGCCATTTCTATCCTGTTGATTACCCTCTGTATCACGTTGGGTCTGCTGATGTTGCGGCAAAATAATACGCTGCGCCGTGCTCATGTGCGGATGAAATTACTGGCCAACGATCTGCAGACATCAAAAGAGAAACTGCAGGTGCAGAACCGTCGGCTGCAGTACGACGCCTATCATGATTCACTGACCGGTATGCCCAACCGACTCTCTTTCTGGCAACGGCTGCAGGAGATAGTTAACCAGGTCCGGCCCTATAACGGCTCGGCGGTGGTGATGCTGTTCGATCTCGACAATTTTAAGGATGTGAATGATACCCAGGGCCACGATGCCGGGGATAAGCTTTTGCAGGATTTAGCCAGCCGTCTCTCCTTCTTTCGCAAAACGTCAGAGACCCTGTATCGGCTGGGGGGCGATGAGTTTGCGCTTGTTTCGCATGATTTAAGCGAGGAGATGGCGCTGGAGAGGGCGAATATCATTCGCGAAAAAATCAGTCAGCCGTATCAGATTTATGATTCGCTGATCCATATCGGCGCTTGCATCGGGATTGTTATTTCTGATGGCGAGAGCCGTACCGATTATTTATACAAGTGTGCCGATCTGGCGCTGTACGAAGCGAAAAAAGAGGGTTCCGGCAAAGTACAGATATTCCGTCCCGATATGCTTGAGCGTTTGCAGGAGAATAAATCCTTTGAAGACGATCTGCTGCAGGCGCTGGATAAAGGTGAGTTCAGGGTTTACTACCAACCCATTGCCGATACGATTAACGGTGAAATCTACGGTTATGAAGCGCTTGTCCGTTGGTTTCATCCGCTGCGCGGTAGCGTATCGCCGAGCGAATTTATCCCGGTAGCTGAGAAAATTGGCCTGATTAACCCGTTGGGCGAGTGGGTACTCAGAACCGCCTGCCGGGAGGCCACCAGCTGGTCATCGCCGCTCAAGGTGTCGGTTAACGTTTCGCCCATTCAGCTTATTAACAGTTCGCTGACCGATACCGTCATTTCGATACTGAAAAGTACCGGGCTCGATCCACTCCGCCTCGATCTGGAGATTACCGAGTCGGATGTATTTAACGAAAACACCCGTTCCTTAGAGATCCTCAGCCAACTGCGCGAACTGGGCGTTCAAATTTCTATTGATGATTTTGGTACCGGGTATTCATCGCTATCGCGCTTGAGTTATTTCCCCTTTGATAAGATAAAAATCGATCGTTCATTTGTGATTAATATTCCGGGTCAGAAAGATGATCTCGATATCGTCCGCTTGATTATCAGCATGGGTAAAAGCTTGCATATGCGCATCGTTGCCGAAGGTGTTGAAACAGAAGAGCAGCTGAAGTCGTTACAGAAATTAGGATGCGATCTGGTGCAAGGATATTTAATTGGTAAGCCCGGGCCGCTGAACTCATCTGGGAATAATTAAATTATCTTGTTTTTGCGGGCGACTTCGATTTTATAGAATCGCTCGTATCTATTTTAGTGAGTACCTAACTCCTGGTGGGTATAAATAGGGGTAGGTGCAACGTTTGCCAAAAAATAATCCCCTCAGTGATTGAAAGGGGTATATGATATGCAACATATTTTCCCGTTCCCGATCGTACTGATAGTGCGTAAAGAGAGGCAGAATCATGCAGCGAATCATTATCCCGACCCACTATGTGCATACCCGTAGCACGCCGCTGTGGACCAAAGAGACCGCTCCGGCGTCAATCTGGAAAAGACATCTTGATGCCGGGACCCGGCAGGGAGTCTATCCACGGCTGTCGGTAATGAAAGGGGCGATACGCTATCTGGGCTTTGCTGATGAGACCAGCGCCGATCCGGTGGAAACGTTAACCATTGCCGAAGGTGAATTTGGCGTTTTCCCGCCCGAAAAATGGCACTGCATTGAGGCGTTAACGGAGGATACCGTTTTTAATGTCGATTTTTATGTCGATCCTAAAATTCTGATTGAGGGCTAAGGAAGAAGATGAACAGTGAAAATCTGGGTTACTCATTAGCGGTGATTAACGGCAACAATAAAGATAAAAAAGAGAAAGTCTATCTTAAGCCGATGGCGCTTTATGTCCCTGACATCGCCGTGCAAGCCGTATCGGAGCTTATTTCTACGCTGTCCGCGGATAATGCTGGAGGAAAAGGGTTTATATTGACGGTCACCAACAATAATAATGGTGTATCGGTAGACAATGAATTCGCTACCCTGGCTGAGTTGCAGGATCCGACCATCGCCGCTGATGCGGTTAAAGACCTGATCAACATCGTGCGCGGCTACGAGTCTGATGAAGAGACCAACGTCTGCGGCTGGTAGTGGTTTACCGGAACCATCCTTTTTGCTGACCAGGCTACTTGTAACGAGCAGCGGCGCGTCACATGTGTGGGCCTTTAGAAAACGTACAACCTGATGAGGTTGTCGTATTTGCAGGCCCGATCGGGCGCTCGCTGGCGTCCGTCAACATTAGCCATATTTGAGAACTTTCCCATCCATAACTTTCCCGCGGTGGTCCAGGATATGTCCAGCTAACAGCTTCCCTGGTCAATTTTTCGCATCGCGCCATCTTCTGACGGCATGTTCCTCGCTTCTCCTGTAATGAAGAAATGGCTTATATGGGCAGAGAATGGTCATATTACAACCGATAAATATAATTCCATCCTGTCTTGCGCTTAAGAATTCGACATCAATTATATCTGAATGTTTAATCGGGCAAAAAAGCGTCACCGAAATATATGTTATTCATTATGCCTTTACCTTAGGAATAGTAGTCCAGATAATTATACTCAAGCATAATTATTGATTAACTGTTTATGCTGTAATTATCGATTTGATGAAGAAAACTCTTCAATTACGTATTGTATTGCTTCCATTCATGGTGGATAAATAAGATTTTTCTGTTTATTTCTTATTGTTACCATTTGATTTTAAAAGAAATTTTAATGCATGAGAGCAGGGCATATTGATTTATGTCAATGGTAAATAATGCTAATTAATTTTAATTGTAATTTGCGATCAATACATTCTTATTGATAGTTATAATCTATTATTTAATTGTTTTTTGATCGCTATAAACGATTGATAAAAATGAGTTCATCGTGTTACAAATAAATTCATCAGGTAACGGGGTATTTTTCTGTTAATGATTTGGACGGGATAACAAATAAAGGATTACATGGATGAAATATCATTTGATATCAGATAATAGCTTTTTTCTGTCCGGCATGGAATGGCTCAGTGAACAGGATGGACATGCCGTGGAATTGGTGAAATTACCATTTGATATTAAATGGTTAAGTATTTCTCCTGGCGATGTTGTTGTTCTCTATATTTCAAATCATCGCTATCGCACTCAATTTATGCGTTTTTGTTCGTTGCGGCTGTGTCGGGTTTTTATCCTCGTGGACGTCCCGGTATTCCGGTCTGTTAGAACATATTTCCCATGGTTAGTGAATGCATCGGTTTCGATACAAGATTTACTCTCGTTAATCAGGATGGCCAGAATAACGGAAGTCAAGTATCAGAGTAAAACACGACAACTACGTAATATATTTGATTTGATAACCAAAGGGGCGTCGGTAGAAGATGTGGCAAATTGCTCACATCTCACCAGAGATTATATCTACCGCGTCACTCGGGAAGAGGTTATGCGTTACGGAATGGCCGATTGCAATCGTACTGCAATGCTCATTTGTCGGGATATTAATCTCATTACAGAACTTTCAGGTGTGAGCGGGAATAAAATGCCTGTTTGTCACTCGTAGTATTAATTATCACTACTGGATTCATTTTCTAAGTGATTTTAAGTTGCCCTAGCCACATTTAAAACAGTGGTCGTCAGGGTTTTTGTAAAATATAAATAATGGAGTATTTACCATGAAATTAAACCGTATTTTTGCTTCTATGGTTGCGGCCTCAGCAATGCTTTCCACTGGCGCGATGGCGGCTGACGGTACGATTACGTTTGCGGGCACCGTTACTGCAAGCGCTTGTACTGCGGTTGCTGGTGTATCAGTAGGCGGCGGTGCACCTGCGGTTAACCAGACTATTACATTACCTGCCGTTCCGGCTCCGGCTCTGAACGTTGCATCAGGTACTTATCTGGGCCATACCGCGTTCCAGATTCAACTGACCGGTTGTGCGGCAGTTGGCGCCCTGGCAAACGTCCGTGCTGTGTTTGATACACCTTTCGCACCAGCAGGCGACGCGTACGTGGCAGGTAACACCGCACCGTCAGGTGCGGCTGATGTGGCTGTTGCTATCCTGACCTCTGGCGGTACCCAGATTGACATGAACGGCGGTACTTCTTTGGCAACCAGCTATACGCTGCCATCCACTTCTGGCGCTATCAATATGGACTTCGTCGCGGCGTATAAATCCCTGAGCACCAGCGTCACTGCCGGCCCGGTTGCCGGCACTGCCAACTACACCATCTCTTACTTCTGATGACCCACAGCCTGCGCCTGTTTGGGCAGGCTGTTTCTTTATTACGCAGCGGCGTGTTTGACAGACCAGAATCGGCAACACGAAAAACAATAATACAGTAAAGAGGGTAACGGAATGCCAACAGCAAGCCCGTCTTCATTCGCCACGGACAGAAAGAATTCCCGGTGTTTCTCTGCAAGATGGCTTCGCCCGGGAATTCTTTGTGTCTTCGGTTGTGTGGCCACAAGTACTCTGGCTGACACAGATTTTGAAGAGGTCTTTTTACGCAGGGACAGAGGTGAGGCATCGCCAGAGGTTTTTATCTGGCGTGATGCCATCACTCCGGGAATGAAACCTGTCGACATCAGAGTAAACGAAAATCTGGCCGAGCATATGGAGGTTCGTTTCGTCGACAACGGCAAACAAAGGGTTATCCCTTGCCTTTCGCGCGAACAGTTGCAGGCGCTGGGAATCAAGATTGAATTATATGATGATGCGGCCACTACCGGGAAAGATGCGTTAACAGAATGCGAACGTGTGGAGCAGAAGATCCCCTCATCCACAGTGGTTTATGATGCCGCGCAGCAGGTGCTGAACCTGACGGTTCCGCAGGAGGCAATTGATAAGCAGCGTTTTATTATGATTGCTCCAGCAGAGTGGGATCATGGTGTGCCGAGCTTGAGAACCAGCTATAACGGTTATTTTTATACGACTAAAACCAAGGGTTATTCGGGTGAAAACGGGGACAGCGATGATACCACTTCGCGCAGCGCCTATCTTAACCTGAATACCATCGGCTCTCTTGGCGCCTGGAGGCTGTTCAGCATTGACTCCTTTTATCGCAACCCAGGAAGCGGCTGGGAGTCGAATCATGATCGTTCTTATTTGAGCCGCGATATTGCGCTTCTGCGCAGCAGCTTGCAGGCCGGTGAGATTTATACTGATACATCAGGGTACATGGTTGGCGCTATTCCGATGACCGGGGTATCGCTGGCCACCAGTCAAAAAATGTCTATGGATAATCAGTTCAGCTACTCTCCGGTTGTACGTGGAGTCGCCAGGACTAACGCGCGCCTGGTGATTCGCCAGCGTGGAAATATTATCTACAGCACCACCCTGACGCCCGGGCCCTTTGCCATCGATGATTTGTACAGTGCCCAGGTGGGCGCTGACCTGGAAGTCACCGTCGAAGAGTCGGATGGTCAGGTACAGGTATTCCATGTTCCTTATACCGCATTGCCGAACATGATACGACCAGGGGCCTCACGCTATAGCCTGGCGTTAGGGCGCTATCGCAATCAGGGACACGGCACGAAAGAGCCCTGGTTAACGAGCGGAAGCCTCGAGTACGGGCTGGAAAAATTCACCCTCAGCGGTTCCTCCCTGATCTCTGAAGAGTATCAGTCTCTTTCTGCCGGAGTGGCGTGGAACGTGGGGAGTATTGGCGCATTTTCCACCGAAATTGCCCATGCCCGGCATAAGGAAACCTGGGGTGAAGGCAACATTCGCGATGGTTCGGCGGTACGCTTTTTATATGCCCGTCACTTTGATGCGACGGGCACCTCCTTGCAGATCCTCGGCTATCAGTACCGTTCTGCTGATTTTCTGGAGTTTCCGGAGTTTCTTTCTCGCCAGAGCTATGAGCGTATCGGGGGATATTCCTGGGGCGATTCAGAGTGGATGCAGCGTAAACGCAGCCGGGTGGAGATGACCCTCAACCAAAGCCTGAGTCAATACGGCAGTCTCTATCTGGGGATGAGTGAGGACCGCTACTACGGGACCAGTCGTAAAAGCACCTCGATTAGCGGAGGCGCCGGGACCACGATAGGCTCTGCCAGCGTCTCTCTGTCTCTGACGAGGACCCGGGATACCAATAATTCAGATACCCAAATAGGGTTGTCCGTTAGCCTGCCGCTGGGCATTTTTGACGCGCGCAGCCGTGATTATGGCTCCATTAACTACAGCATTAATCGCGATCGTAATAATCAGTACAGCCAGTCGATGGGCTATTCCGGTAGCACCCTGGACAGCCGGGTCAACTATTCCGCCAACGTGATGCGCGATGCGCATGGGGAGTATAGCCAGTCGGGAACGGTGGGCTACAACGGTAGTCTGGCCAGCATATCCGGGGGGATGAGCCACAGCAGCGGTCATAGCCAGTATTCGGCTGGCATGAGCGGCGGTGTCACCTTGTATCGCGGCGGGGTAGTGCTTTCCCCGCAGTTGGGCAACACGGTAGCTATTATTGAAACGCCTGGCGCATCAGGTATCAGCGTCTCAGGGGCGGGTAATGCTGAGACCGACTATTTTGGTCACGCCATGGTGACCTGGTTGACGCCGTATCGTTACAACGACATCAGTCTGGATACCGGTCGTAGCGCCAAATCACAAAATGTTGAACTGAAGGAGTCTTCCCGCCGGGTCGTGCCTAGCGAAGGCGCGGCGGTATTACTGAAATTTGCTACCCGCGTCGGTCGCCGCGCGATGGTGGATATTCAAAGCCATAAAAAAATCCCGCTCGGTGCAATGGTGTACCTGGCAGGGGAAAAAGAGGAAGCGGGGATTGTCGGCAATCACGGCCAGGCTTATCTGAGCGGCCTCGATGCCCGTAATGACCAGCAGCTGAGCGTTGTATGGGGTAAGCAGCAGGGAGAGCAGTGCAGCTTTACGCTACTTGCGCTGCCTGAAGGACGCCAGTCACCGGAAGACTGGTACAAGAAACAAACTGTGAACTGCCGTTGATGACGTTAAGTCACAAACGGCAGCATAAAAAGGATGAAGGGAGATAAGCATGATGATCAACACCAAATCGATACTGGGCGTAATGTTAGTGGCTGGCGCAATAGCCGTACCAGCAGAGTCAGCGGTTCGTCCCCAGCTAACGCGTATCGTGGCCTATGCCGAAGACCGGGAAACGCCGGTGGAAATTGTCAATGAGAGTACGGAAACCTACATGGTGCAGTCCTGGCTGGAGGATACCGACGGAAAAGATAAAGATATCCCGCTGGTGCTGACCCCGCCGGTGATGAAACTTGAGGGCAAAAAGAATGGCAAGCTTCGTCTGGTGGTGATGAAAGGCAATATTCCTCAGGACAAGGAGTCTGTGTACTGGCTGTCCCTGCAGGAAATCCCGCCTAAAGCCGATGATAATGGCAATAGCCTGGTGATTGCGATTCGCAGTCGCTTGAAGGTATTTGTTCGTCCAGCGGGGCTGGATGCCCAGGGAAATGTCGATGCACCGTCAAAGCTGACGTGGCGAATGGAGCAGGCGGACGGGAAGCGCTGGCTACGGGCGACGAACCCCAGCGTTTACTATGTCAGCTTCGGTGAGCTTTCGGTAAAAGGGCTGGGTACGGCAAAACGTCTGGACGATAAGTATCTGATGGTGCCGCCGGGAGGAAGTGAACGTTATGAACTGCCATCCTCAATCAAGGGCAATAACATTAGTGTGACGTGGAGCGGGATGAACGATTGGGGTGGGGCAGGCAAAGAGCAGACGGCGGAGGTGCACCAGTGAACGGTTTATTAAAGGCGGTAACATGCTCAGGTATAGTCGCATTCGCTGGAATGACTGTCGCGGAAGTCTCTGCCGCGACTCACAGTTTCACTGCTGCATGGTCTAGCGGAACTGTGGTGGGGCAGGTAGCTGCCTGGTGTAATTATATTGTGCCTGACGAAAGACCGCTGACGGTACCTCGAACATTTGTTGTCGGTAATGATGTGCCGAACGGAACCGAGATTTTTTCGTGGGGCTATGGTGAGGCATTTTCTGATTTTATTGTTCTCTGTACCTCCAGCGGGATTAGCGGCGGCGGCGCAGACATTGATGGCTATTTAGATAGTCGCATACTTATGTCTTATGATACTGGAGGTTATATTCCACTTAGCGACAGCGGACTGGGTCTGAAACTCTGGTTCAGATATAATACTTCGCCAGGATTTAATTATACGGGATGTGGGGGGGTAACCGTTCAGTGTGAGTACTATGATACCTCTTATTACTCTCCTTCCTATACTCAGAAGGTCCCCGTTGGTACTGAGGTTGATGGTACTTTAGCAGGATATACATCTCAGGGGGTAACGCAAGCTATGAGGAAGTACAGATTTAACTTTTCCCCAGTGAATTATATTTTTCCTACTCATACGGGAAGCGTTTCAGTAAGAATGTCGTTAGTTAAAATAGGCACAATACAATATAATGGTGCACTGACCGCAAAATCTCCAGCCATCGCCATGCGTAACACCATTCGCCAGAATACAAACACGGCGACTTTAACCGGGTTTTTAGATGGTTCGGGTATCACGATAGCCCCACCTGCCTGCCAATTGAAAACCACGGATTACACTTTACCGATGGGGCGCTGGGCGGCAGACGTGATTAATTATACCGGTGCGCCAGCCTACGGCGCGCAGGTGCCGGTTAATCTCTCTCTTGAGTGTACGGGTAAAGTAAATCATGTTCGTTTTCGATTCGAAGATACCGGTACATCGCTTTCCAGCAACAAGAATATCAGCCTGTATGATACTGCCGGAGGAAGCAAGATTGAGGGGTTGGAAATTGAAATGTTATACAACGGCAGTAAGGTGAATGTTGATAATACGACAATAACGGATACCGGAAGCCACGGCGCTTTTGTTTCTCTGACACCCGCTTTTGATTCTTTTGGCACGGCGGCTTTCCATGCCCGCTATGTCCAGAATGCTGCCGTGACGCGTTCTGGAGCTAACTACACCGGACCTGTAACGGGTAAAGTGAACATGTATGTGACTTACGATTAGCTGGCAGAATAATCATGGGAGGCGAGTGATGCCCGTAAGAGATAAGTCATATCATATTATTACCGACAATTATTATCTGGGGAACGGTATTCTTTCGGTATTAACTGAGACCGTCACTGAAGTTGCTGCATGTTATACCACCCTGCTGGATGAAAAAGGGGGTAATCTTAGCGAGCTTCGGGAGAGAATAGCACAATACCCGGTGACCTTAATTATCCTGTCGGTGAGATGTATTCGGCTACGAAAAACGATTTTAAATGAATTGGGGATGTGCAAAGGGAATGTGCTGGTTTTATCTCCCCCAGGGTTATTCAGTCGGGGACAGCACTGGCTCGATATTCATGAGGTTGTTGTTATTCCAGAAAATATTTCTATTGGCGATTTTTTACAGTGTGTTTTCACCGCTAGTAGCGGATCGCTAAATATACGGATTAGCCGCAGCGAGTATTGTATTATTGAAAGTTTGCTTCAGGGCGGAGGGCTGAAGGAAATTTCACTGAAAACCGGATGCTCACCGCGATATGTTAATATCTTAAAAAACCGCCTGATGTCCCGTATTGGTGGATTGACGGGTGTGCATGGATTATTGCTGTGCTGGGATATTATTAGGATGAATCCGTTAGCGGGCCGCTGATCTGTTTATGTTTTATCAATACACGCCGGAGGATTGATAGTTAACCCCTGGTGAGATTTTCTGGATAAGATCCGCCACGTTGTCCCTGCTGACCGGTGGCGAGAGGTAATATCCCTGAAAGCGATTGATTCCCAGTGCACGTAATTGGTTGAATTTTTCCTGGCTGTCTACGCCTTCGGCAATGCAGCGGCTACCGGTAAGCTGGCAATAATAGATCAGACTCTTTATCAGAGTCAGCGCGTGCAGGTCGCACTGCATATCTTTCACAATACTCATATCTAACTTATATGCGTCGAATATGACCGTGCGCACCGGAAACATCACGCTGCTTTGTGAAAAGCAGTCATCCAACATGATACGAAAGCCGCGCTTGCGTAGTCGGGCGATATTTTCAGCTATTTTTCCATGTTGATTAGGGTCTATGGTTTCAGCAAATTCTAGCACTAGTCGGTCAGACATTCGGGGATGACGTAGCTGCTGACGCGCCGTTTCCATCATTCTGATCAGGTTTTCATTGTTGGCGATAGCGGTGGGAATATTCACCGAGAAATAACACTCGCCAGGATGCTGATTAATATTCTGTACCGCCTCCTGAAGCACAAACGCGGTCAGTACCAGCCATGCGTACTCAGAATGTACCTGTGGCAAAAAATCGCCGGCAAGCAGTACATCGCCATTCCGACGCCAGCGGGAAAGGATCTCTATTCCCCGTACCTGCAGATGCTCATCGGTGATCGGCTGGAAAACCGGGAAAATTTGCCGACTGTAAATAGCATGCACAAATTCGCGCTCAAAAGTGGACAGCGCGTTGAGGGCTTCATTTGTCGTTCCTTTGAGATGACCGCCGGGAAAACAAGCGGCCAGCTGAGGGTGGTGTTCCAACATCTTTTTCAGTCCTGCAGTTCTTTGGTTGTAGAGGGTTTTGTGGCTGATGCCGCGGCGTTTTGCCTGGACGATAGCGCTGTATTCACTGAATAAACCAAGAATGGCGTTGAGCTCCGGCCTGGTTAGCCCGCCGGGGCGTTTTCCACGAACTTGTGCCTCTTCGTCTGATAATTGCTCAAGTAAAGGATAGCTCTCGAGAATGTGGTCCTGAAGCAGTGCTGACAGGCAGGAGACGGGGAGGTCGGAGGCGGCGGCACGCACTTCAGAAAGCAGATGCCGGTCTGTAACCTGATGCAACAGTGTGTGCCACAGCCAGTTGGCCGGGCTGCGGCTAAGGAGCAACATTGGTAGCGGCATGTCGGAGTGCTCCAGCAGGTCTGCGGCTTGCCGTAGTGTGCTAAGGAGCTTGCCTGGCGCGTCGGGCAAAAACACCACGATACGGTGAACGTGGGTGTTGACGGGTATCACCAGGTCGTCAGAGGACAGCACCACGGGCGGCATCCCGCCTTCAATCATCATGGCGACTAGTCCCGTGGCGGCCAGCGAGCAGGGAGACAAGATATAATCCCCCCTCGACTCGCAGTCTGGTATGGGCGAATTATTCGTAAACAAAGGTCACCCCGATAATAGATTGCACGTTGCCCGCCGTCACCTGTCCACTGGTACGTGCATAGTTGGCGGTTAATCCCAGGCTGACCGCTGAGGTGCTCACGGATCCTAACGACACAAGGCTGTTAGCGGGAACGACACTGCCGTTACGCGTCAACTGAACACCAATCCCCTGGGCCGGGGAGGCCGACGCGGTATTAGTAAATATCGAATTAGCCGCGTTTTCCGTGGTGCCGGAGAGGTAATAACCCAGATTCTGGCTTTGTGCGCAGTAAACCGTCAGCGGAATTGCGGCCGAAGCGGGGTATTCCGGCAGCGTCACCGTCACATCGCGGGCAGAAACGTCGCAGCCGCCCGTCGGAACCACGACGTCGTTGTTGGCGTAAATATTCCACACGAACTGGAAGTCGTCGTTATCCTTGTTGTTGGTCTGACGCAGGATTAGCACGGCGATTAATGACCCGGCGGAAATTGCCACCCCGCCTGCGGTGCTGATGGGCGTCAGGTAGAGGACCGTAGGCCAGGGTTTATCGATCTTGGTATCATAAGTCATCCGCGCCGTTTCGCTGGTGGTTGGAAACGGATAGCTGGTGCCGTTGTATCTGACGGTACCGGAAAAGCTCGACAGCACGCCGCCGTATGCCGAGCCGCGCTGTAGCGTCACATAATCGATCATGGTGTCCGGATAGTCGTTATGGCAAAAAATCTGCGTTGAGAGATCTACCACCAGGTTCTGCCCGACGCTGACCGCTGGAGCGAGGTTGACGTAAACGTTCGCTGTACCACCGCCGATGGGGATGGTGACGCCAGCTGCGGTTTTGCAGGCGAATGACCAGGCGTTTAGCGACCAGCCCGCCAGCAGCAGCGTCATCAGCAGGGTTAATATTTTTCTCATTACTCTGTTCTCCTGGCTCAGGCGTAGGTGTAGGTGACGTTAATCACTGCCTGAATAGTTCCCTGGGTGGCCCCGCCGTTGACCGTCAGCGCTCTGACTTGTAGCGGGAAGCTGGCGGACTGGGTTGCATCATCCACCTGGACCTCTTTTTTCGCGCCGGTATTCAACGTGGTACCGCCGTCATCCTGCAGTTCAAGCTGGATATTTCCTGCGGTACCCTGATTCTTGTAGTAGCCAGTGGCATCTGCCGTACCGCTGAAGCTGGCGGTGACCCGCGACGTGCCGACCGGGCAGTTGCTCAGGTTGAGCGCTACGCTGTGCCACGGGGAAGAGGAGCCGGCAGACACCAGACTAAAGGTGTAAAGATCGCCAAGATCAACGGTGGCGTTAAGAGTGGAAACCGTACAGGGTTTGGCCACCACTTTACCGTTAACGGTAATGGTGACGTCGGCGGCCTGTAGCGTTGGGGCGGTCGCTGCCAGCATCGCGGCCAGAAGCCATCCGGTGTGGGTAAATTTCATCAGCGCCTCCGGTTACTGAAATTCGAGAGTGAATGTTGCGGTTGCATTTACGTGTCCGGCGGTCACCGGTACCTGAGTGGCCATCAACCGGGCATAAAAGTTCAACGTGTTGGTCTGGCCGGGGGTCAGCGTGGTCCATGGGATCGTGGCTGACGTGGCGTTAAGCGGTAGCATTGTCTGCTGCGCGTCAAGGATCTGCACGCCCATGCCCGCTGCGGATGTTGCCCCGCCGTCGAGTTTTAGCAAGTCGGTATTGATGCTATCGGCAATACCAACAAAACCGATTTTCACCGCCGTGACCGAGCTGCCGCAGGGCGACAGGACGATGCGAAAGGGCACCAAAGGTGTGGTGGCCCCGACCGCATGGAACTGTTTTGCGGCGTTATCCAGCAGGTCGACGGTAAAATCTTTGGATTCGCCCGCGACGGCGCAGGCGTTATCGCGAACGTAACCGCTGATGGTGATGGTGCTGTCCGCCGCGCTGGCGTTGGCAACCACCAGTGACAGGATGGCGCACAGCAGATAAAGGGTTTTTCTCATCATCATGGTTTCCTTAGCGGCACTCGGCTGATAGCTGGCTCAGCATCTGGTTCTGGCTTTCCGGCGACAGGCTATAGTCGGCTTCGCAGCTGGCGTTCGGGCCTTCACCCCATTTCGCCTGCACTTTGCCGACCAGCGGCATCCCGCTCAAATAAACCTGGCCGTTGTCGGCGACGATGCTGCTGCCCTGGTTGCTGTCCGAGGTGACCAGCGCGCCGAAGGGGACCGGTTTGCCGTTATAGATAAGCGACATCAGTAGCTTGAGCCCGACGTGAGCTTTAAATTCAGCGCGGACAATCGCCCCGTGGGTCGGGACCACGCTGGCCACCGCATCGTCCAGATCGACGTTATCGGCGAGGCTGTTGGTATTCAGCGCCACCCGGTTTTCCCGGTATTCGGTGGCGTAAGGCAGCACGGCGTAACCTCGCCAGTCGGTCTGAACCCCGGTCTGGTTTTCCACTTTCACATTGTCAGCGCCGGGGGCCTTAATCAGCACCACGGTGTCGTTCATTGGTTGGCTCAGGGTGACGCCATCGGCATGGGCCAGTACGCCGCCGCTCAGACCGTAATAAAGCTGCTTGATGCCGTCGCTGCGGCTATAGCCGATATTGGCGTTGCCGTAGCCGCCACGGTAGTTCAGCGCGGTGTAGCCGGTCGCGCCGCTGTTGCCTTCGCCGCCGCCCGCGTAGCCGGTCTGCACGCTGTAGCTCAGGTTGTTATCTTCCAGCAGCGTGCCGTACAGGCCTGCGAGGCTGGTGGTCCGGCCGTTGAGATCGTTTGACATGCTGTAGCTGGCGCTGGCGTGTCGCCAGGCGGAGTTGCTGTCCGAGCGCATCCAGTGGCTGAACGGAATATTGACGTTAACCGCCAGCATCTGATCGCGCCCCTGCTGCCAGGCGTTTTTGGTCAGGCTGTAGCTCAGCGTCCAGTTAATATCGTCGACGGCGGCGTTCAGTCCAGCCTGTAGCTGCTGATCGGCCTTGCCGGTGCCCCAGTAGGTTTGATGGCTACCGCTCAGATAGAGGGTGGCGGTACGACCCAATTGTTGGGTGACACTGAGCTGTACCTTGCCGCGCTTGTTGTAAGCGAGGTTGTAGTAGTCGGTGAACTTCGGCTTCACTTCAACCACGCCATCCTGCGTTTCGACGTTGTAGCCGCTCATCCGATTGTAGGTGGTATCGGCGAAGCTGAAATAGCCGCGCGTGGAGTAGCGATATCCCACCAGCTGGATATTGGTGCCGGTATCCGTGAGCGATTTGTTATACAGAAAGCGTATTGACTGCCCCTGATGATCGCTGTCATCGGGCAGAGTGGCGTTGGCCTGAGTGATGTCCACAGACAAGGCACCCAGTTCGCCCATATTTTTACCCACGCCGAGGTTAAAGGCGCGATAGCGGTCCGCCAGTTGGGTGCCGCCGTACAGCGTCCAGCCAGCCGGAAGCCCGTGCAGTAGGGTGCCCTGGAAGAATTTCGGTTTTTCCTGCTGGGTGCTGCCGCTGCGGTATTCACCGGTAGTGACGGCATAGCGGGTATGGCCTTCGCGCTGGAGCACCGGGACCGACGAGTAGGGGACACTGATGACCTGGCTGCTGCCGTCTGCCTCTTTGATGGTCACCTGCAGATCGCCGCCGCTGCCTGCGGCATAGAGATCGTTAATAGTGAACGGACCAGGCGGTACCGTACTTTGGTAGATCTCATAGCCGTTCTGTTTCACCGAGACCTGGGCCGTGCCGCGGGCAATCCCGTGGATTACCGGGGCAAAGCCCTTCTGGCTATCCGGCAGCATGTTATCGTCGGACGCCAACTGTACGCCGCGGAAGTTAATGCCGTCGAAAACATCGCCGTTGGTATAGCTGTCGCCGAGCGTCAGGCGTGAGCGCAGCAGCGTGATGTCACGCTCCAGCCAGGTGTTAACGTGCTGCCATTTGTTTTCACTGATCGACGAGCTACCGCTGCTGCTGTAGCTCCAGGTGGTGTTATCACGCAGGCGCCAGGCGCCCAGATTCAGGCCGCTTTGCAGGTTCAGGTAGGCGTAGTTGCTGCTGCCGCCCACGTCGTTGTGGACGTTGTTGCCGGTGAAATTGTAGTTCAGCAGTCCGGCGTTAATTCCGTGGTCCCAGAGCTCAGGCGGAATATAGCCGCGGGCGCGGTTGCCCATAAATGCTTGGGGAACGGTTATCCAGAGCCGCTGCTGCCCGGCATCAAAGCGGGTAGTGGCGTCTTTTATCATCTCGGTCAACGGCACGCAGGCGTCCGCTGCCAGTACGTCGATTCCGGCAATGGCCAACGTATTGACGCCCATGCTGGCAAGCTGCCCACGCGTCAGGCAGGGGGCCAGTTCGTGGTTTTTTTCGTCGACATTAAAGGTGACATCGCGGGTGGTCATATACCCGTCATTCAGATAGATATCGGCGCGATAGGTACCTGGCGGCAACTCCTGGCCTTTTTCAAAACCGGAAAGATCCGCTACGGCTGCGGGATCGTCCGCCAGAAAACGCGGGTTAAAATAGAGTTCCGCCTGTGCATAAAAGGCTGGTGAGGCAAGTAAAAAGGCAAGAGGGATCTGCGCGAATATGCGCGCAGATCCTGGAGCAATGCGCCGGGTATCCAAACAGTCGAGTCCATATTTCAGATGTGACATAGTCCCTCCGGTCCAAAGTCGCCCGGCAATCGGTATATTTTCAGTTCAGGGGGGGAGAGCGCGGCTCCCCGTTCAGTTACTGCATAGCGCCTTTCATACGCGGAGTCAGTGCGCCGTAGTCGTTGATCGTCCGATAGGTAATTTCGCTACCTGCATCGGAGGGTAACTGGACGGTGGTTTCGCCCATCGGCGGGACCAGCGCATTTTTCAGGATGCGGGTTCCGGCATTGAGCTCGGTAACCGTCTGAAAATAAGGCGTCGGATTAATCAGCGTGAGCGAGCCCGCGCTGCGACGAAACTTCAGCTTTTCCGGAGCCTGATCCGGCGGCAGCGCCAGCTTTGCCGGGCGATAATAGAGCTTGATGCGGCTGATAATCGCCAGCTGCAGGGTATTGTCGCTGAGTTTCGATTTGTCCATCGACGGGATAGCTTTGACGTTCATCCAGAACAGGGTTTCCCGGTCTTGTGGCAACTGGTTATTGGTGGCATCAAGGATGCGCAGGGTGTTCTCCTTTTTCCCCTGCATGGCAAACAGCGGCGGAGTGATAACAAAACGTCCGTCTTTCACGCCATCGGCATTTTCTACCCAGGACTGAATCAGATAGGTGTTCTCGTCGTTATTGGTTACTGCCAACTGAACTTGCTTTTGCCCGGACGGATAAATGACGCGAGTTGCACCCAGCGCGACCCCGGCTTGCGCCTGCGCGGCGAAACCGGTGGTGGCGATCAGTAAAAGTCCTGCCAGTAAACCGCGCATCCCGCGCATAGTACCCAGTGTATTTTTCATGCTTACCTCTTTCTTACTCACTGTTATTCCTGTTACCGGTACTGATTACTGGTAGGTCAGGGAGAACCAGGCCTGAGCATTTGCTGCTCCTCCGGTGACCTGATTCCCGGTGGAACGATATTTGGCGACAAAATGCAGGGTAGTCGGACCCGTGTGCAATTGTGTCCATGATGCTGGTGGCGCATTGAGTGGGATCAGATTGCCTGTTTTATCAAACAGGGCCACGCCAATACCGGTGGCGATCCCCGGTCCTTCGCCCACCGAGAGCACGTCCGGGTTTTTACCGTCCGCGACGCCGTGAAATGCCACGCCAACGCGCTGGCTCACGGCGGTACTGCACTCCTGCAGGTGAATGTCGAAGGGGACGGGATTGGTATCCTCGCCCGCAGAATGAAACCGATTGCTGCTGATTTGCCCCATCTTGACCGTCATCTGCCGATCGCCCGCTTCAACGCGGCATGACTCGGCAATGACAAGCCCCTGGAAACGCATGCCACCGCCGGGCAGCATGATGTCCCACTGGTTACCGGCCAGCGCCAGCGGTGGGAGCAAAAATATCAACAGACCTGACTTCATCCTTTGCATCGTTATCACCCCAGTCTTAATTCGGATAACGGGCCATCCTGGCCCGATGTGCTTCCCTGCCTGATGAAGAAATTACTCGTACTGCACTTTAAAGGTAGCGTCAGCGTTAGCAGTACCCGCAGTGGCTGCACCTGTCGCGAAGTAGCGAGCCTGGAACGGGATGACGTTGGTGCCATCGTTCAGAGTGGTTTGCGCACCGAAGGTTGCACCATCCAGCGCCAGTGGCACACCGGTACGGTCAAGGATCTGCACGCCGACGTTAGTCGCGCCGCCCGCAGCGGAGTTCTGCAGTGCCAGTACGGTTGGGTTGGTGCTGTCAATCGCCGTGCCGGTGAAAGCGATGGCCGCTTTTTCGGAAACGGTAGTGTCACAATCATTCAGCTGGATGTTAAAGCCGACTGCAGAGCTGGTGCTGCCCGCGGTAGCGAGACGTGCTGAACGAACCTGGCCTAACTGAACGGTCTGGTCGATAGAACCGGCATCAACTGCACAGGCTGCGTTAACCACTTCACCTTTAAAATGCACCGTCCCGCCGTTCACCGTGGCATCCGCTGCCAGGGCCGCTGCAGAGCTCAGGGACAATGCTGAAATAACGATGAGTGCTAATTTGTTCATGGTAAATCTCCTGTTGATTAAATAATCCTGAAGCGGTGCTTCACTTAAAAAAACATTTGTTGTTAAAAAATAATTTTTGAAACGTAATCCTATTTCTACAACCCAGCTTATTCATCAGGTTGCGGCGATGCGTATAAATAGTCTTAAGTTTCACGCCAAATTCTTCTGCTATTTCCTGGTTGCTTTCCCCTCTGCTTAACATACTTAATATCTGCTTTTCACGCAGACTCAGATGGAATTTAGTATGATAGTTTCCCGACATCTCTTTCTTTAAGAAGAAATTCAGGATGCTCTTTGTGTTACTCTTTTTGTCTAGTACTGTTATTTTTTCAAACAGCTCCGACTTATAAAAGGCTAAGTCGCTGGATGCAAAGGCAACAATGTTCTTATTCGAAAAATAAATCCACTCCGAGCCTGAAAGATCATTGGAGTCCAGGTCTATAATCAAAAAGAAATTGTCAATAAACTCTACCCCAAGCAGTTCAATAAGGCCCCGGGTAAAATATTTATCCTTAGATAAAATATTAGTTGATAGATTCATATCTGAACGCAATCTCATCCTTGGGTTGACCTTTAACTCATCGTTATTAAAACCATTCAGCGAATTAGGAGTAATCTACCATCGCATATCGTTATGAGACACGCAGCAGATAAGCTAAAGGATTTAATGGCTATTAAACACACAGATTGCAGGGTTATATGTTGCTAAACTGGCTGTCTGGTGGTTTAAAATCTCAAATTTCAATGTCCATAACGACTTTTATATAAATAAAATGATAGGATTTAGTTATCATTTTACGTAAAACAATAGGCATGCTCTTTATATTGGAATTTTCTTAGGGAATATTCTTTCCTGCTTTCCAGTGTTACTTATCATTAGTACGCTAAGAGCATATTTTTGTTCTTTTATACTCATATAAAATATCTTCATATTCCGCTCCGGGCATCTAATCCTGAAGAGGAAAATACCACCATAAATGCTATGTGTTATCATGAAATTAGTTACATGATGTTATTATTTTATGCTTATGTATTTGTCTCTTAATCTTCACCGCAGCAGCAGGCTTCTTTATCTCTGCTTATCGCGGCGTGGTCATGTTGTCTCCAGTGGAAGGTGAGCTCCGATAAGTCAGGCTGCCCCCTTGTTTCGATGAGAACAATAATACCACTGAATTTTTTATTGGTTATATGTATTTTGTTTTTTCGATTTTTAGATGTTATAATCTAATTTATAAGAAAATTATAATGGAATTCAGCATAAGATGCTGTTTATGCTAAATCTATGCGGATTGTGTGCGTCTGAAGATTATTTGAAAGGCTAGTATATGATCTACAAAATTCAAGGTACGATTCATTTCAGGAGTGATGACGGGCTGGTATGGCTCGATGATGACTCTAACGTCGCGCTAACAGCGACAACAAGTCGCCTGCTTAAATTCCTTTTAGACCATAGGGAGCGTGTGGTTTATCGGGATGAGATCCTTGAAAAAGTCTGGGATGCGCATGGGCTACGAACTTCCAGCCATAGTCTCAATAAGTATATTTCGGACCTGAGAGCCGTATTCAGGAATATGGGGTGTACTGAAGAGGTTATTGTTACCGTGCCCAAAATTGGGTTCAGGGTATCTGAAAGCATT
>NZ_JAPUEW010000049.1:194347-204892 GCF_027492335.1 Klebsiella sp. | reverse complement strand
CTTCTGGAAAACGCGCAGCATTATTATTCCTACGCTTTTAAGCGCATTAACCTATGGCGTAGTGTGGAAAATCGGCACATGGCTATAAGCTTAAAGTATCAATATCAATCAATAATTCATTTGATTTATTTGTCACAATAGTTATTATATCGGCTGTAATTAATGAGGTCATAACCAAAATGGATAGTTCGTTTACTCCCATTGAGCAAATGCTCAAGTTCCGCGCCAGCCGTCACGAAGACTTCCCTTTTCAGGAAATTCTGCTCACTCGTCTTTGCATGCATATGCAGGGGAAACTGCTGGAAAACCGTAACAAGATGCTGAAAGCGCAAGGGATTAACGAGACATTATTTATGGCGCTGATCACGCTTGAGTCTCAGGAAAACCACAGCATTCAGCCTTCTGAATTGAGCTGTGCGCTGGGCTCTTCACGTACCAACGCTACGCGCATTGCCGATGAACTGGAAAAGCGCGGCTGGATTGAGCGCCGCGAAAGCGATAACGATCGTCGCTGCCTGCATTTACAACTTACCGACAAAGGTCATCAGTTTCTGCGCGAAGTGTTACCACCGCAGCACAACTGCCTGCATCAGCTCTGGTCTTCTTTAAGCACCAGTGAAAAAGATCAGCTCGAGCACATCACCCGTAAGCTGCTTGGTCGCCTTGACCAAATGGAAGAGGATGGCGTGCTTGCGGAGTCTCTGCGCTAAGCGTGGAATCAACCGCTCAACAATTTTTCTGGATTGACAAGGAAAACGGACAGGCCAGCAGATCTTCTGCTGGCCTTTCTGATAAACAGGTCGGCTCAGCCGATGTGAAATAATAAGATCGTGGAGAATAACATGAGCGCAAATGCGGAGAGCCAAACCCCGCAGCAACCGGGCAGCAAGAAAGGTAAGCGTAAAGGCGCCCTTCTGCTGCTGACCTTGCTCTTTATTATTGTTGCCGTGGCATACGGGATTTATTGGTTTTTGGTACTGCGTCACTTCGAAGAGACGGACGACGCATACGTGGCAGGGAACCAGGTACAAATTATGGCTCAGGTGTCCGGTAGCGTGACGAAAGTCTGGGCCGACAACACCGACTATGTGCAAAAAGGCGATCCGCTGGTCACCCTCGACCAGACCGATGCTCAGCAGGCGTTTGAAAAAGCACAAACCCAGCTCGCCTCCAGCGTACGCCAAACTCGCCAGCAGATGATCAACAGCAAACAACTGCAGGCCAGTATCGACGTCAAAAAAACCGCCCTTTCCCAGGCGCAAACCGACCTCAACCGCCGAATTCCGCTAGGGGCCGCCAACCTGATTGGCCGTGAAGAGCTGCAGCACGCTCGCGACACGGTTGCCAGCGCGCAGGCTGAACTGGACGTGGCTATTCAGCAATACAACGCGAACCAGGCGATCGTTCTGGGAACGAAGCTGGAACAACAGCCTGCGGTGCTGCAAGCGGCGACCGAAGTCCGTAACGCCTGGCTGGCCCTGCAGCGGACGAAAATCGTCAGCCCGATTAGCGGCTACGTTTCTCGCCGTTCCGTACAGCCAGGCGCGCAAATCAGCACGACCACTCCGCTGATGGCCGTGGTTCCGGCCACCAATCTGTGGATTGACGCCAACTTTAAAGAGACTCAACTGGCGCATATGCGCATCGGTCAACCGGCGACCGTCATCAGCGATATTTACGGCGATGATGTGAAATACACCGGTAAAGTCGTCGGCCTCGATATGGGCACCGGTAGCGCCTTCTCGCTGCTACCTGCGCAGAACGCCACCGGTAACTGGATCAAAGTGGTTCAGCGTCTGCCGGTCCGTATTGAGCTGGATGAAAAACAGCTGGCGGAGCACCCGCTGCGCATCGGCCTTTCAACGTTGGTTGAGGTGAATACCACTGACCGCGGCGGCGAAATGCTGGCAAGCCAGGTCCGTAGCTCTCCGGTCTATGAAAGCAACGCCCGCGAAATCGGCCTTGAGCCGGTCAACAAGCTGATAAACGACATCATCCAGGCTAACGCCGGATAATTCGGGGTGAGCGTAATGCAACAGCAAAAACCGCTGGAAGGCGCGCAGCTGGTCATTATGACCATTGCGCTGTCGCTCGCGACCTTCATGCAGGTGCTGGACTCCACTATCGCCAACGTGGCCATCCCCACCATCGCCGGTAACCTTGGTTCATCATTGAGCCAGGGAACCTGGGTTATCACCTCGTTTGGGGTAGCGAACGCTATCTCCATTCCGATAACCGGCTGGCTGGCAAAGCGCGTTGGCGAAGTGAAGCTGTTCCTCTGGTCGACGGTGGCGTTCGCTATCGCCTCCTGGGCCTGCGGCATGTCAAACAGCCTGACGATGCTGATTTTCTTCCGCGTGATTCAGGGGATCGTCGCCGGTCCGCTGATCCCGCTGTCGCAAAGTCTGCTGCTCAGCAACTATCCACCCGCTAAACGCTCTATTGCGCTGGCGCTGTGGTCAATGACGGTGATCGTCGCGCCGATTTGCGGCCCGATTCTTGGCGGCTATATTAGCGATAACTATCACTGGGGCTGGATCTTCTTTATCAACGTCCCGATTGGTATCGCCGTGGTAGTGATGACGCTGCAAACCCTGCGTAACCGAGAAACCCGCACCGAGCAGCGGCGAATTGACGGCGTGGGTCTGGCGCTGCTGATTATCGGTATCGGCAGTCTGCAGGTGATGCTCGACCGGGGTAAAGAGCTCGACTGGTTCGCCTCTAACGAGATAATCATCCTGACGATCGTCGCGGTGGTGGCGATAAGCTTCCTGATTGTCTGGGAGTTGACAGACGACAACCCGATAGTCGACTTGTCGCTGTTTAAGTCGCGAAACTTCACTATCGGCTGCCTGTGTATCAGCCTCGCCTATATGCTTTACTTTGGCGCTATCGTGCTGTTGCCGCAGCTATTACAGGAGGTCTACGGCTATACCGCGACCTGGGCCGGCCTGGCCTCAGCGCCGGTTGGGGTGATCCCGGTGATCCTGTCGCCGATTATCGGCCGCTTCGCGCATAAGCTTGATATGCGCCGGCTGGTCACCTTCAGCTTTATTATGTATGCGGTCTGCTTCTACTGGCGCGCGTGGACATTCGAACCGGGTATGGACTTCGGCGCCTCGGCGTGGCCGCAGTTTATTCAGGGCTTCGCGGTGGCCTGCTTCTTTATGCCGCTGACCACCATCACGCTTTCCGGCCTGCCGCCGGAACGGCTAGCGGCGGCATCGAGCCTGTCGAACTTCACGCGTACGCTGGCGGGGTCTATCGGTACCTCAATTACCACCACTATGTGGACCAACCGTGAGGCGCTGCACCATGCGCAGCTTACCGAGTCGGTGACGCCGTATAATCCCAACGCCCAGCAGATGTACGATCAGTTGCAGGGGTTAGGAATGACCCAGCAGCAGGCATCCGGCTGGATAGCGCAGCAGATAACCAATCAGGGGCTAATTATCTCCGCCAACGAAATTTTCTGGTTCTCGGCAGCGATATTTATCCTTCTGCTCGGGCTGGTGTGGTTTGCCAGACCGCCGTTCAGCGCCGGGGGAGGCGGAGGCGGTGCCCACTAAGGTTTGATAAAAGGGATCTGCGGATCCCTTTTTTATTGCCGGAAAATGCAGGTTGTCCAATTTGCACTAGTTTCTGTCTAGTTTGCTAAAGCTGCCTTCTTGCCATGTCATGCACGATAAATATCCAACAAGAGGAGAAAATCATGCTGACTCATCCCGGCGAAAAATATCGCCCCTACCCGCCAATCGCCCTGCCCGACCGCCGCTGGCCAGATCAACAAATCACCCGAGCCCCCCGCTGGCTTTCCACCGACCTACGCGATGGCAATCAGGCGCTGGCCGAGCCGATGGATAGCGCGCGCAAGCTCCAGTTCTGGGGTTTACTGCTGGAATGCGGATTTAAAGAGATTGAAGTGGCTTTCCCTTCGGCTTCACAAACCGATTTCAACTTCGTGCGTCAATTGATTGAAGAGCAGCACATCCCACAGGATGTGACAATTCAGGTGCTGACCCAGGCGCGGGAAGATTTAATCCTGAAGACCTTCGAATCGCTTCGCGGTGTACACAGCGCCACTGTTCATCTCTATAACGCTACAGCGCCGCTGTTTCGCGAACTGGTTTTCGGGATGAACAAAACGCAGGTTGTCGAGCTGGCGACTCGCGCCACCCGGCTTATCCGCCAGCAATGTGAACAGCAGCCGCAGACCCGCTGGCAATACGAATACTCACCGGAAACCTTTTGCTTTACCGAGCCTGAATTTGCGCTGGAAATTTGCGAGGCGGTGGCGGAGATCTGGCAGCCTTGCGCCGAACGGCCAATGATTATCAACCTGCCCGCGACGGTGGAAGTGAATACGCCCAACGTTTATGCTGATCAAATTGAGTATTTCTGTCGCCACTTCTCACGCCGCGCCGATGTATGCATCAGCGTCCATCCGCATAATGACCGCGGAACTGGCGTTGCCAGCGCAGAGCTGGCGGTGATGGCCGGAGCCGACCGCGTCGAAGGCTGTCTGTTCGGCAACGGCGAGCGCACTGGCAACGTCTGCCTGGTGACGCTGGCGATGAATCTCTACAGCCAGGGCGTTGACCCACAGCTCAAATTCTCAGAAATGAACCGGGTGGTCGAAATTGTCGAAAGCTGCAACCAGATCCCGGTGCATCCGCGTCATCCCTGGGCGGGGAGCCTGGCCTACACCGCCTTTTCTGGCTCTCATCAGGATGCCATCAAAAAGGGATTCGATGCCCGCCAGCCCGGCGATCTCTGGGAAATGCCCTACCTGCCTATCGACCCGCAGGATATCGGTTGTAGCTATGAGGCAGTGATTCGCGTTAACAGCCAGTCCGGCAAAAGCGGTAGCGCATGGTTGATTGAACAGAATCACGGCCTCAAACTGCCGCGTGCATTGCAACAGGATTTTAGCTTGCACGTACAGCAAGCAACCGATACTCATGGTAAAGAGATGACCCAGAACGCGCTGTGGCAGCTCTTCCGTGCTCGATACGGCCTGGTGGCCCAGCCGACGCTTGCGCTGCTGGATTACAAAAGCGATAGCCAGCAGGACGGGCAGCTTTCACTGCAGGCAACCCTGCGAATCGCCGGGGAAGCGCGACGACTGCAAAGCCGCGGCAACGGGCTACTGTCTGCGGCCGCCAGCGGGCTGAGTGGCTTATTAAAGCAAAACTTCGTTATCAAAGATTATCATGAACACACCCTTGGGGAACGTAGCGATAGCCGCTCAGTGGCCTATATTCGCTGCATTTTCCCGAATGGAGACAGTCGCTGGGGAGTAGGGATTGATAACGATGTAGCGCGCGCTTCACTTCAGGCTCTGTGTAATGCCATTAGCGAAAACCATCACTCCGGTGAGCGGAAATAGTCGCTGGGAGCCACGCCGATAATCCGGCGGAACATGGCGCTAAAAGCGCTATGGCTGCCGTAACCAAGATCCAGGGCCACCCGCAAAACGGAGTGGCCATGCGCCAGGCGGACCAGCGCTTCCATCAGCTTCGCCCGGCGCACCCACTCGCTCCAGGTTAACGTAGTCTGCTGCTGAAAATGACGATTCAGCGTACGCTCGCTCATGCTGCTCTCTTTCGCCGCCTGGGCGCTGCTCCACGGCTCGCCGGGTGCTTCTCTCACCTGTTGGCATAAACGGCGCAGCGCTTCGCTTTGCGGTTCCGGCAGGCCGAACGGTAGCACCGCCATGCCGCGAATTTCATCAAGGATCAGTTCATAAATTCGTTCATCGCGACTGCCCGACGCGTACGATTCCGCCAGCGTCAATGACGCGACAATCAGCTCACGCAGCAGCGGAGTCACCTGCACTATCTGACAAGATGAAGGAAGATCGGCGCGTGCGAGAGGGTCGATAAACAGGGTTCTCGCCGCCACTGAACCCGTAACCCTTAACGTATGTGGCGTACCCGCAGGCAGCCAGACGCCTCGTCCCGGCGGCACAACCCAATAACCCTGTGCAGTTTCCACCCGAACCACGCCGCTGAGGATATGTAGCAGTTGGGCGCAATCGTGCTGGTGCCATGGCTCGCTATCGCCATGGGCGTAATCATGGGCAAAGGGCACCAGTGCACGGTGTTGAAAGCTAAAGGTTAAAGTCGTCGACATCGCGGCGTTGGGGAATAGCGGCCCGACAGCATTGACCGGGCCGTGGCTGAAGCACTAAATGTGCAGTTCTTGCAGTTTTTCTTTCGGCAGCGCCAGCTCATCATTGCTGTTAACGCGTACGTCGCGCTCAATGATATGACGAGCGATATCCTGGGCTTCTTCCAGCGAGTGCATGGTGTAGGTTCCGCACTGGTAAACGTTCAGCTCCGGGATCTGGTTCTGTTCTTTCACTTTCAGCACGTCGGCCATCGCCGCTTTCCAGGCATCCGCGACGCGCTGCTCGTCTGGCGTACCGATCAGGCTCATATAGAACCCGGTACGGCAACCCATCGGAGAGATATCGATGATTTCCACACCGTTACCGTTCAGGTGATCGCGCATGAAACCGGCAAACAGGTGCTCAAGCGTGTGAATGCCTCTTTCCGGCATCACTTCCTGATTTGGGATGCAGAATCGCAGATCAAAAACGGTAATTTCATCGCCGTGAGGCGTGTTCATTTTCTTCGCGACACGCACCGCAGGCGCTTCCATTCGGGTATGGTCGACTGTGAAACTATCTAACAACGGCATTCTTCACCTCCGATAGTGATTTTTTTAAAAATAAAATGAACTCTTTTTGAGACGGCGAGTCTGAATATATGAAAGACGCGCATTTATTATCATCATCATCCCTGAATCAGAGATGAGAGTTTGGCCACATTGATTGTGGCCGTTTTCTTTTCTACAGCCTGTAAAACTACAGGTGCCTTGCCAACAGCGCTTCAAACGGCTCGTTATCTTCCGCTTCCACCTTCTGCTGACGCTGTATTGATGCTTCACGCTCGGTAATAAAATCCTCTTCGCGTAAAATTTCCAGCGGCTCTTCGCGCAGCATCGTACGATATTGATCGGCAAGCTCCCTGCCAGTGCCACCAATCCCTTCTTCAAGCATAGAACGCAGAATGCGCGCCGAGAAGGTCAATTCCGGGTTATCAAAGCAGGCAACCAGCTCATCACAAACCTGCTGATATGCCTGACATCCATGGATGCTATCTAACGTTTGCGCCACGCGGCGTAAATCACGGAACAGATCTTTACCCACCTTAGCCAGCGGGAATTGAGCTGTTTCGCAACCAATACCCAACGTCAGACCCGGCTTGCGGCCTTCCAGAATAACGCGGTTCCAGTTGGTGCGCGTGCACAACAGTTCATCGCTGCTCATCTCTGGCGCATCGGCCAGTACACACCAGACCATAAACAGATCCAGGAAGCGTACCTGCTGCTCGTCAACGCCAATCGGTGAGAACGGGTTAATATCCAGAGAACGCACTTCGATGTATTCAATACCACCGCGCAGCAGCGCGTCGGAAGGCGTTTCACCGCTGCGGGTGACGCGTTTAGGGCGAATCGGCGCGTACAGCTCATTTTCGATCTGCAATACATTGCTGTTGATTTGCAGACGCTTTCCGTCTTTCTCCAGCCCAATCTGTGCGTACTCTTCGGAAGGCGTTTTAATCGCCCGCTTCAATCCTGCCACGTACTCATACAGATCGTTAAACGTAATTCCGAGATTACTTTGCGACTTATTGGTATAGCCCAGATCGCTCAGACGCAGAGAGGTAGCGTAAGGCAGGTAATACATGCCGTTGCTGGCTTCTTCAAACGGCAATGTCGTCGGTTTCCCTTGCAGGAACGAAGAACAAATTGCCGGGGACGCGCCAAACAGGTACGGAATCACCCAACCAAAACGGTAATAGTTACGAATGGAACGGAAATAACCCGCTGAAATGGCCTCTTTACCGCTTTCAACATCCTCAACGCCACATTTAGCCTGCCAGAACGCCATTGGCAGAGAGAAGTTATAGTGCACGCCGGAAATGGTTTGCATGAGAGCACCATAACGGTTCTTCAACCCTTCGCGATACAGTGTTTTCAGGCGACCAATATTTGATGTGCCGTACTGCGCCAGTTCAATATCCTGACCGGGTGCGATGTAGCAAGGCATACTCAGCGGCCACATCCGCTCTTCGCCAATATGGCGGGCGGTATAGCGATGAACATCGCGCATTAAGGTGAGCATATGCTGGATATCGCCATCAACCGGCGTTATAAATTCCAGCAAGGCTTCGGCAAAATCGGTGGTAATCCATTTATGCGTCAGCGCTGAACCTAAGGCTTGCGGATGACCGGTAGTGGCCAGCGTGCCGTCAGCGTTGACGCGCAGCGTTTCGCGCTCAAGACCGCGTTGAATACCCTGTAAAGCCTGAGGATTTTTTTCCAGCCAGGCCAGCGCCTGTGATACGTCCGGGATCAATTTGACCTCCCGCCTGTCGAATTCGTTTGAATTAGCATAATTGTAATGGTTGAACAATCAGTCCAATTAGTGCCACCACGTCATGCCCTGAAGCGTTATCGCCGCAATGACGATATAGCGTAATGCTTTGCCAAGGCATAAGAAAAAGAGTACTGGTCCCCAGGAAATGCGCATCCATCCCGCCAGTAAACACAGCAAATCACCTATAACAGGCGCCCAACTTAATAATAGCGTGACCGCGCCATAACGGCTTAACCAGCCGGACGCCTTCTCCTGCCAGCGCGATGTTTTGCGTAGCGGAAACAGGCGCCCCAGAATAACGTTAGTTACCCCTCCAAGGCTATTACCGATTATTGCTATTAAAACCAGTAACCACGGTTTGCTAACTCCCGCCAGAAGCATGGCAACCAATACCACTTCCGAGTTGCCTGGAAGCAACGTTGCGCTCAAAAAGCTACTGGCAAACAGCGATATCAGCGACAGCGCGTCGCTCACAGCAATCGCACGTCCACGGCATCCATTCCGGCGCGCTTCGCCGCCTGTAGGCCGAAGTCCGCATCTTCGAAGACAACGCATTTATCTGCCGCAACGCCCATGAGATCCGCACACAGTAAGAAGGTGTCGGGTGCGGGTTTATGGTTTACAACATGATCGGCGGCAACAACCGCAGAGAAGTAGTGACGAAGGCCCAGATGAGCCAGCAGCGCTTCAGCAACGGCGCTCTCGCTACCAGTACCGACGGACATCGGGCGACGACCGTGCCACTCCTTAACCACCTCAATCAACGGCAAAGGACGGACGCTATCCAGAAGCATCGCTTTCACGGCGTCCGTTTTTTCTTGTGCCAGATGATGAGGGTCTAAATCCGCGTGATTTAATTCGATAACGGCCTGAGCAATACGCCAGGTTGGAGAACCGTTAAGCGCAACCATGGCCTGCATATCGAAACGCATACCATAGCGTCCCAGAACCTCGTTCCATGCCTTACGATGCGTCGGCTCGGTATCGAGGATCGTGCCATCCATGTCAAAAATCAGTCCTGCGTAACGTTCGTACATCGTGTTCTCACCAGCCGGTTCAGGAGAGGTTACTGTATCGCAAAAGGCTGGTTTTGTCGCTGCTAGCGGTAGATGCAACAAAGGCGCCCGATGGCGCCTTTATCTATGCGGGTGCAGTTTGATGGGTTTATTTGACTCTTAAATCATTCTCAACCACGCGAACACCCTGCACTTTGCGCGTCACTTCTACCGCGCGTTTAGCACTATCAGCGGATGAGACAAAGCCGCTCAGTTGTACACGACCTTTAAAAGTCTGGACGCTAATTTCTGAAGACTTAATCTCTTTATCATTGAAGAGCGCGGTTTTTACTTTAGTCGTCACGACGGTATCGTCAATGTATCCACCGGTACTTTCTTTGGTGGACGATCCGGCACAGCCCGCAAGCGTGGCGGCTACCAGAAGCGTCGCGCAAAACGCAGATGTCGCTTTGAACCATTTCATGGATTTCTCTCCTTGCACTTATATCACCCAACATCAGGTTGGTATACAAGGATAAATTATAGTGGAAAGAGCGACTTGCCAATGAAAAAAGTGCTGAGGAAGATTGTGAATTATTGCGCTGGAGATGACTTGAGGAGAGTGTTGCTACTATCTCGGAGAATATGGTGCATCCGGGAGGATTACTCGCCTTGCGGCTCGCCCTTCGGGCCGTTGCTAAAGCAACGTTATCCCCTCTGGTGCTGGCGATAATTTCGCAGACCATGCCACAACAATATCGCTGTCACTGAGGAGAATATGGTGCATCCGGGAGGATTCGAACCTCCGACCGCTCGGTTCGTAGCCGAGTACTCTATCCAGCTGAGCTACGGATGCATCGGGAAACTTGCTTTACTGCCGATGTTGATACGACTACTAAGCCATATCAAGTAAGAGATGGTGCATCCGGGAGGATGACTCACTCTGTTCGCCCTTCGGGCCGTTGCTGAAGCAACGTTATCCTCCCTGGTGCTGGCGACTATCTCGCAGACCATGAAACAACAGTATCGCTGCTATCTCGGAGAATATGGTGCATCCGGGAGGATTCGAACCTCCGACCGCTCGGTTCGTAGCCGAGTACT
>NZ_JAPUEW010000049.1:166107-194247 GCF_027492335.1 Klebsiella sp. | reverse complement strand
ATGTTGATACGACTACTAAGCCATATCAAGTAAGAGATGGTGCATCCGGGAGGATTCGAACCTCCGACCGCTCGGTTCGTAGCCGAGTACTCTATCCAGCTGAGCTACGGATGCAAAATGGCGGTGAGGCGGGGATTCGAACCCCGGATGCAGCTTTTGACCGCATACTCCCTTAGCAGGGGAGCGCCTTCAGCCTCTCGGCCACCTCACCACACGCCTCTTTCGAGTGCTTTGAAGAACTTGTTTCTGCTCTTCGTCGCTGCGATGGCGCACATATTACTTTCTGGTACTTATAAGTCAAACCTTTTTTCGAGACCTTTTTTTCGTTTGCACACTTCCCGCGCAATTAGCCTGTGAAAACGGCAAAAAGAGTATTTTATCAACAAGAAATTGGTAATTACGCCGTTGCTAACGCAAAGATAACTGTAGCGGAAGCTGGGCTTTAGATAAAAAAGAGAGGCTGTCAGAGAAGAAAAATAAGGAAAAACGACATCTGGAGGGATGCGCCTCACAAAAGAGCGAGGCGCGAAAACCTTAGTAACTGGACTGCTGGGATTTTTCAGCCTGGATACGCTGGTAGATCTCTTCACGATGCACGGAGACTTCTTTAGGGGCGTTTACGCCAATACGTACCTGGTTACCCTTAACCCCTAAAACTGTCACAGTGACCTCATCTCCAATCATGAGGGTCTCACCAACTCGACGAGTCAGAATCAGCATTCTTTGCTCCTTGAAAGATTAAAAGAGTCGGGTCTCTCGTATCCCGGCATTATCCATCATATAACGCCAAAAAGTAAGCGATGACAAACACCCTACGGTGTAAGCAGTCACGGCATCACATTCTGTTAAACCTAAGTTTAGCCGATATACACAACTTCAACCCGACTTTATCGTTATCAGTGCTTCTCGCGCAAGATGCTGTAATCCGAGAATGACAGCATCTATGCGTTTATAGTTATTACAGTTTTGCGCTTACCCAGCCTTTCACACTGGCCAACGCAGCAGGGAGGGCAGACGCATCGGTACCGCCAGCTTGCGCCATATCCGGACGACCGCCCCCTTTACCGCCCACCTGCTGGGCGACCATACCAACCAGCTCCCCTGCTTTCACGCGGTCTGTCACATCCTTAGACACACCTGCAATCAGAGAAACCTTACCTTCTGCGACCGTGGCTAATACGACAACCGTTGAACCCAGTTGGTTCTTCAGATCGTCAACCATGGTACGCAGCATTTTCGGCTCAACACCAGCCAGCTCGCTGACCAGCAGCTTAACGCCGTTAATCTCTTCCGCTTTACTGGAGAGGTTTGCACTCTCCTGCGCCGCAGCCTGCTCTTTCAGCTGCTGCAGCTCTTTTTCCAGCTGGCGACTACGTTCTAATGCAGCACGCACTTTATCGCCAACACTGTGAGTATCACTCTTCAGCAGTTGTGCGATCTCACCGAGCTGATCGCTTTGCGCATGCAGCCACGCAATGGCACCTTCGCCGGTGACCGCTTCAATACGACGCACGCCTGCGGCGGTGCCGGATTCAGACGTAATACGGAACAGACCAATGTCACCAGTACGTGAGGCGTGAGTACCACCGCACAGTTCAGTGGAGAAATCACCCATGCTCAGTACACGAACGCGATCATCATACTTCTCGCCAAACAGCGCCATCGCGCCAGATTCACGAGCCGCATCAATGTCCATGATATTGGTTTCGACAGGCAAGTTGCGACGAATTTGCGCATTCACCAGATCTTCTACCGCACGGATCTCTTCCGGCTTCATCGCTTCAAAATGCGAGAAGTCAAAGCGCAGTGCTTTGTCATTAACCAGAGAACCCTTCTGCGCCACGTGCGTACCGAGAACCTGACGCAGCGCCGCATGCATCAGGTGCGTTGCGGAGTGATTCAAACGGATACGCTGACGGCGAGCCTGATCAACATCAGCCTGTACGGCGTCGCCCACTTTCAGTGAACCGCTGACCAGTTTACCAATATGGCCAATTGCCTGACCGTATTTCTGTGCGTCGTTGACCTGGAAGGAGAAGCCAGCGCCCTTCAGTTCGCCTTTATCACCCACCTGACCGCCGGATTCCGCGTAGAACGGCGTCTGATCCAGAATAACAACCGCTTCCTGACCCGCGTTCACGGCATCAACCGCTTTACCGTCGATAAACAGCGCGGTCACTTTGCCATTCAGCTCCAGGCTGTCATAGCCTTTAAACTCAGATGCGCCCTCAACGCGAATCATCGCATTGTAGTCCGCGCCAAAACCGCTAGATTCGCGCGCACGGCGGCGCTGCTCTTCCATCGCCGCTTCAAATCCCGCTTCGTCAACTTTAATGTCGCGCTCGCGGCAGACATCCGCGGTCAGGTCGACCGGGAAGCCGTAAGTATCGTACAGACGGAAGGCTGTTTCGCCGTCCAGCGTGTCACCTTTCAGCTTAGCCAGTTCTTCGTCCAGCAGCGCCAGGCCACGCTCCAGAGTACGGGCAAACTGCTCTTCTTCGGTTTTCAGCACCTGCTCTACCTGAGCCTGCTGCTGTTTCAACTCTTCACCGGCTGAACCCATCACTTCAATCAGCGGGGCAACCAGTTTCCAGAAGAAAGAGTCCTTCGCGCCCAGCATGTTGCCATGACGAATTGCACGACGAATGATACGGCGCAGTACATAGCCACGGTTTTCATTCGATGGAATAACGCCATCAGCAATCAGGAACGCACAAGAGCGAATGTGGTCAGCAACAACGCGCAGGGACTTGTTAGACAGATCGGTCGCGCCAGTTACGTTAGCCACGTTCTTAATCAGCTCGCGGAACAGGTCAATATCGTAGTTGGAGTTCACGTGTTGCAGAACAGCCGCGATACGCTCCAGGCCCATACCGGTATCAACGGACGGCTTCGGCAGCGGTTCCATGGTCCCGTCGGCCTGACGGTTGAACTGCATAAAGACGATGTTCCAGATCTCAATATAACGATCGCCGTCTTCTTCGGGGGTTCCCGGAGGACCACCCCAGATGTGATCGCCATGGTCGAAAAAGATTTCGGTGCACGGACCGCACGGACCGGTATCGCCCATCTGCCAGAAGTTATCGGAAGCAAAAGCTGCGCCTTTGTTGTCGCCGATACGGATGATACGCTCGCGCGGAACACCGACTTCATTCGCCCAGATGTCGAATGCTTCGTCATCAGTTTCGTAGATGGTCACCCACAGTTTTTCTTTCGGCAACGCAAACCAGTTTTCACCAGTCAGCAGTTCCCATGCGTACTTGATGGCGTCCTGCTTGAAATAATCGCCGAAGCTGAAGTTACCCAGCATTTCAAAGAAGGTGTGGTGACGTGCGGTGTAACCGACGTTTTCCAGATCGTTGTGTTTACCACCCGCACGAACGCAACGCTGCGCGGTAGTTGCGCGCGAATAATTACGTTTGTCGAGACCAAGGAAAACATCCTTGAACTGGTTCATCCCGGCATTGGTAAACAGCAGGGTCGGGTCGTTATGCGGCACCAGGGAGCTGCTCGCAACTACCTGATGTCCCTTACTATGGAAAAAGTCGAGAAACGCCTGACGGATCTCAGCGGTGCTCTTGCTCATAATTATCCTGAAATCAAGCTAACGAAATGTCGCTGGCAGCCACTACTCAGTATCGACCGGCAGGCTACTCACGAAAATAAAGTGGGAATAAGATAAGTTTTCTTTACGGGGAAGTAAAATCCCCGATGGGTCAATCTGCAAAATTTCGCCAGATTTCCTGGATATCTTCCATTAGATAGCCGCGATAGAGCAAAAAGCGCTGTATTTTCACCTTTTCTGAAAATGCAGTGGGTAAGGGTTCGCCATATTTTCGTTGCGCCTGCTCCCTTGCAAGCAGCGCCCAGTCGATTTCACACTCTCGCATAGAGGACTCTATCGTTTCACGGGAAATCCCCTTCTGCTTTAGTTCCTGACGAACGCGCGCCGGACCGTATCCCTTCCGACTGCGGCTGGCAATAAACTGGCGAACAAAGCGATCGTCATCCAGATAGCGGTTATCAATGCACCACTCAACGACTTTATCGACCTCTTCCGGCGTCACATCGAGCGCTTCCGGGCCGTTTTTACTCATTACGGGAGCAGCAAGTTTGCGGCGCAGTTCCTGTTCGCTGTGATCGCGCATTGCCAGAATACGAATGGCGCGATCCAGCAGGCGTGCATAGCCGGAACGGCGGGATGAAGTTTCAGTCACGGGCAACCTCGCTAATCAAAAAGCAAAAGGGCCGCATAAGCGGCCCCTTGTTAGACTTTCTGACGATATCAGAAATCTTGTTCAGTTTCTTCTGCGCTGTTTCCGTCAACTGCGAAGTCTGGAGTGGAGTCCTGATTGCTCAGCAGCAGTTCACGAACTTTCTTCTCGATCTCTTTCGCTGCAGCCGGATTCTCTTTCAGCCAGGAAATCGCGTTCGCTTTACCCTGGCCAATCTTGTCGCCATTATAGCTGTACCAGGCACCGGCTTTCTCAATCAGCTTCTCTTTCACACCGAGGTCAACAAGTTCACCGAAGAAGTTAATACCTTCACCGTAGAGGATCTGGAACTCAGCCTGCTTGAACGGCGCGGCGATTTTGTTTTTCACCACTTTAACGCGGGTTTCGCTACCTATGACGTTATCGCCATCTTTCACCGCACCGATGCGACGGATATCCAGACGAACAGAGGCGTAGAATTTCAGTGCGTTACCGCCGGTAGTCGTTTCCGGGTTACCAAACATCACGCCAATTTTCATACGAATCTGGTTGATGAAGATAAGCAGGGTATTGGACTGCTTCAGGTTACCAGCGAGCTTACGCATTGCCTGGCTCATCATACGTGCCGCGAGGCCCATATGAGAATCGCCAATTTCACCTTCGATTTCCGCTTTCGGCGTCAAGGCCGCAACGGAGTCGACAACGATAACGTCTACTGCGCCAGAACGCGCCAACGCGTCACAGATTTCCAGAGCCTGTTCGCCGGTATCCGGCTGAGAGCACAGCAGGTTGTCGATATCGACACCCAGTTTGCGAGCATAAACAGGGTCCAGCGCGTGTTCTGCATCGATAAACGCACAGGTTTTACCTTCACGCTGAGCGGCGGCGATAACCTGCAGCGTCAACGTGGTTTTACCGGAAGATTCTGGCCCGTAGATCTCGACGATACGGCCCATAGGCAGACCGCCAGCGCCCAGGGCGACATCCAGTGAAAGCGAACCGGTGGAGATAGTTTCCACATCCATGGAACGGTCTTCACCCAGGCGCATGATGGAGCCTTTGCCGAATTGTTTTTCGATCTGGCCCAGTGCTGCCGCCAACGCTTTCTGTTTGTTTTCGTCGATAGCCATTATTACTCCTCTCATGCCGGGTGTAACCGGGTAGTGAATTCTGTTCTGTTGAGGCAATTATACTGTATAGTCATACAGTATCAAGTGTTTTGTAGAAATTGTTGCCAGAGGAGTTTTAAGGCATACGCCGTCGCCTGACGACGTACCGACTCCCGGTCTCCAGCAAAGCATTCGCGCTGAGTCACGCCTTGCCCATTGGCGCTGGCCACGCCAAACCATACGGTTCCAACCGGCTTTTCCGCGCTGCCGCCGTCCGGCCCGGCAACGCCGCTGACCGAAATGGCATAATCCGCTCGCGCCGCGCGAAGAGCGCCAATCGCCATCTCCACCACCACCGGTTCACTCACCGCGCCATGATCAAACAGAGTCACCTCGCTGACGCCAATCATCTGCGATTTCGCTTCGTTGCTGTAGGTGACGAAACCGCGCTCAAACCATGCCGAGCTGCCGGCAATATCGGTAAGCGTTTTGGCGACCCAACCGCCAGTACAGGATTCCGCCGTGGTTACCGTCGCGCCGCGCGTTTTCAGCGCCAACCCCACCTGTTCGCTCAGTTGCATTAATTCCGAATCTGTCATTCGTCGCCCCACCTAAGCCGTATAAAGAGGTCATCAAAGATAGCACTTTCAGCAGAGATATGGGGATGAGGTGGCGAATTTACGAGGAGGCTTCCGAAAAACATTGCCCGCACTGGCGGAGCATTTTCGGATAGCAGCCGGATGTCACCGGTGCCACAATTCACCGTACATAAGGAAGAGTTAAATTAGAGGTTACCAGGAATGGCTAAAGCACCGCTTACCCCAGAACAGAATTTGAAAAAAATTAGACACGTTCGCCTTTGTCTATTTTTATGCGGCGTATTTTCGCTGCTCACCGCGCTACTACACATTTTCACCCGTCCATTCAACCCGCTGTCCGAAGGCGTACAGATATTACTGGGCGTGGGCTGCGTTATCTACGGGGTCACGTTGACCAAAAAAATCAAGCAGATGCAAGCAGAACAATAAAGTTAAATAACCGGCCTATCGCGGGCCGGATTCATTTATTTCATACTGGCAGCAATCAGCTCTACGTTGTGACGCAGCATTTTCACGTAGCTGTCCGCTACGCCACCCGGAGCGGAAAGCGCCTCAGGATAGAGTTCACCGCCCGGCTGCGCACCCGTTGCGCTGGCAATCTGTTTGACCAATCTGGGGTCAAGCTGGTTTTCCATAAACCAGGTATGCACATCGTCAGCTTTAATTTGTTTAATTAATGCCGCCACCTGCGCCGCGCTGGCTTCACTTTCCGAAGACAATCCTTGCGGCGCAAGGAACGTCACGCCATAGGCGCGGCCAAAGTAGCCGAATGCATCGTGGCTGGTTAACACCTTGCGCCTGGCTTGTGGGATAGTGCTGAACTGATCTTTCGCCCAGCTATCCATCTCGTTGAGCTGGCTGATATAGCTCTTACCCGAGGCCTCCAGCGCCAATTTATCTTCCGGGTCTGCTTTTACCAGACCGTTAAGGATATTTTGCGCATACAGCGCACCGTTAGCGGCGCTGTTCCAGGCGTGCGGATCGGTGACCGTTTCACCATCTTCTTCAAGCGTATGTGTTTTCACTCCAGTGGAAGCAACAACCAGTTCACCTTTAAACCCGGACGCTTTAATCAGCCTGTCCAGCCAACCCTCCAGCCCCAGGCCGTTCACCACCACGACATCAGCTTTGCTAAGCAGCGCGCTGTCTTTCGGTGACGGTTCAAAGGTATGCGGGTCGCCGTCAGACCCCACCAGCGTATCCACATGCACATGTTCACCGCCAACCTGTTGCACCATGTCGCCTAAAACAGAAAAACTACTCACCACGTTCAGCGTTTTTGCCATCACCCCTTGCGACGCCAGACCCAACGCCAGCATGAGCAAGATCCCGGTACGTTTCATCATTTTCCTCACCCCATTAATTTACGCCAGCCGACAACCAACCGACTGCGCGTGCCAAAAAACACCGAAACAAAAAAGATGCCGCTGGCGGTCAAGACGATAGCCGGACCGGCTGGTAGATTCGCCGCCCAGGAGAGGCTCAGCCCCATCCACGCGCAGACGCCACCAATAAGCGCAGCCAACAGCAAAATACCCGGCAACGTCCGCGCCCAGCAGCGAGCTGCTACCGCAGGCAGCATCATGACGCCCACCGCCATCAGCGTGCCAAGTACCTGAAATCCAGCGACCAGATTAAGCACCAGCAGCGCGAGAAACAGACCGTGCAGCAGAGCAGGCAATCTTCGCGAGTTCACTTGTAGCCAGACGCTGTCGAAGGCTTCGCTGACCAGGCCGCGATAAAAAAGAGCAATACAGATCAGCGTCAGGCTGGCGACACCCGAAACGAACAACGCCGAATCGCTGTCTACCGCCAGAATCGAACCAAACAGCAGATGCAGCAGGTCGACGTTAGAACCGCGCAGCGATACCAGCGTGACGCCCAGCGCCAGGGAACCGAGATAGAATCCGGCGAAACTGGCGTCCTCTTTTAAGGGCGTACGGCGGCTGACCCACCCCGCCACCAGCGCGACCGTAATCCCGGCAATAAATCCACCAACAGTCATCGCCAACAGCGACATACCGTTAAGCAAGTAACCCGCCGCCACGCCGGGTAAAATAGCGTGTGACAGCGCATCGCCCATCAGGCTCATACGCCGCAGGAGCAAGAAAACGCCGAGTATGGTGGTGCTGAGGGAGAGCGCCAGGCATACCACCAGCGCGCGACGCATAAAGCCAAATTCAATAAAGGGTTGAAAGAAGGTGTGCCAGATCATGCCAGCCTCGCGGAGTTAAATGCGGACAGCACACCGGGAGTTTCGCCCCAGCGGGCATGCTGCGACGTCAGCAACAGCGTTTCCGGGAAATGCTCGGCGACCCGCTGGTTATCGTGCAGTACCGCCAGAATCGTCTGCCCCTGTTGATGCATTTCGAGGATCAGCGTCATCAGATCGCGACTTGTGGCTTCATCAATGCCGGTAAACGGCTCATCGAGCATCACCAGCGGCGCGCGCTGTATCATCACCCTGGCGAACAACATCCGCTGAAACTGGCCGCCAGAGAGCTCCTCAATCGGCATTTTCGCCATCGCTAATAGCCCCACCCGCTCCAGCGCCGTGCTAATACGCTGACGAATTTCTCCCCGTACCCCGCGCAGCAACGACACGCGCGGCCAGGCGCCCTGGCTGACGACGTCCTGCACGGTGAGTGGAAACTGCGACTCCAGAGAGTGGTGCTGAGCCAGCCAACCGATAATCGGCCGTCCGTCACGCCAGTTCAGACGGCCACTCACCGGTGGAATAAACCCGGCCAGCGTCTTTAGCAGCGTCGATTTACCGCAGCCGTTCAGGCCGACGATAGCCGTCATGCTGCCCGTTTCGATCGTGCCGCTAAGCGATGGCGTAATGGCAAGGCCTTCATAGCCAGCCACCAGATGATTGAGCTCTATCATGGCAACGACACTGCCCACCAGGTTGCCAGCCACAGCACGACCAGCAGAAAACAGGCGATAATCAGCCGCGTAACGCCGGAAGCCATCAATATGGAAGTCAATTCTCACACCTCAATAAAACGTTATAACATAACAATATTGAAAAATGCGTAGAATGTAAATTGGTGTCAACGAAAGGAAATGCTGCAAAATGTTACAAACACCTCTCCGAACGGAGAGGTGCATAAAGGGCAAGATTACTGCATACGGGCCTGAGAAACCGCCAGCCCCAGCTGCCAGACGGCCATCGCATAATGGGTGCTGTGGTTATAGCGGGTGATGGTGTAGAAGTTCGGCAGGCCGTACCAGTACTGGTATCCGGTGCCTATATCCAGCCGCAGCAGGCTCGCCTGCTGATGGTTACCCAGCGACTGAGTCGGGGTTAATCCCGCCGCAGCCAGCTGCGAGACGCTGTATTTGGTTTTGAAACCGTTATCCAGACCAGGCGCCTGGCCCATCGCCTGCACCGCAACCACATCGCCGCTCACCCAGCCGTGCTGCTTAAAGTAGTTAGCCACGCTGCCGATAGCATCAACTGGATCCCACAGGTTGATATGCCCGTCGCCGTTGAAATCCACAGCGTACTGGCGATAGGAGGATGGCATAAATTGGCCGTAGCCCATCGCTCCGGCAAACGACCCTTTCAGGTCCAGCGGATCATCTTTTTCACTGCGTGCCATCAGCAGGAAGGTTTCCAGCTCGCCGGAGAAGTACTCAGCGCGGCGCGGGTAGTTGAACGACAGCGTCGCCAGCGCATCAAGGATGCGGGTTTTGCCCATCACCCGGCCCCAGCGAGTTTCCACGCCAATAATCCCGACGATAATTTCCGGCGGCACGCCGTAAACCTGATACGCACGGTTGAGCGCGTCCTGATACTGGTTCCAGAACACCACGCCGTTCTGCACGTTATCCGGGGTAATAAACTGTTTTTTGTAGCGCAGCCAGGCGCCGTTTGGCCCTGACGGCGGCAGCCCGGTCGGCGCCTGACGGTCCATCAGACGCAAAACATAGTCCAGACGTTTGGCCTGCGAGAGGATTTCATGCAGCTGCTGGCGGTCGAAGCCATGCTTGCTCACCATTTTATCGATGAACTGCTCCGCCGCCGGGTTATTGGCGAAATCACCGCCCATCTGCATCACGTTATGCTGCGGCTCCAGCAAAAAACCGCCCGTGCCGCCCGCCATTTCCGTTTCTGCGGGGGTTTGAGGTTTGCTGCTGCAGGCAGCGAGAAGGACACACAGGGGGAGTAAAGCCAGATAACGACGCTTCAACATGGGACATCCATTTAACAAATCGGCAAGAGGTAATTATGGTAAAGCATGCGCCCGCTCACAAGGAAGCGGCAGCGACTGAAATTCTTTTTTATTGCCATTTTTACCTCATCGCTCGTCACATTCTTTTCTCTTCCTCAGCCACAATCTTTCAAAATAAAATATTTATCTTTCATTTTGCGATCAAATTAACACTTTTAAATCTTTCAAAATGATTAAAATTAGCCGCCAGTTAGCAAGAAAAATAACACGCTGAAGGAGAGAACAATGATTGAAGTCGTGACCCACGGTGCCGAATGGTTTATCGGCCTGTTCCAGAAGGGAGGCGAGGTGTTTACCGGTATGGTCACCGGGATCCTGCCTTTGCTGATCAGTCTGCTGGTGATCATGAACGCGCTGATCAACTTTATTGGTCAGCAGCGGATCGAAAAGCTGGCGCAACGCTGCGCCGGTAATCCGATCTCCCGCTACCTGCTGCTGCCCTGCATCGGCACCTTCGTTTTTTGTAACCCGATGACCCTGAGCCTTGGGCGCTTTATGCCCGAGAAATACAAACCAAGCTATTACGCGGCGGCCTCCTACAGCTGCCACTCAATGAACGGTCTGTTTCCGCACATCAACCCCGGCGAGCTCTTTGTCTATCTCGGGATCGCCAACGGGCTGACCACTCTCGGCCTGCCGTTAGGGCCGCTGGCGGTGAGCTATCTGCTGGTGGGCCTGGTAACTAACTTCTTCCGCGGCTGGGTGACCGACCTGACCACGTCGATTTTTGAGAAGAAAATGGCCATCCAACTTGAGCAGAAAGTCCATCTGTCAGGAGCAACATCATGACACGTATTCGTATTGAAAAAGGCACCGGTGGCTGGGGCGGCCCGCTCGAACTGGACGTAGTTGCCGGTAAAAAAATTGTCTATATCACCGCAGGCACCCGTCCGGCGATCGTCGATAAAATCGCGAGCCTCACCGGCTGGCAGGCGGTCGATGGCTTCAAAGAGGGCGAACCGCCGGAAGCGGAAATCGGCGTGGCGATTATCGACTGCGGCGGCACCCTGCGCTGCGGCATCTACCCAAAGCGTCGTATCCCGACCATTAATATCCACGCTACCGGCAAATCCGGGCCGCTGGCGCAGTACATCGTCGAGGATATTTACGTTTCCGGAGTTAAAAGCGAGAACATTCACGTCTTAACAGATAACGACTCCCCTGCTCCACAGGACACGCCAGCTCAACCGGCGGTCCGCGACTATGACACCAGCAAGAAGATAACCGAGCAGAGCGACGGCCTGCTGGCGAAGGTCGGCATGGGCATGGGTTCCGTAGTCGCGGTGCTGTTCCAGGCAGGTCGCGACACCATCGATACGGTGCTGAAAACCATCCTGCCGTTTATGGCCTTCGTTTCAGCGCTGATCGGCATCATCATGGCCTCCGGCGTCGGCGACTGGATTGCCCACGGTCTGGCGCCGCTTGCCAGCCATCCGCTGGGCCTCGTTACGCTGGCGCTTATCTGCTCCTTTCCGTTGCTGTCACCGTTCCTCGGCCCTGGCGCGGTTATCGCCCAGGTTATCGGCGTACTGATTGGCGTGCAGATTGGTCTTGGCAATATTCCACCACATCTCGCCCTGCCCGCACTGTTTGCCATTAACGCCCAGGCCGCCTGCGACTTTATCCCGGTTGGTCTGTCTTTGGCCGAAGCGCGACAGGACACCGTGCGCGTCGGCGTCCCGTCGGTGCTGGTGAGCCGCTTCCTGACCGGCGCGCCAACGGTGCTGATCGCCTGGTTTGTTTCCGGATTTATTTACCAATAAGAGGTTCCTGAAGATGACCGTGATTTACCAGACCACCATTACGCGTATCGGTGCCAGTGCGACGATGGCGCTGGAAGACCAGATGCTGATCACCTTCCGCGAAGGGGCCCCGGCCGACATCGAAGAGTATTGCTTTATTCACAACCACGGCGAGCTATCCGGCCCGCTGGTCCCGGGCGCAGAGCTTCAGCTTGGCGAACAGCGCTATCCAGTGACCGCCGTCGGCGACGTTGCCGAGCAGAACCTGCGCGAGCTCGGCCATATCACGCTGCGTTTTGATGGTCACAGCGAAGCGGAATTCCCCGGAACCGTCCACGTGGCGGGCCCGGTGCCGGAAGCCATCACCACCGGCTGCGTACTGAAATTTGTTGCTTAAGTTGTAAGGAGAAAATTATGAATCAGGTTGCTGTTGTCATCGGTGGGGGACAAACCTTAGGGGAGTTTCTATGTCGCGGCCTTGCTGCAGAGGGCTATCGCGTGGCGGTTGTCGACATCCAGAGCGATAAAGCGACTCGCGTCGCGCAGGCCATTAATGCTGAATACGGCGAAGGAACGGCCTACGGCTTTGGCGCAGACGCCACCAGCGAAGCCAGCGTCGTCGCCCTCGCCCGCGGCGTTGACGAAATATTTTCTCGCGCAGACCTGTTGGTCTACAGCGCCGGGATCGCCAAAGCGGCCTTTATCAGCGATTTTGCCTTGGGCGATTTCGACCGCTCGCTGCAGGTTAATCTGGTGGGCTACTTCCTCTGCGCCCGCGAGTTTTCCCGCTTGATGATCCGCGACGGTATTAAAGGACGCATCATCCAGATCAACTCGAAATCCGGCAAAGTGGGGAGCAAGCACAACTCCGGCTATAGCGCGGCGAAATTTGGCGGAGTGGGGCTGACGCAGTCTCTGGCATTAGATCTCGCGGAGTACGGTATCACCGTCCATTCGCTGATGCTGGGCAACCTGCTGAAGTCGCCGATGTTCCAGTCGCTGCTGCCGCAGTACGCCACCAAGCTGGGGATTGCCGAGAACGAAGTTGAACAGTATTACGTCGATAAAGTTCCGCTCAAGCGCGGTTGCGATTATCAGGATGTGCTCAACGTGCTGATGTTTTACGCCAGCCCGCAGGCTTCGTACTGCACCGGGCAGTCCATCAACGTCACCGGCGGGCAGGTGATGTTTTAAAACGTTGCGCGCTGTTTTCCCGGAGGCGATGCTGCGCATCTGTCCGGGCTACCGATTATGCAGCTGTCTGGTAGCCCGGACAGGCGCAACGCGCCGCCTCCGGGGGAATATCGCACGCACCTTAAGGAGATTTTATGGTTACCGCACTCATCACCGTCGCCGCCATCGCCTGGATAACCCAGCTCGCCTTTGGCGGCTGGCAAATCCGCCAGTTCAACCGCGCCTTCGACCAGCTATGCCAGCAGGGCCGGGTTGGCGTAGGTCGCTCCTCGGGCCGTTTTAAACCGCGCGCCGTCGTCGCCATCGCCGTCGACGAGCATGATCGCATTCGCGATACGCTGTTAATGAAAGGTCTCACCGTCTTCGCCAGACCACAAAAAATTCCCGCTCTCAACGGCAAACATCTCGAGGAATTGCAACCTGATGTGATCTTTCCCAATGATCCGCTCTGTCAGAATGCACTATTATTAGCGCTTAATCCGAAACATGGATAATTTCGTTGTGAAAGTTAATATCTTGCGAAATTATCACTTCGAAACTTTAAACGCAGGATACAACGCCTATGAAACCACGTCAGCGCCAGGCAGCCATTCTCGAGCACCTGCAATCGCAGGGTAAATGTTCGGTCGAAGAGCTGGCGCAACACTTCGACACCACCGGTACCACCATCCGCAAGGATCTGGTCATCCTTGAGAATGCCGGTACCGTTATCCGCACCTACGGCGGCGTGGTGTTAAATAAAGACGAGGCCGACCCGCCCATCGACCACAAGACGCTGATCAACACCCATAAAAAAGAGCGAATTGCCGAAGTTGCGGTGGGCTTTATTCACGATGGCGACTCGATCATTCTTGACGCCGGCAGTACGGTGCTGCAAATGGTGCCGATGCTCAGCCGCTTCAATAACATCACCGTGATGACCAACAGCCTGCATATCGTCAACGCCCTCTCCGAGCTGGATAATGAACAAACTATCCTGATGCCTGGTGGTACCTTCCGTAAAAAATCGGCTTCCTTTCATGGCCAGCTGGCGGAAAACGCCTTCGAGCACTTCAGCTTCGATAAACTGTTTATGGGAACCGACGGGATTGATTTAATCGCTGGCGTCACCACCTTTAATGAGGTTTATACGGTCAGCAAAGCGATGTGCAATGCCGCCCGCGAGGTTATCCTGATGGCCGACTCATCGAAGTTTGGCCGCAAAAGTCCCAATATCGTCTGCGGTCTGGAGAGCGTGGACAAACTGATTACCGATGCCGATATCAGCCAGGAATTCAAGCAAGCGCTGGAAGAAAAAGGCATCGAGGTCATTATTACTGGAGAACATCATGAGTAACTTTCTGTTAGAAGCCGGACGCCAGACCCTGATGCTGGAGCTTCAGGAGGCGAGCCGCCTGCCTGAACGCCTGGGCGACGACTTCATCCGCGCGGCGGAAATCATCATTCACTGCGAGGGAAAACTGGTGGTCTCCGGGATCGGTAAATCAGGTCATATTGGCAAAAAACTGGCCGCCACCTTCGCCAGCACCGGCACTCCGGCATTTTTCGTTCATCCGGCGGAGGCGCTGCACGGCGACCTTGGGATGCTCGATAGCCGCGACGTGATGCTGTTTATCTCCTACTCCGGCAGCGCTAAAGAGCTGGATCTCATTGTCCCGCGCCTGGAAGAAAAATCCATTCCGCTGTTGGCAATGACCGGGAAATCCAAATCTCCGTTGGCATTGGCGGCTAAAGCGGTACTTGATATCGCCGTAGAACGCGAAGCCTGCCCAATGCACCTCGCGCCGACCTCCAGCACCGTTAACACCCTGATGCTCGGCGACGCGCTGGCGATGGCGGTGATGCAGGCTCGCGGCTTTAATGAAGAAGATTTTGCCCGCTCGCATCCGGCTGGGGCGCTGGGCGCACGACTGCTGAACAAAGTTCACCATCTCATGCGCCGCGATGGCGACGTGCCGCGCGTGGATGTTGATACCAGCGTGATGGACGCGATGCTCGAACTCAGCCGCACCGGCCTGGGGCTGGTGGCAGTCTGCGATGAGCACAATCACGTCCAGGGCGTGTTTACCGACGGCGACCTGCGCCGCTGGCTGGTAGGCGGCGGCAGTTTGCAAGATGTCGTCAGCCAGGCAATGACCCGCAACGGCGTAACCTTGCAAGCAGAAAGCCGCGCGGTAGAAGCCAAAGAGCGCCTGATGAAGCACAAAATCAGCGCCGCGCCGGTGGTCGATGACAACGGTCAACTAGTCGGCGCAATTAACCTGCAGAACTTTTATCAGGCCGGGATCCTTTAAGCCCGAGACGCTTCGCCAGCCGATGCAGGTTGGCGACGTCGAGATCCAGCGCGCGGGCGGCAGCGGCCCAGTTGCGATTGTTATCCGCCAGCGCTCTGGCAATCGCTTCGCGCTGGAAGGCTTCCGTCGCCTCGCGTAAATTCACCACTTCCACCACCGGCTGCGGGCTTACGTCAGGCAGACCCGGCGCTTCCGTGGCAAACTGAAAATGCGGTGGCTCCAGTACGACTTCGTTACCCGCCTGAGTTGCCCGCGCCAGAACTACCGCCCGATGAATGGCATGCTCCAGCTCGCGCACGTTACCCGACCATGACCACGCCAGCAGTCTGGCGCGCGTCGCGTCGCTTAAAATCACCTGCGACAGCCCCATACGTAAACGACACTGCTCACAGAAATAGCCCGCCAGCAGCACGACGTCATTTTCCCGCTCGCGCAGCGCCGGAACCGACAGCGGGAACACGCTCAGACGATGGTAAAGGTCGGCACGAAAACGCCCTTCCACCACCTCCTGACGCAGGTCGCGGTTGGTCGCAGCCAGCACCCGTACATCAACCCGCAGGCTGCGGTCATCGCCGACGCGCTGAATATCGCCATACTGCAGCACCCGCAGTAGCTTGGCCTGCAGCGCCAGCGACAGCTCGCCAATTTCATCAAGGAACAGCGTCCCGTTGTCCGCCATTTCAAACTTGCCGCTACGGTTGCTTATCGCTCCGGTAAATGCCCCTTTAACATGGCCAAACAGCTCGCTCTCCGCCACGCTCTCCGGCAAAGCCGCGCAGTTAAGGTAGATCAACGGATTGGCCGCCCGCGGCGACCCCTGATGCACCGCCTTCGCCACCAGCTCTTTGCCGGTGCCGGTTTCGCCACTAATCAGGACGTTAAGGTCGGAAGCCGCGACGATATCGATCTCTTTTTTCAGCTGTAAAATCGGTGCCGACAGGCCGATTATCTCCTGACGCTCGGACGCCGGGTAAGCGATAGCCTGCTCCGGAAGCACGTTTTGATTCTCCAGTCGGGCGATCAGCAGCGCGTTATTCAACGCCCCGGCCACCAGAGCGGCAATCAGGCGCAGCTCCTCATCGCTAAAGCTGTCAAAGCGGTCCGCATCCATGCCGTCGAGGGTGAGCGCGCCAATCAGGGTTTGCCCGGCAAATAGCGGCAGTCCGACGCAGGCATGCACCTTCAGGCTCTCCTGACCGGGGATCAGTCCATCATAGGGGTCCGGCAGGTCGCTGTCTGCCGGGAACCGCACCACGTCCCCGGCGCGAGCAATCGCCTCCAGCCGTGGGTGACCTTCAAGGGCGAAGCGCCGCCCAAGTACATCCTGCGCCAGGCCATCAATCGCCAGCGGCACAAACTGATGCGCTTCGTAGCGCAGCAGCGCCGAAGCATCGCAGCCGAGAATCTGCCGCAGGGTGGTAATCAGGCGCGAGAAACGGTCGGCATGACCGAGATCGCTTTGTAAATCAATGGCGATTTTCGCCAGGGCCTCGACGGAGAAACTCATTGTCGCCTCATAGTCATTTTGACAATAAAGATAGTCATAACGACTATTTTAACCATTGTCATTTTGACATCAATAAATTTATCTAAAAACATTAAAACCTTAAAATTCAATACATTAAAAAATTGGCACGTAACTTGATATAAGCAAAACATCTTATTTGAAACAACGTTGAATTAATTGAGGTTGCTATGTCTATTCTGGTTAAAAATAACATTCATTGGGTTGGCCAACGTGACTGGGAAGTACGTGATTTTCACGGAACCGAATACAAAACGCTGCGCGGCAGCAGCTACAACAGCTATCTCATCCGCGAAGAAAAAAATGTGCTGATCGATACCGTCGATCATAAATTCAGCCGCGAGTTCGTACAGAACCTGCGCGGTGAAATCGACCTCGCTGACATCGACTACATCATCATTAACCACGCTGAAGAAGATCATGCCGGTGCGCTGAGCGAGTTGATGGCGCAGATCCCGGACACCCCAATCTACTGCACCGCCAACGCCATCGACTCCATCACCGGCCACCACCATCACCCGGAGTGGAACTTTAACGTAGTGAAAACCGGCGACAGCCTGGATATCGGTAACGGCAAACAGCTGATTTTTGTGGAAACCCCGATGCTGCACTGGCCGGACAGCATGATGACCTACATGACCGGCGATGCGGTACTGTTCAGTAACGATGCCTTTGGCCAGCACTACTGCGATGAACGTCTGTTCAACGACGAAGTGGACCAGACCGAACTGTTCGAGCAATGCCAGCGTTACTACGCCAACATCCTGACCCCGTTCAGCCGCCTGGTGACGCCGAAAATCACCGAAATTCTCGGCTTCAATCTGCCCGTCGACATGATTGCCACCTCCCACGGCGTGGTATGGCGTGAAAATCCAACCCAGATCGTTGAGCTGTACCTGAAATGGGCGGCGGACTATCAGGAAGACCGTATCACCATTTTCTACGACACCATGTCCAATAACACCCGCATGATGGCGGATGCGATTGGCCAGGGCATCAACGAAGTTGACCCGAACGTGGCGGTGAAAATCTTTAACGTCGCCCGTAGCGATAAAAACGAAATCCTGACCAACGTATTCCGCTCCAAAGGCGTGCTGGTCGGCACCTCCACCATGAACAACGTGATGATGCCGAAAATCGCCGGGCTGGTGGAAGAGATGACCGGCCTGCGTTTTCGTAATAAACACGCCAGCGCCTTTGGCTCCCACGGCTGGAGCGGCGGCGCGGTTGACCGTCTCTCTACCCGTTTACAGGATGCCGGTTTTGAAATGTCCCTGAGCCTGAAGGCCAAATGGCGTCCGGACCTCGACGCGCTGGAAATTTGCCGTCAGCACGGTCGCGAAATTGCTCGTCAATGGGCGCGGGTTCCGCTGCCGGTTCGCCAGGAGAAAAAAGCCGCGCCGCAAGCAACGTCATGCGCAGCGGCGGCCACCGTCGATCTCGGTCCTAAAATGCAGTGCAGCGTGTGTCAGTGGATTTACGATCCAGAAACAGGCGAGCCGAACCAGGACGTCCAGCCGGGTACGCCGTGGAGCGAAGTCCCGGATAACTTCCTCTGCCCGGAATGCTCGCTGGGTAAAGACGTGTTTGATGTTCTGGCATCGGAGGCAAAATGAGTGATGGCATCGTCATCATCGGCTCGGGCTTCGCGGCCCGTCAGCTGGTGAAAAATATCCGTAAGCAGGACCCGCAAATCCCGCTGACCCTGATCGCCGCCGACAGTATGGATGAGTACAACAAACCGGACCTCAGCCATGTGGTCAGACGTGGTCAGAAGGCCGACGATCTAACCCTGCAAACGGCGGGAGAGTTTGCCGAGCAGTACAATTTGCGCCTGTTCCCGCATACCTGGGTGAGCGATATCGACGCCGAGAATCAGGTAGTGAAAAACCAGGACCGTGAGTGGCGCTATGACAAACTGGTGTTGGCTACCGGCGCGACGCCGTTTATTCCGTCGGTACCGGGACGCGAGCTAATGCTGACCCTCAACAGCCAGCGTGAGTATGGCGCAGCGCAGAGCCAGTTGCATGACGCCAGACGCGTACTGATCGTTGGCGGCGGGTTGATTGGCTGCGAGCTGGCGATGGATTTCTGCCGCGCCGGGAAAGCGGTGACGGTGGTGGATAACTCCGCCAGCGTGCTGTCGGCGCTGATGCCGCCGGAGGCCAGCAGCCGCCTGCAGCATCGTCTGACCGATATGGGCGTGCACCTGATGCTGAAATCTCAACTGGAAAGCCTGGAGCAAAACGCCGACGGCATTCGCGTCACCCTCGACCGTCAGCGCACGGTGACCGTTGATGCGGTGGTCGCTGCCGCCGGCCTGCGCCCGGAAACGGCGCTGGCGCGGCATGCGGGTCTGGAGATTAATCGCGGCGTGGTGGTGAACAGCCAGCTGCAAACCAGCCATCCGGCAATTTACGCTCTCGGCGACTGCGCGGAAATCAACGGCATGGTGTTGCCGTTCCTGCAACCGATTCTGCTGAGCGCTATGTGCCTCGGTAAAAATCTGCTGACCCAGCAGGGTGAGCTGAAGCTGCCGCCGATGCTGGTGAAGGTCAAAACGCCGGATTTACCGCTGCATCTGGCGGGCGATACCCAACGCGAGGATCTGACGTGGAATATCGTTGCCGCCAAAGACGGACTGGTGGCGAAAGGCGTGGATGCCGAAAACCAGCTGCGCGCCTTTGTGGTTAGCGAGGATCGAATGAAAGACGCCTTTGCGCTGCTCAAGCAGTTGGTGAGTTAGCCTGTATGAACTGACGTTATCCCCGGAGGCGGTGCGTTGCGCCTGTCCGGGCTACCAGACAGCCACATAATCGGTAGCCCGGACAGATGCGCAGCATCGCCTCCGGGACGATCTCCCCAACCTACCGCGCCAGGTTATCGTACCCGCGCCAGCGGTAGTTAAGCACCGACAGCACCCAGCAGGCAACAAACAGCCCCACCACCACAAAACCGGCGTTGCCAAGATTGTCGTTCAATGCCCCAACCCATCGCCAGACCCCGCCGCTCAGGGAAAACTTATCCATCAACAGCCCCAGCGCTTCCAGCCCACCAATAAACAGCGCCACCACCACCGAGGTACCGGTAATGGTCATATTGTAATAAAGCTTGCGCTGCGGCTTGCTGAATGCCCAGCCGTAAGCGCCGACCATCAGCACATTATCAAGCGTATCCACCAGCGCCATGCCGCTGGCGAACAGCGCCGGAAAAACCATAATCGACCAGATCGACATCCCGCTCGACGCGCTGGCGGCGGAAATGCCCAGTACGCCGATTTCCGTCGCCGTATCAAAGCCGAGGCCAAACAGAAAGCCCACCAGATACATCTGCCAGCTGCGGCTTATCAGGCGGAAGGTTTTACCAAACAGCCAGCTCATCATGCCGCCGCTGGTCGCCACCTCATCGCTCACCTTTTCGCCCTGCTTCCACGCCTGAAAGCTGCGCCAGACGCTGCGCAGAATAACCAGGTTGATAAACGCCATCGCCAGCAAAAATAGCGCCGACACGGCGGTGCCAATAACGCTGCCGGTATCGTGAAACCAACTCATCTGCTGACCAAATGCGGTAGCCGTAGCGGCAATCGCCGCCGAAGCCAGTACCACAATCGATGAGTGGCCCAGCGAAAACCATGCGCCAACGCCGAAAGGCCGTCGCCCCTGCTGCATCATTTTGCGGGTCACGTTGTCAATTGCCGCAATATGATCGGCATCCACCGCATGGCGCAGGCCGTAACCCCAGGCCAGCAGGCTGGCGGCCATCAGCGCGCCGCTACCGCCAAACGCGGCAAACGCCCAGCCCCAGGCCAGCAAATTGGCCACAACCAGCCCCATCACCAGCGCCGCTGCACGCGGCTGCTGGCGTAAAATCGTCACTATCATGTCGGAGTCCTTTAAGCCTGCAGGCGGGCCGCAGCGATAACCGCCTGGCCGAGGGCTATCGCGCCATCGCCAGCGGGCAGTTGCTGCGGAAAGAGCAGAGTAAAATCGGCCAGATAAAAGGTCAATCGCGCCACCAACAGCCGGTTATGCAGCACCCCGCCGCCAAAGGCCAGGGCATGAATATCCCGCGCGCTCGCGCAACCACGCACCATCGCCGCCAAGCCGCAGGCCAGCGCATCATGAAAAGCCCAGGCTTTTTGCGCCGGATTGGCCTGCCAGCCGAGCCACAGTCGCCAGAACATCGCCAGGTCCAGCTCGCCGTCGCGCCACGGTAACGTCACCGGGTGATCAACGCTTTCGCAGGTTGCCGCCAGCGCCTCCAGCCGACAGGCCGCTTCGCCCTCATAGCTCAGAGTTAGCGGCGCACAACCTAAAGCGCAGGCGACGGCGTCAAACAGACGTCCGCACGACGACGCTTTAGGCGCATTAATACCGCGCTCAATGGCCCGCGCCAGCAGTGGCCAGTTTTGCTGACGCAGCGCGGCGGTTTTGGCATAGTTCTGCCAGTCAGGCACAAACGCCAGGCAGTGAGCGAGCAGATTGCGCCACGGCTGACGCGCAGCAAGGTCACCGCCGGGCAGCGCCACCGCGGGCAAGCCGCCAAGCCGTTCACATTCGCGATAGTTAACCCGCAGGCACTCGCCGCCCCATAGCTCGTCGTTTTCACCCATTCCGATGCCGTCGAGCGTCAGGGCGATTACGTCGCCGCCGTCCAGCGGCCAGCGATGTTCAGCCAGGCAGGCGGCAGCGTGGGCATGATGATGTAAAACGCGCTCCACCGGCAGCGCCAGCGACGCCGCCCACTGCGAAGCGCGATAGCCGGGATGGGCATCAACCACCACCCGCTGCGGCGTAAAAACGTAGATTTCCTGCATCAAATGCAGCGCCTGTCGCCACTGCCCTTCTACGCCTTCTTCACTCAGGTCGCCAAAATGCTGACTGAGCACCGCTTCATCGCCGCGCAGCAGGCAGAAGGTATTTTTCATATCCGCGCCGAGGGCCAGCAGCGGCGGTACGTCGTGGAATCCCGGCGGCAGCTGCAGCGCGTCCGGCACATAGCCGCGAGCACGGCGCAGCATCTCGCCGCTTTGCCGCACCACGGAATCGTCCATCCGCTGCACAATCTCGCGGTTATGCAGCAGAAAACCGTCGGCAATCCCGGCGAGATCTGCCAGCGCCTGATCGTTAGTGAGCGCAGGCGGACGGCCGCTAAGATTGCCAGAGGTCATCACTAAGGGGCGCGCCAGCGCCTGCGAAAGTAAATGCTGCAATGGATTAGACGGCAGCATCCCCCCTACTTCCGCAAGCCCTGGCGCAATTTGGTCGCACAGGCCAGCAACCTGCGTTTTGTCCAGCAGCACGATCGGCGCGGCGGGAGAGGTCAGCAGCTTAAGCGCCTGTTCGGGCAGTCCCGTAGCCGTCGGCAGCATTACCGCCAGCGGTTTTGCCGGGCGATGCTTGCGTGACCGCAACGTCGCCACCGCATCAAGATTTCCGGCATCGCACACCAGATGAAAACCGCCCAGCCCCTTTACCGCCACGATGTCACCCGCCATCAGACGGGAAATTGCCGTTTCTAACGCCGCGTCACCAAACAGATTACCCGCATCTCCACGCCATTCCAGCTGTGGCCCACATTCAGCGCAGGCAACCGGCTGAGCGTGAAAACGGCGATCGGCAGGATTACCGTACTCCGCCGCACAGGACGGACAAAGAGGAAACGGAGACATGGAGGTCAGCGGGCGGTCATAAGGCATGGCGCGAATAATGGTAAAACGCGGCCCGCAGTGGGTGCAGTTGATAAACGGATAGCGGTAGCGGCGTTCCTGCGGGTCATTCATCTCCGCAAGACATGCCGGACAGGTCGCGGCATCGGGTACAATCTGCGTACGCATGCTCCCGGTCCCGCTTTGACGGATGGTGAAACCCGACGGCGCGATGGCCCAGGCAAACGGCTGAGCTTGCGTGCTGTCGATCCGCGCCAACGGCGGGCAGCGCTGGGTTAAAGCGGCGAGGAACGCCGCATCACCGCCACCAAGCCGCACCAGTACGCCGTCGCCGTCGTTGCATACGTCGCCGCATAGCCCCAGCTCCTGCGCCAGCTGCCAGACAAAGGGGCGGAACCCCACCCCCTGCACTTTACCGCGAATGCGTATTTGCACCCCGTTCATCGCGCGGTCAAATTACCAGGCCAGCGCCGTACGGCGGCGTTTTTCGATATTCATCTGTTCGAGCTTGTTGCGATCGACGCACACCAGCGCGTGGGTCGGACAGGCCTCCATACAGGCCGGACCCGCTTCGCGATGATGACAGAGGTCGCACTTGTTGGCTTCCGCTTTTTCCGCCATCACGTTCAGCCCCGCGCCGCTGTGGCGGATAACCGGACGCACGACCACTTCCATCGCGCCATACGGGCAGGCCACCACGCAGGTTTTGCAGCCAATGCAGCGCTCCTGCATCACGTGGACAAAACCCTTTTCGCGGCTGATTGCGCCGTTCGGGCAGACGTTAGCGCACGGCGCGTCTTCGCACTGACGACAGGCGGTGGCCGTCGACACATTGACGCCTTTAATCACGTGAATACGCGGTAAAAAGTTTTTTGGCGTCAGCGCCGCGCAGTCCTGATGTTCCTGATGAGAGACCACGCAGGCTACTTCACAGGTGCGGCAGCCGATGCATTTGCTCGCGTCGGCGATAATGAAACGGTTCATCCATTTCTCCAGCTGTAAGAAGGTGATGTGCCGGAGTATGCATAATACGTTCCAATTTTTATTGCATTGATAATAAAGGGAATAAATAACAGGAATACTGTCATCGTCACAACTGACGATGACAGATGACGACGTCAGGCATGCGGGCCGGGAACCATTGAGTCGCGTTCAATCAGCTCACCGGGGAAGGTTTGCTGATATTTTAAATCACCGCCGTCGAGCATAAAAATCAGCCGGTTGATACTCTCTTTGATCATCTCCGTGACCGGCACTTTGACGCTGGAGAGCGCCGGAACCATATAGGGCGCCAGCACGATATCGTCAAAACCCACCACCGATACCTGCTCTGGCACTTTTACGCCAAGCTGATGCAACTGCTTCATCGCACCGATCGCCATATCGTCGTTACTCGCCACCAGCGCGCTATAGCGGACATTGCGCTGGCGCAGCGTCTTCACCCCGGCAGCCCCGGTTTCCGGCGTCCACCTTCCTTCAACAATCAAATCATTATTCAGGCCGATGCCGTGGCGAGACAATGCATCTTTATAGCCCGAAAGACGCTCAACGCCGGTTGGCGAATCCAGCGAACCGGTAATAAAGGCGATATCACGATGGCCCAGCGCGATGAGCTTTTCCACAGCCATCATCGCCGAGGCCTTTTGATCGGACCAGACGCAGTGGCTGGCGTTACGGCGCAGGCGACGGTTAAGCACCATAATCGGCTGCTCATGGCTCTCAATAATCTCATCCATCTCATCAACGCTGAGAAAACGCGGGTAGATGATAATCGCGTCGCAGCGCAGGTCGAGCAGATACTGAATCGCCTCGCGCTCTTCCTCCGCGCTGTGCTTACCGTCAGCGAGGATCAACTGCCGCCCTTTGTCTTCGGTCATCCGCGCTACGTGATAGAGCAACTCGCTGAAGTAGACGCCGTGATAAAGGGTGTTGGTCACCACCAGCCCGAGGGTCTGCGTCTTTTTGGTCGCCAGGTTGCGCGCCAGCAGATTCGGCCGATAGCCGCTTTCAGCCACCGCCTGGAACACGCGGTCTTTGGTCTCCTGACTGACATAGCCGTTCCCCGACAGCACCCGCGAAACGGTGGCCTTCGACACTCCTGCACGCTTCGCGACCTCCAGCATTGTTGCCATGTGGTTATTCCTGTTGCCAATGTTGCCCGCAGTGTACTGCACGCGCGACGGTTTTTCAGCATTTGCACACATCTCTCCCCGTGCTGACAAAGCGATCAAAATCACAAAATTAAGATCTTATTTTTTTATATCTTGTAACCACAAATGAAACTATTGATGATTGTGTGGAACCGGTTTCCTATGTATGCATGATACCGCTCCGTTTACGGCGCGATGACAAGCCAGTACCCCATTGATAAACAGGATAAAATCCGATGTCTAAAAATTATGCAGCCCTGGCGCAGCAGATCATCACGGCGATAGGTGGCGTAGATAACGTCGCCGCCGTTACTCACTGTATGACGCGCCTGCGTTTCGTGGTCAAAGACAGCGAGCAGGTCGATAGCGCCACCTTGAAAGGGTTAAAAGGCGTACTCGGCGTGGTGCGTAGCGACAACCAGTGTCAGGTGATCATCGGTAATACCGTCTCCCAGGCGTATCGCGAGGTGGTGGCCCTGCTGCCGGGGGATCTGCGCCCTGCCGAACCACAGGGGAAACCGCCTATCACCTTAAAACGCATCGGAGCGGGGATCCTTGACGCGCTGATCGGCACCATGTCACCGCTGATCCCGGCGATTATCGGCGGATCGATGGTTAAGCTGCTGGCGATGATCCTGGAGATGACCGGCGTGCTGCCCAAAGGGGCGCCAACGCTAACCATTCTGACGGTTATTGGCGACGGCGCATTCTTCTTCCTGCCGCTGATGGTGGCGGCTTCCGCGGCGGTGAAATTCAAAACCAATATGTCGCTGGCGATTGCAATTGCCGGGGTACTGGTGCACCCGAGCTTTATCGAGCTGATGGCGAAAGCCGCCCAGGGCGAACATGTTGAGTTCGCCTTGATTCCGGTGACGGCGGTAAAATACACCTATACCGTGATCCCGGCGCTGGTGATGACCTGGTGCCTATCGTATATCGAACGCTGGGTCGACCGAATCACCCCGGCGGTGACGAAAAACTTCCTTAAACCCATGCTGATCGTACTGATTGCAGCCCCGCTGTCGATTCTGCTGATTGGCCCGCTCGGCATCTGGATTGGTAGCGCCATTTCCGCGCTGGTTTATACCATTCATAGCTATCTGGGCTGGCTGTCGGTGGCGATTATGGGCGCCCTGTGGCCGCTGCTGGTGATGACTGGGATGCACCGCGTCTTTACCCCGACTATCATTCAGACCATTGCCGAAACCGGTAAAGAGGGCATGGTCATGCCGTCTGAAATCGGCGCCAACCTGTCGCTGGGCGGATCATCGCTGGCGGTGGCGTGGAAAACCAAAAACCCGGAGCTGCGCCAGACGGCGCTGGCGGCCGCCGCTTCCGCCATTCTGGCGGGGATTTCCGAACCCGCGCTGTACGGCGTGGCGGTGCGCCTGAAGCGACCGCTGATTGCCAGCCTGATCAGCGGCTTTATCTGCGGCGCGGTGGCCGGGATTGCTGGACTTGCCAGCCACTCGATGGCAGCACCGGGCCTGTTTACCAGCGTCCAGTTCTTCGACCCGGCTAATCCGATGACTATCGTCTGGGTCTTTGGCGTCATGGCGCTGGCGGTAGTGCTGTCGTTTATCCTTACGCTGCTGCTCGGCTTTGAAGATATTCCGGTTGAAGAGGCTGCTGCTGACGCCAGACAGCGCCAGGCTACGGCTCAAACATCACACGCCTGAACACAATTTTGATAATGAGGTAACGCATGGCGACTTTTCCACAGGGATTTTTATGGGGTGGCGCACTGGCCGCCAACCAGTCCGAAGGGGCATATCTGGAGGGTGGTAAAGGGCTGACTACCGTCGATACTATTCCCCACGGCGCTCACCGCCTGCCGGTCAAGCTGGGGCTGGAGAAGCGTTTTGAGCTACGCGACGATGAATTTTACCCGAGCCACGAGGCCATCGATTTTTATCATCGTTATAAAGAAGATATCGCCCTGATGGCGGAGATGGGTTTTAGCGTGTTTCGCACCTCTATCGCCTGGAGCCGCCTGTTTCCGAAAGGTGATGAACTGGAACCAAATCAGGAAGGGATCGCCTTCTACCGTTCGCTGTTCGAGGAGTGCAAAAAGCACAATATCGAGCCGCTGGTCACGCTGTGCCATTTCGACGTACCGATGCATCTGGTGACGGAATACGGCTCCTGGCGCAATCGTAAAATGGTGGAATTTTTCACCCGCTACGCCCGCACCTGCTTTGAAGCTTTTGATGGTTTAGTGAAATACTGGCTCACCTTCAATGAAATCAACATTATGCTGCATAGCCCGTTCTCCGGAGCCGGACTGGTGTTTGAAGAGGGCGAGAATCAGGATCAGGTGAAATACCAGGCCGCGCATCATGAACTGATAGCCAGCGCCTTAGCCACCAAAATCGCCCATGAGGTAAACCCGCAAAATCAGGTCGGCTGTATGCTGGCGGGCGGCAATTTCTACCCTTACTCCTGTAAGCCAGAAGACGTGTGGATGGCGCTGGAGAAAGATCGCGAAAATCTGTTCTTTATCGACGTCCAGGCGCGCGGCGCATACCCGGTATGGGCTGCGCGGGTATTCCGCGAAAAAGGCGTGACGGTTGTGAAAGAAGCGGGTGATGATGAAATCCTACAAAATACCGTTGATTTCGTCTCTTTTAGCTACTACGCCTCGCGTTGCGCCTCGGCGGAGATGAACGCCAACAACACCAATGCCGCCAATATCGTTAAGTCGCTGAAGAACCCGCATATTCAGGCCAGCGAATGGGGCTGGGGTATCGACCCACTCGGCCTGCGCATCACCATGAATATGATGTATGACCGCTATCAGAAGCCGCTGTTCCTGGTGGAGAACGGCCTCGGCGCGCGCGATGAGATTGACGCCAACGGCGAGATTAACGACGACTATCGCATTAGCTATCTGCGCGAGCATATTAAAGCGATGGGCGACGCCATCGAAGACGGCATTCCGGTGATGGGTTACACCAGTTGGGGCTGCATCGACCTGGTATCCGCTTCTACCGGTGAGATGAGCAAACGCTACGGCTTTGTCTACGTTGACCGCGACGACGCAGGCCACGGCACGCTGGCGCGTAAGCGCAAAAAATCGTTCTGGTGGTATAAAAAGGTGATTGCCAGCAACGGAGAAGATTTGGCGTAGTTTGCTCCGCAGGCTGAGGGAGCCTCAGCCTCACCAACACCTGCAACACGGAAATTTTCCCGGCTCGCGCTGCGCTTGTTCATCAACGCCTGCAAGCCGGTAGCCTGGACAGATACACCAAGCACCGCCTCCGGGAAAATTATTGACCTCTGATTACCTCCCCGGGGGCGGCGCAAAGCGCCTGCCCGGGCTACGAGCCCACCTCCGCCCGCGGACCGGTAGCCTGGACAGATACACCAAGCACCGCCTCCGGGAAAATTATTGGCCTCTGATT